>JARRLH010000322.1:0-6166 GCA_037387205.1 Desulfofustis sp.
GCTCGCCGCAATAATCGCAGTGCAGCGTACTTTGTATGGGATTGCATAAATGCCCGGGGTCGTCTGCTGTCGCCCCGCAGTTTTGACAGGTATGGGCCATGTGGAACCTCCTTGGTTAATCTGTTCTGTAACCTCATAAACATACCACCGCCGGTATCCTGCTCAAGCGATGGGCAGACTATAGAGGTGGCGGCACTGCAGTAGAAGATAAATGTACTTGCTTGGACTGTCAATGCAGCCAATGAAGGGGTGTACTGTCGATACGAAACCGCCTGAAGCGGTTATGGGGTGAGAAAAATAATTGGACTCTGGTCGTTCTGCCCCGGTAAGCCTCACTCGTCTTTGCTTGTACCGGTGTCGAAGGTCACCGAGAGGTCATTGCCGGCATCATCGACCAGCCAGTCTTTTAAAATATCATGTTCATCTATGTGCTTGATAAACTCCTCCGTGAGCTGAAATCCCTCGACGAGGCGATAGATCGCCTTCAGATCTTCCTTGTCAATCGAGGTTATCTTGATGCCCACACTGGTGTCCGTCTGATAGACGGGGAAGCCTGAGAACTGTATCTTGCCCTCCTCCTTGGTGAGGATCTCGATATGATACTCATTGTCCTCCAGCACATGCGAGGGAGCAGTGATGCAGATGCCGCCCGCACTGATATTGATAACGCTGGCTGCGATTCTGACCTGGTCACCAACCCTGAGAAGTGCGTCGCCGGTGGCCGGGACGCGTATGTGTAATCTTTGGTACTGCATTGTGGCAGTATACCGTCTTTGTCCCGATAACGAAACATTCAACTTCGCCTAACTTATTGAGTGGGCGCAAATTCAGCCATCAGGCTCACCCACTACTCTGTTTATATGATAGACTTGAAACGCAAATTATTCAACGCTTATCGGCCCGCAGGCGCGGTGGAGGCCAAGCCATCGCACGGCGGCTCATGGGAACCATCCGTTTGAGCGGCGGCCGACGGTACCTGTCGGCCAAGAAACGAACCCCGGTCATGAGCAGCGAGAACGCACAGACCTGTGAGCTGAAAATCACTACCCAAAAACCGAAACCATTGTATTTTTCTCCATAATGGTTTTTGAGTAATCATGCCTTGTTGCCATATTATTTTCAGCCCTCGGAAATAAAAAAATGAAAAATGAACTGACAGCACCGATGAACATCACTGGAGAGACCCGAGTCTATGTGGTTGTGGGAGACCCGATAAGACAGGTTCGCTCCACGGAACTCTACAACAAGCTGGCTACGGACAAGGGGCTCGACGTGGTTTTCATACCACTGCATTTTTCAGCCGCTGACAGCGAAGCGGCCATAGCTGGCTTTCGTGTAATTAAAAATCTCGACGGCATCATTCCGACCATCCCCCACAAGCCCGCGTTCCTGAAGATGGTCGACGAGTTAACTCCACGGGCCCGGATGGTCGGTGCGGTGAACTCCATCCGCTGCATGGACGACGGCCACTGGCTGGGAGACATCTTTGACGGGGTCGGCTATGTCAACGGACTGCTGGCCAATGGTCGATCCCCCGCCGGCAAGTCGGTGCTGCTTATCGGGTCGGGCGGGGCTGGAAGTTCGATGGCCTTTGCACTGGCCGAGGCAGGGGTGAGTCGTCTTCTGATTTTTGATACCGTCATGGAGAAGGCAGAAAGAGTGGCTGCCGGCGTCGCGCGCTACTTCCCCGCGGTTGAGGTGTCGACCGGTGCTCCCGATCCCCGCGGGTTCGACATCGTTGCCAACGCCACGCCGGTGGGGATGGAGCTTGACGACCCCTTCCCCATAAATCCCGAACTGCTGACTCCCCGACAGCTGGTGACTGAGATGATTATGCAGCCAGAGGTCACCAAATTTCTGCAGGCAGCCAGGAACATAGGCTGTGACACCCAGGTGGGGTACGAGGCGCTGAAGGGTCAGGCCCAGGCGAACATGGAGTTTTTCGGACTGCAATAGGAAAATGGCGGAGGAGCAGGGATTCGAACCCTGGGTGGAAGTCACCTCCCACAACGGTTTTCGAGACCGCCCCGTTCAGCCGCTCCGGCACTCCTCCGCGGGCCCTTATTCATACCTGCGGTCGCAGGATTTTTCAAGAGGAGAACGTCTGCTGCCAATCATAGGAGGGCAGGTTGGCTGGCCGAGACCGCTCACCGTGACGAGCCGGTTGAAATGAGAGCTGTTTCAACCACACTGCTGTTATATTTTCCTTAACTGTTGCGCTCACCGCTGCTGGGCCCGCCGTTTCTAATATAACCTCTGCCCATGCAGCTCAATCATGCACATAGAGCTCGTCTATTTCATCCCAGGTCTCGATATCACCGTGGCGCAGAAGCAGCAGCTTCTCATAATAAAAAATCTGCACAGAAATGAACTGGAGCCGTAAATCCTGGCATTTTTTAGGCTCATCCGGTGCCAGAGCGCAGGCCTCTGCGTCGGGCAAGGCCAGAATCCTGTCGATCTCTTCAAGCAGAGAATCTCTGGTCAGTCGCAAAAATTTGTCGATTGAGATGATTACTGGCGGCGCATAATTGAGCTTTTCAAGACGCTGGGCCGTCTCTTCGATGAGGGCCGTGTCGGCGTCATCCGCCATATTTCTGACCTTCTGTTTAAGTTGCTCTACCTTTTCTTCGAAACCAAGCTCGTGTGTCATGAATTTTCTCCCTTCAAGTTGAGTCAAAGCCCGGCATGCTGGGCGTTTTCCCTGCTGTCTAGGCTCCAGTTTGAACGATGCCGCCCGTACTGATGAAATTATCGCGTGGTCGTGCGGGGTGGACTCCCAGACATGGTTGGATAATCATTATCGGGAGTGATGGTCTTGATGAATCTATCATTCTTGCAGCTTGTCTCTTCGACCATTCCCTCTCCAACACGACAATTAAGGCCACTCATGAGGCGACAGTGAACTTCTTCAAAAACTGCGAACGATAATCTGGATTGTTTTATATGAGGAGCCTTTTGCAAAACTAAGATGTTCGTTCAAAATCAAACCATGCGAGAAATTTTACCACAACCATAGGATTGATATTCCGAGGATAAAATTTGAGCATAACGCAGAGTTTGGGCGAGAAGATCGTTTTGTAAATGGCTCTGAGTTTCAATTCTTCCGATACTTTATGTCGGTCTGCACATAACTCAACCCCTCAACATCATAATCCACCCTGACCGTCATGGTCGACAAGGCGGTGGCCTTGTTGGACAATTTACCGGTTCCCAAGGAGCCGCTGGCAAGAATAAAGGAAGAAGGCTTAACTTTTATCAGAGGACCCGCCATCGATGCAGCTTGCGATGCCGCCGTCGGCTTCGCCAGGGGAGCCGGCAACCTGCTGGTTCAGATGGTCTGGATTCTGGTCTTCTACTTTCTGCTCAGTGCTTACAGCAGCAGTATTCTGCAACTCCTCGCCGAATTGGCACCGATCATCCGGGAACATCAAAATTATCTTTTTCGAGAGTGGACCGGCACGGCAGGAGACAAGGATTTGCAGCTCTTCAGCCGGATAAAAGCGGGGAACTTGTTCAGCGCACGACCAAGGTTATGGAAAATTCTGGTTGTCGGGAAGCTCAGCAGAGGTCACAAGGCGATTTTAACCCATTCGGCCTGATCAAATTTCCACAGCCCGTGAGAGCCGAAATCGACCACCAGAACCGATTCACCCCATTTCACCATACGCAGCGGGTCCAGGTGGGAAAGTCGGATCCAGGATCCGTTGTAACTCCACAGCCCATTCTGACCGTAGTCAACAATGAGAACCTCATTTCCTAGAGAGAGCATAGCCTCGGTCTGCCAGGGTCCGTATGCCCAACGTTCAGTTTCTTTCTCCGAGCTTGCGCTCATGGGAAACCCGAAAAAACCCGCGAGAATGAAGCAAAGCGATTGGTGTTTATCTTTGACAGCAGCAGAGGCCATAGCCGACTTGTGGCCAGGTAAAAAAATAAAATTGCACTCACTTGAAGACTTGAGCATGTACCGGGATGTCTTGAGCTTTTGGTTCAAGGAAATAGAGCCGCGCCAGTGGTGGGCCAAGGATGATAAATTCGATCAGTTGATCAGAGAGCGACTCTCGAACGTTCACTCAGAATCTGTCCCCTCATCTCCTTTGCCCCTGAGGCTCTCGTAGATCTGGAATAGCTCGTCGGGAATGTTGTATACCAGGCGGGTAATGTTTTCCCTGGAGAGGTGAATCCCGGCCAGGATGAAATGATGATGGACAAATTTGATGAACTCCTCACCCTTGGGATTATTATCCTTCGTCCAGACATCGCTGTAGAGATGGCGGACAAGCATTTCCCGCGGCGCGTCTTCGGATAGCCTCGTTGTCCGGGGCAATTCCATCTGTGAAATTCTCTCCAGCATGGCGATCGTGCACAGGAGCTGCTGGCGCAGGTGCTCGCATTTATCCAGTTCGAGATAATCGCACAACTGGTCCGCCACCGACACATAAGAACAATCGGCATTGAGCAGCAGGACGATCTCCTCGGCCCGATCCCTGATTGTGGCAAAGTGGCGGTTGCGCTCTTCCTTGCTTTTTTGCTCACCAATATGACTGATCGTTTCTTGGTACTGCTTGATGATCTGTTCAGCGGTCAAGCGTTTTCTTTTATCCATTAGGTGGTCCTCGGAATGGTGCCAATCTTCTTAACCCTCTGGAGACACCGGTACCACACACGTGATTAAGGTGACTCTTACGGTCTATTCTTAAGTGACAAGGCGATCTTGTAAACTACTATTTTATAGAAGTGCAGCACACCTCTAATTCTGATGGTGATTTTCCTCAAGCGGACCAGAGATAAAAGATGAGCCTTTTGCAAAACTAAGATTGTCGTTCAAAATCAAACCATGCGAGAAATTTTACCACAACCATATGATTGATATTCCGAGGATAAAATTTTGAGCACAACGCAGAGTTTGGACGAAAAGATCGTTTTGCAACTGGCTCAATTTATAACCTCAATCTCAACCTTGATAAGTCCTTGGAGCGTATCTCCAATTTTACTGAATGCATTCCTGGTCAAGTCAATTATCCTTCCCTCAATAAAGGGGCCTCGATCGTTAATCTTGACCACAACACTTTGATTATTTTTAAGGTTCGTCACTCGAACTTTTGTACCAAGCGGCAAGGTTCTGTGCGCTGCTGTGAGAGCCAGATGATTGAACCGCTCGCCACTTGAGGTCTTGCGGAACTGAAATTTCAGTGCATAAAATGAGGCAATGCCCTGTTCGGTGTATCCTATCAATTGCGGGTCGCTCTTGTACTGAACGGTTGAGCAACTCGAGATAACAACGAGAGTCAAAACAGATAAAGCTATTAGCAGGAAAAGATGTATTTTAAACGGTGCCATAAGTTCAGGTGCTTATGAAAAAGGAGGCAGTCTGCTCAACAGGGCGTTGCCACTTTGGCAATAGTTTTGAGTTTTTCCTGACGCACCCGTGCCTCGAATTTGCCGTTGATCAACCAGAATAATAGAGAAATAAGCTGCTGTCGAAAAATTTACCCTTTCTTTTCAATTTATGTTTTTTATATTAATTTCAATATTTTAATACTAAATCATTGAGCAACTAATTTGCCAACGGCTAGATGAAATACCAAAAGGATCATTAAATCATATAGTTTTTTCTCAATATGATTTTATTTTGAACAGTAACAGATGGATGGAATTATTGTTTTGCGCAGGTCTGAGCAGCAGGCAGACTCATCGCGCAATTCATATTTTGCGGTTATGAAAATTAACACTTAATCGTTCAGAGAGATTCTCAATGACTGGAAAAGAAAAGCTGCTGTCTGCGCTTAAAGAAAAAGGCATAAAGTACATTTTTGGCTACACCGGCGGGACCATCATGCCGGTTTTTGATGAAATGGACAAAACAAAGGACTTCCAGTTCATCATGTCGCGTCATGAACAGGGAGCAACCTTTATGGCCCAGGGTCTATCGAGAGCGTCTCTTTCGACGGACAACCCGCAGCTCGGGGCCTGTATGGCCACCTCCGGGCCGGGGGCAATGAACCTGACTACAGGCGTGGCCGATGCCCACATGGACTCGGTGCCGATGTTGATAGTGACGGGGCAGGTCGCTACCGGCGTGATCGCCACCGATGCCTTCCAGGAGAGTGACGTCGTCGGGGTAATGATGCCCATTTGCAAGCAGACCTACATGCCGCTGCATGCCGAT
>JARRLH010000323.1:0-3858 GCA_037387205.1 Desulfofustis sp.
CCTGGTGGTGGACGATGCCATCGTGGTGGTGGAAAACGTCATGCGCAAGCTGGAGGAGGGCGGGCAGCACGATATGAAAAAGATCACGGCCGAAGCCGTCGACGAGGTGCGCGGTCCCATCGTCGCCACGACCCTGGTGCTCATGGCCGTGTTCGTGCCAGTGGCCTTTATCCCCGGCATGACCGGAATGCTTTACAATCAGTTCGCCCTGACCATTGCCATGGCCGTCGGTCTGTCGGGTTTCAATTCCCTGACCCTGAGCCCGGCCTTGTGCGCGATTTTGCTGCGGCCGGGTTCGGGCAAAACCAATGCTGTTTTCCGGGCCTTCAACAAGGGGTTTGACAAACTGGCGTCCGGTTATGCCGCCAGTGTCAGGGTGATGGCGAAAATGTGGTACGTGGTGCTGGCCGTATTTGTCGGCCTGTGTCTGCTGACGGTGTTTTGGTTTTCCTCGATACCCGGCGGATTCGTGCCGGAAGAGGATCAGGGATATGTCATGGTGATCGCTGAACTACCGGATGCCGCCACGATCGAGCGGACCCAGGCCGTTATAAAGCAGGTCACCGACATTGCGCTCAAAACTCCGGGAGTGGCGGATGTCGTGGCAATTTCCGGCTATAATGTCATCGACATGGTCAAACAGCCATTCGCCGGTTTTGCATTTGTTGTGCTTAAACCCTGGGACGAGCGCCAGACCCCGCAAACCCGGCTGGGAGCCGTCATGGCCGGGCTGCATGCCAAAGTCAGCCGGATTCCCCAGGCGCGGGTAATGGTTGCCAACGCCCCAGCGATTCCGGGACTATCGGCCACCGGTGGGTTTAAGTTTGAAATTCAGGATCTCAACGATCAGGGGATCGAAGCGCTTTCGAAAGCGGTTGACAATTTTATTATGGAGGCCCGCAAGCGGCCGGAGCTGGCCGGTGTGTATAGCACCTTTAGCCCGGCGGTGCCCCAACGCTATCTGGAAGTGGACCGCACCAAGGCCAAAACCCGCAAGGTCTCGCTGAACGATCTTTTCAGTACCCTGCAGATCAACCTGGGTTCTGTTTATGTCAACGAGTTCAACAAGTACGGCCGGATCTACCGGGTCTATCTGCAGGCCGAAGCCGATGCGCGCTCCGATGAGGCTGATATTACCCGCCTGAAGGTGCGCAACCAGGATGGGGAAATGATCGACCTGAGTGCCTTCATCCGCACGAGTCCCATGACCGGCCCCTACAACATCCCGCATTACAACATGTACAAATCCATCGCCGTCAACGGCAATAGCGCCCCGGGCTACAGCAGCGGCCAGGCCATCCAGACCATGGAGGAGCTGGCCGATACCGTGCTGCCCGATGGATTCGGCACCGAGTGGACCGAGCTGACCTATCAGCAGCTCAAGGCCGGCAACCTGGCGCCGCTCATATTCGCGCTGTCGCTGGTGTTCGTGTTTCTGGTGCTGGCCGCCCAGTATGAGAGCTGGGCCATGCCGATGATGGTGCTGCTGGGGGTTCCACTGGGGCTGATGGGGGCCGTGGGGGCCTTGTTGCTGCGCGGCCTGGACCTGGATACTTACGGTCAGATCGGACTGGTGATGCTGATCGGCCTGACCGCCAAAAACGGCATCCTGATTGTGGAGTTCGCCGCCGAACAGCGCCGACAGGGGACCAGTATATTAGAGGCGGCCATGGCCGCGGCCCGCATTCGTCTGCGGCCGATTCTGATGACAGCCCTAGCCTTTATCATCGGCCTGATACCCCTGGTGATCGCCAGCGGCGCGGGGGCCAATGCCAGGCGTTCCCTGGGCACCACGGTGGTCGGAGGACTAACCGTAGCCACCATTTTAATCATCTTTGTACCGATATTTTACTATGTGATTGAACGGTTCAGGGAGCGAAAATCACCACAGCCAGCCGCAGGTCCCGTACCTGAAGCGGGCCAGGTTGCGACAGATCCAGATGTAAAAACCAAAGACGTTTGATACAATAATAGCCTTTTTTATTTCTATCGTATTCGGCCAGGATGAACGAAAGGATTTTTCACATGCAAACAACATCTCATAATCGATTCAAATTCAGGCTTGATATCCTTGCGGCAATTGCCGTGACCGTTCTTTTGATGTCAGGCTGCGACGGCAAAGCCAAAAAACAGCCTGTCAAACCGGCGCCCCCCGATGTCCAGGTGACCGAGGTTACCCAGGGAAAAGTCCCCATCGTCAGGGAATTCAGCGGCACCATCAAGGCCATCAAGACCGTCGATATTGTCCCGCGGGTATCCGGCTATATCGACGAGCGGCATTTTGAAGAAGGCACCTTTGTCAAGATGGGCGATCCGCTTTACCTCATCGACCCCCGGCCCTACAAGGCTAAACTGGACGCCTACAAGGCCCAGCTGAAACTCGACCAGGCGGCTCTGGCCTTCTGGCAAAAGGAAGCCAAGCGGTACCAATCGCTGGCCAAACAGGGGGCGGCCTCGAGGGAAAAAACCGAAGGCACCATCGCCAAGCGCGATGAACTGCTGGCGACGGTGGAAAAAGACAAAGCCGACATTGAAAATGCCGAACTGGAGTTGAGTTTCACTAAAATTACGGCCCCCTTTGACGGCCGCGTCCAGGAAACAAGGATCAATGTCGGCAACCTGGTCCAGCAGCAGCGGGATGTGCTAACCACCCTGGTCCAGATGGATCCGGTGTATGTGATTTTTAACATCAGCCGCACCGATGTTTTTGAAATCCAGCTGCTCAAACGCCAGGGCAAGCTGTTTGAGATTGAAGATATGCGGATTGAAATCCAGCTGCCGGACGGCAGCACTTACTCCCGGCAGGGCAAGGTCAACTTTATCAGCTTTCAGATCGATCCCGCCACCGACACGGTCCTGGTGCGCGGCATCATCCCGAACAAGAAAGACCAGGCCGTCGGTGACTATGATCTGATCCCCGGGCAGTATGCCCCGGTGCGGCTGATTCTGGGTGAGGATCCGGCCGCCCTGTTAATCCCTCAGCCGGCGCTGGTGGAATCCCAGATCGGCAGGCAGGTCTTTGTGGTCAATGCGGACAACAAGGTCGAATCGCGCAGCGTGGAAATCGGCCGCGGCTACCAGGGCCAATGGGTCATTAAAAAGGGGCTGAAAAAAGGCGAGAAGGTAATTGTTGAAGGCACCCAAAAGGTGCGGCCCGGCGTGGTTGTCAATGCGAAGCCGTATACCTCTGGCAACCCCAAAGAAAAAACGAGTGGCGCCTAAAGCTTAACATGTTGCCCTCGTAAAAAAATGTTTCCCGGCAGTTTATGTGTGGTGAACTAAAAATTGCGGGAACTATTCGACAAATCAACGATTCAGCTATCTAACCTAACCGGTACGATCAAAACGAATTAAGAAAAGGAGAATATCATGAGTGACTTAGTCGTAATCGGATTTGACGACGAACACCAGGCGTTTGAAATGCGCGCCGAACTGGCAAAACTTTAAAAAGAGTATCTCATCGAAATGGAAGATGTGGTGGTGGTGACCAAAGACGACAAGGGCAAGGTCAAGCTGCACCAGGCGGTCAACCTGACCGCCGCCGGCGCCATGGGCGGTGGTTTTTGGGGCATGCTGATCGGCATGATTTTTCTCAATCCAATGCTGGGCGCTGCGATCGGCGCCGGCGCCGGCGCCCTTTCAGGCAAACTGCGGGACATCGGCATCAGTGACGATTTCATGAAGGAACTCGGAAAGACTTTTCAGCCGGGCACCTCGGCCCTCTTCGTGCTGGTGCGTAAAGCCGCCCCGGACAAGGTACTGGAGGAGCTCAAAGGATTCAAGGGCAGGGTTTTGAAGACATCGCTCACCAAGGACAAGGAAGCGGAGCTGCGGGAAGTTCTGGAGCAATCCTGAAAG
>JARRLH010000324.1:0-3847 GCA_037387205.1 Desulfofustis sp.
ATAACGCCGATATTGTTTGATCGGCGGGTCTGCAGGCTCTGGGCGATCAGGTTGGGTTGATAATTGGTTTTGGCGGCGATGGCCCGAACCCGTTCCTTGGTCTGTTCACTGATATCGGGATGGTCACGCAAGGCCCTGGAAACGGTCGAGGCGGAAAGGTTCAGTCGCCTGGCAAGATCGGTGATGGTCACGTGTCTCATGGGGTGTCGCCCGTGTCTGAAAATAGCCATCCCTCGGCACTCAAAAAACAGAATCCGGGCCGTCCGATTAGCACCGGTAGCACTGCTTTCTCTCCAAACACCCGCTCCATGAGTAATTGATAATCATCGAACTGATCTTTTGGAACGTACGCTTGCGCAGTTCCCGCAAATCCCCCGCCGTGCACCCGGCAGACGGCTCTGGGAAACAATAGTGAAGTAAGGGAAATGGCCAGCAGAATTCCCTGTTCCCGGCTGTTCTTCGACGAGCTGCAGTTCTGCAGGAGCGTGCAGGAGGAGCTGCCCGACTGTCTCACCAGCTCCAGGAAGCGGTCGTAGTTATGCTGCAGCAGGGCGTCGGTCTGCGCCGCGGCCCGCTGGTCTTCGGTGATAAAATGCAGCAGGCGCAGCAGGGCCCGGTCGCCGGCCCCGGCCCGAAGGGGTCGCACTTGCTCGAGAACCTGCTCGACGCTCAGCCCCCGGGCCTTGCTGCGCTGCAGGACGGCGGCAGCCTGGGCGATTTCCCCGGTAACGGCGGCGTAGTCATCGGTCAGGTCGCTGTGGCTGCCGCCGGTATCGATGATCAGCAGACGGTAGCCCCAGTCCTCAAAATTGGTCTTGATCCGGGTGATCAACGGGTTGGCCGGATCCTCGAAATCGATGCCCAGGGTGTAGCCGGCGGCGCTGCTCAGCTGGTCCATGAGACCGCAGGGCTTGCCGAAATAATTATTCTCGGCGAATTGACCGTCGCGGGCAAGGCGCACAGGATCCGGACGTTCATCTGCGAGGGTGGCGAAGATTCCTCCCATGAGCACCGAGAACGCCGCGGATGAACTCAGGCCGGTGCCGGGCGTGCAGGTGGAGTCGAGCACCGCTGAAAAACCGGGTACAGCGCAGCCCCGCTTGGTGCGGGCCGCCGCTACGCCCCGGATGAGCGACTCGGGGCTGGAGCGTTCGCCGGGCTTTGGCGCCAGGCTGCCCAGATCTATGCTGATCGGATCGGGGTAGTCGCTGGAAATGAGGGTAACGCGGTTGTCTGCAGTCGGCACCGCCGCCGCGACACAGTCGAGATCGACGGCGCTGGCGACAACCCTGCCGTTGTTGTGGTCGGTGTGATTGCCGCCCAGCTCGGTACGGCCGGGCGCACTGGCCAGAAAACTGCAGCGGCCGCCCAAGCGTTGCCGGGCGTCGGCCAGCAGGCCCTGATACCTGTTTTTCTGTTCCTCCAGGCCCGTCTTCCCGTAGAGTCTGAGCAGACCTTCTTCAGCCCCGCCATGGCTCAGGTAGTGGGTGAGATCGGCGCTGGGGCAACCCATGAGCTATTGTTCCTCGAGGTAGTGGGTCCGGGGCAGGTTCCGCAGTCGGGCGGCGGCGACTTCGGCGGTCAGGTCGCGCTGCACCGTGGCCAGCAGCTCAAATCCGACCATATGCTTCTTGATGGTCCGGGAACGCAGAAGCGGCGGCAGGTAATGAAAATGATAATGAACGGCCGGATACTCGCTCCCGTCGGTCGGCTGCTGGTGAAGCCCCATCGAATAGGGAAATGAGGTCTGGAAAAGGTTGTCATAGCAGATGCCCAGTTCGATCATGACGGCGGCCAGGTCAGCCTTTTCCTGCTCCGAGGCTGCCTCTATCGACGCCCGGTGGCGTGTTGGAATGATCATCGTTTCGAACGGCCAGAAGGCCCAGTAGGGAACCAGAACCACAAATGAGTCGTTGACGAACAGGATTCTTTCCCCATCGGAGAGCTCTCGGGCCAGATAGGTGCAGAGCAGGCAGCTGCCGTGCTTATGGAGATAGCGCTGCTGCTGCTCCAGCTCCCTGGCGGGCAGATTGGGAATCGTCGATCCGGCCCAGATCTGCCCGTGGGGGTGCGGATTGGAGCAGCCCATGAGCAGGCCGCGGTTTTCAAATATCTGCACATGGTTGATAAAATCATGGGCGCCCAGGCTGAGATACTCGTCGATCCAGGTATCAATGATCGGCCGCACCTGCTCCTTGGTCATGCGGGCGATACTCAGGTCATGACGCGGAGAATAGCAGATTACCCTGCAGACACCCCGCTCGGGCTCGCTTACGAGCAGCCCGTTGGGGTCGGGAGCGGGCCGAGTGGCGGACTCAGGCAGCAGGGCGGCAAAGTCGTTGGTAAAGACGAAGGTGTGGGTATAGTCGGGGTTTTGGCTGCCGCCGGCTCGTGCATTGGTCGGACAGAGGTAGCAGTCGGACAGGTAGGAGGGTATCCTGTCGCTGTCCGCTGCTTCCCGCTGCCCATCCCAGGGCCGGGCGGTGCGGTGCGGGGAAACGAGCACCCAGTCGCCGGTGAGTGGATTGAATCGGCGATGGGGGGATTCAGTGCCGCCGCCTTTCATAATCGCAGTGATCCCCGCTGGAAAATGAAGTATAATGGGTTCTGCAAACGATGCCGCAAACGTTTGCAATACAATTACTATAAAAGCATCAAATGTCCTGTCAACTGATTTATGGTTAGCCCATTAAGGTGATCTACAATGAAGCGTTCGGAAATCAACAATCTGCTCGTTGAAGCCGGTGAATTCTTCAGCTCATCTCATTTCCAGCTGCCGCCGTTCGCCTTCTGGTCGCCGGAGAGATGGCAATCGACGGGCCCCGAGGCGGACGAGATCAGGGACAACGAACTCGGCTGGGATGTGACCGACTATGGGCTGGGCAGGTTCTATGAGGTCGGACTGCTGCTCTTCACCATCAGAAACGGCAGCCATGCCCGGGGAGACACCTATCCCAAGGGCTATGCGGAAAAAATCATGATGGTCCGCGAACAGCAGGTAACCCCCTATCACTACCATTGGAACAAACGTGAGGATATCATCAACCGGGGCGGCGGTAACCTGGTGATCGAACTCTACCTTGCCGATGAGCGCAACAGGTTCAGCGACAACCATTTTTCGGTATCGGTGGATGGGGTGCGAAGACCAGTGGCTCCCGGCGATCGGCTGATTCTTTCCCCGGGCGAGAGTATCTGCCTGGAGCCCCATGTCTACCATACCTTTTACGGCGAGAAGGGAGGCGGCAGCGTCATGGTCGGCGAGGTCTCCGACGTCAACGACGACCGGGCGGACAACTGCTTTTACGAAGAGTTGGGCCGCTTCCCGGAGATCGTCGAGGACGAGGAGCCGCGCTATCACCTGTGCACCGAGTATCCGCCCGCTGCAGCCCCGAAAAGCTGAAAAACCAGCAGCTGGTGTGAGCCATGAGAGAATACAAGAAAACCATATGTCCTCTGGACTGTCCCGATACCTGCGGGCTGATTGCCACCTTGGAAGACGGCCGGGTCGTCGCTCTCCAGGGTGATCCTGATCATCCCTACACCAGGGGCGTTATCTGTCGCAAGATGAAGGGCTACCCGGCCCGGCTGCACGGCTCCGAGCGCATCCTGCATCCGCTGATCAGGGTCGGGGCCAAGGGGGCGGCCGACTTCAAACAGATCAGCTGGAGCCAGGCCTGGGATTATTTGAGCACCCGTTTGGCAAACATCATCGACAGCCATGGCGGCGAAGCGGTCCTGCCTTACTGCTATGCCGGCAACATGGGGCTGATCAACCGTTTTGCGGGATTTCCGTTGTTCCACAGGATAGGGGCCTCGAAGCTCGAGCAGACGATCTGTTCGGCCACCG
>JARRLH010000325.1:0-4295 GCA_037387205.1 Desulfofustis sp.
GTACGGTCGCCAAGAACGCCATAGGCGTCTCTGACAAACTGCCCCACACGGTGAGGAGACTCGTAGAAGACCAGAGGATGGACCGAGCCTGAGAGCGACTCCAGCAGCTTCTTTCTCTGGGCAGATTTTGGCGGGGCAAAGCCGGCAAATAGAAACGATCCGGATTCGATACCGGCGCAGCTCAGGGCCGCGGTCAACGCCGATGCTCCGGGGATGGGGATAAGTGGAATTCCGGCCTGGCGGGCTCCCTTGACCAGAATCGCCCCCGGGTCGGAGATACCCGGTGTTCCGGCATCGCTGACCAGGGCAATGTCGACTCCTTCCAGCAATCGCTCGATCAGCTCCTCGGCACGGCTGGCCTCTTTCTCGCGGTAGTAGCTCACCAGCGGAGTGCGAATGTTGAAATGGGTCAGAAGCTTCCTGGTATGGCGTGTATCTTCGGCGGCAATGAGATCTACCTCACCGAGGATGCGGACGGCCCTGTGGGTAATATCTTCCAGGTTGCCGATCGGGGTTGCGACAATATAGAGGTTTCCGGGCATAGGCGTGGAGAGGAGCTGAATATCTGGTTTGAGGTCCCTGCTATTATCGTCAATGGACGGGGAAAATGCATCTCCTATGTTGCAATAAAGGGCAAATCGTTTTAATATATGAGCAAATATTCATATAAGGGGCACAAAGTGAACCAGGAACTCTGCGAACGAAGAATCATCCACGAAGACCGGCTCGAGATCGCTCGTGATTATCTGCACCAATACAAGGAGCTCGAACCAATGAGTGATCTGTTCAAGGCCATGGCCGATCCGGGCAGGCTGAAAATTCTCCTGGCCCTCGACGGCCAGGAAATGTGCGTGTGCGACCTGGCGGCGCTCCTCGGTGTAAGTGAATCGGCTGCAAGTCATCAGATACGGATACTGCGCACCATGAACCTGGTAAAAAACAGAAGAGACGGGCAGGTACTCTACTACAGACTGGTTGATGATCATGTGATGCAATTGGCCCGGGTGGCCCGTGATCACGTTCTGGAACTGGCCCAAAGCAGGCAATTATGACAGCAATAACGGAAGTCGGACTGGAAATGTGGAGGATTCTCCTCGATTCCTCCCCCTATATCATCTTGGGCATAGTTGTGGCAGGCTGCATCAAGGTGTTTATCAATCAGGAGTTTATCAGCCGCCACCTGCGGCACGGCCGATATCGTTCGGTTATAAAGGCCTCCCTGTTCGGCATTCCACTGCCGCTCTGATCCTGCGGTGTGCTGCCGGCGGCAGCCTCATTCAAGAAGCAGGGCGCAAACAAGGGGGCGCTTGCCTCATTTCTGGTTTCCACCCCGGAATCGGGTGTCGACTCCATCGCCATTACCTACGCCTTGCTCGATCCCATCATGACCGTTGCCAGACCGCTTGCCGCTTTCGTGACCGGCATTTCGGCTGGTCTCTTAGAGAACTCTCTGAGCTGGGAAGCCAAGCAGGATGATGATCGGCCCGCGTCCCTGAACGTTGCCGGAGGAGGTACGTCTTCAGCGGAAGAGAACATTCCTTTAACAGCGCGGTTCCTCCACGGTCTCAGGTATGGGTTCAAGGAAATCTGGGCAGACATTGCCCTGTGGTTTTTTGTCGGTCTTTTTCTGGCCGGGATTATCACTGTCTATATGCCCGAGAGCCTGTCCCAGATGATACTGGGCGGCGGCATTGTGGCGATGCTGGCCATGCTGCTGATGGGCATGCCCATCTATATCTGTGCGACGGCATCCACCCCCATTGCCGCGGCCTTTCTGTTGAAAGGGGCAAGTCCTGGCGCCGTTCTTGTCTTTTTGCTGGTTGGTCCGGCCACCAACATGACCTCCCTGTCGGTGCTGATCAGGATTCTCGGCAAGATGGGAACGGTTCGCTATTTATCCGTGATCGCGGTGGTCTCGATTCTGTTCGGGCTTGGTCTTGATGGTGTTTACAATTACTTCGACATCGAGGCGCAGGCCGTGATATCAGAGATGCGGGAGACCGTGCCGTATTGGCTGAAGCTGGGTTCCGCGATGGTACTGATTCTACTCTTTTTTCATCACCTGCTGGATCAGTATCGACTGCGCCGGATGAAGCGCAGAAAAAATCAGTTTATCGCCGATTTTCCAACGGTTGATTCCCAATTCAAAAGTAAACAGGGAAACCGCCAGGTACCTGTTTTCATTGAGCCTCACCTCAAATCGAAAGAGCAAAGCAAAGAAAAGGGTTAAGTTCCATGGCAATAACCCGCCTGCTGATTATAGTCGCTCAGGTGGATTGTGTTCAGAGCCCTTATAAGGACAGCTACAAACTATGGACAGACATATAGGAATTTTGACCGCAGGTGGAGACAGCCCCGGTCTGAACGCGGCTATCAGGGCAATTGGAAAAACAGCCCTTGATACAGGACACATGGAGGTGGTCGGCTTCAAGGACGGGTTCCGCGGTCTGATGGAGAACAGAATCATGCGGCTGGAGCGCTCCATGCTTTCTTCGATTCTGACTCTGGGCGGCACGATTCTCGGCACCAGCAGGGATAAGCCCCATAAAATGCCAGTGGGCGGTGAACTCATGGATATGTCGGAGGTGATCTGTGACAATTATTTTCGGCACAATCTCGATGCGCTGGTCTGTATCGGCGGTGGTGGCACCCAGAAGAATGCCTATCGGCTGGCCCAGCGGGGACTCAACATCCTGACACTTCCAAAGACCATCGACAATGACGTGTATGGAACCGATGTGACCTTCGGATTCGATACGGCAATGGAGATCGCCACCGAGGCCATTGACCGGCTGCACTCGACAGCTCACAGCCACCATCGAATCATTGTCGTCGAGGTAATGGGGCACAACGCCGGATGGCTGGCGCTTGGGGCAGGGCTGGCGAGCGGGGCCGATGTCATACTCATTCCGGAAATTCCCTATGATCACGAGAAAGTGGCCAGGGCCATCCGCCATCGTCAGCAGCGGGGCAACAACTTCAGCATTGTGGAGGTTGCCGAAGGGGCGCTGTCGATCGATGAAAAGAAGAAGCGCGATAAGCTGCGTACCAAAAAACTCAAAGCCAAAGACAATGGCGACCTGAAGAAGAAAAGGCAGGCCAGCGAAGCCTATGCACGCTTTTCCAAAAAGCGTGCAGAACATACCCTCAGGCTTTCACAGCATCTCGAGGAGATGACCGGACTGGAGTCGCGACTCACCATTCTTGGGCATCTGCAGCGCGGCGGCACACCGTCGGCCACCGACCGGGTCCTGGCCACAAAACTTGGCAGTGCCTGTGTAAAATATGTCGAAGAGGGACTCTCCAACGTCATGATTGCCGTCCGGGGAGACGGAACCGAACCTGTCCCCCTTGCTGATGTGATCGGCAAAAGAAAAGTCGTGCCCCTTGACCACTGCTGGTTGGAGAGTGCCCGCAACGTTGGCACCTGTCTGGGAGATTGAAGAATCGGGGATCTGTATATCTCCAAAACCTGAACATTTTATCCGAGAAGGGGAAATCATGCGATTCTATCGATGCCATCAGAGGCTGGTCCATTTTCTGCTCTTTCTGGCTGCGGCGGTTCTACAGTCTTCCTGTGCGACCACCAGCCTGATTAACACCTGGCATGATAACAGCTATTCCGGCAATAATTCGCTGCGCGACGTTCTGGTAATTGCCGTTACCGAGGAGGAGACGAGCAGACGCCTCTACGAAGATGGGTTTGTCGCCAAGCTTGCAGAATCGGGAGTGAGGGGAATACCGAGCTACAGCCTGCAGGTTTCAGATATTGAACCCACCAAACAGGCCGTACAAAGTGCGGTGGCCATGGCAGAGGCGCGCTTCTCATTTAAAAGGCTGAATCTGGATACCGCCACGAGAGCACCCGGTGCCTGATAATCCGGGGTGTCCTCTAAAAGCCGCTGACCCCGGGAGGCTGAGATGATCATCAGGGGAGGTAGAAAGGAACTTGAGCGGCGGGCTGCTGATCTGCTGGCTGACGCCCTTGCCAATGTTCTCGCCAGAAGGCCTGTGGCCGGTTTTGGTGTCGTTGGCGGCCGCAGTGTTGGTAATGTTCTGCAGCTTCTGGGCAGGGCACAGGTTGACTGGGGGCGGGATCATTTCTTCATGCTGGACGAGCGCCTGGTCCCCCCAGACCACCCCGACGCCAACTACCGGCTCGTAGCTTCCTTCGTCTCATCCTTTCTGCCTCCTGCCAATCTGCACCCCTTCCTGCATGAACCTGGAGACAAGCAGGCGGCTTTGCTGCGCTACCGCCGGGAACTGGAGAACTCCGCTGGGCGGCTGGAAGTGCT
>JARRLH010000326.1:0-4256 GCA_037387205.1 Desulfofustis sp.
GCTGCAGCACTATCTCGGCGGACTCGTCGGCAAAAGAGACCAGTCCCACCCGGAACCGTTTCTGGTGCGCTTTGGTGAGGATACCAAGGATGGTGCCTTTGGCGGCCCTGATTCTGGCCTCGGCACCGTCCTCGCCCATCGACTCGGACGCATCGACCACGAAGATGATCAGCGACCTGACCTGGCGTTGATAGATTTTCTTGTGAAGGTCGGCGGAAGATATGGAGATTCCCTCCGCGGCCCCGCCGTTTCCTGCTTGTCTGAGCAGGGCCGAGCGGATGGTGGCGTCGGCGGCCAGATCGTAGGAACGCTCAGTTTCCCGGACGGGCGCCGCTTTCACATAGCGGCCGCTGATTGACTGAGAGCGGACGGTTTTTGCCCGACCGCGGACCTTGCCGTTTATCTCCAGGGAGTCAAGATTGAGATCTTCCACACAGATCAGGGAGTCGGGCTCATACACGGCTTTTTTATTTCGGCCAGAAAGCTGAACAGCATGCCCACGTTGGAAGCAGCGGTAGCACCGGGCACCTGTTCGGCAATATCGTCCCAGTCGTCAGGACCACCTTCCCCCGGCGCCCCCGTCTCGGCGCCCCGCTCCTGGTCAAGCACTTTCTGGAAAATCTCCTCGAGCTTTTCGTCAATCTGCTCACTACTTGCAAAGGAGAGGGTCGTAATTCTATGGGGAAGCACAAATCGGGCCGCTTCAATCACGTGTTCGGGGCCCACCGCAGGACGCTCGACAAATGCAGCCAGGGCGCGGGCCGCTTTGATAATGCCTATCTCGGCGCGGTGCCCCTGGGCCCGCACCTCAGTCGACAGGGCGACCGCCATCTCGACCATATCTCCTGGGATCTCGACGTTCTGAAGGGCGGATCTGGCGGCTGTAATCTGTTCCGAAAGCAGGGTTTCATCATCCCCATAGCCATCAATGAAACGGGTGGGATTGGTATCGAACTCGATGCGGCGATCGACGATCAACCGGCGCTGCAGGGGGTGGTCCACGCCGCTCACCCCGAGGCTCAAACCAAAGCGATCCAGAAACTGGGGGCGCAGCTCACCCTCCTCGGGATTCATCGTGCCGATCAGCATGAAGCGTGACGGGTGGGAGTAGGAAATCGATTCCCTCTCCACGTTGTTGACCCCCGAGGCGGCAGCATCGAGCAGCACGTCAACCAGATGGTCGTCGAGCAGATTGACCTCGTCCACATAAAGAATGCCGCGATTGGCAGCAGCCAGCAGTCCTGGCTCGAACCTCCTGGTACCGGTTTTGAGCACCTGTTCGATGTGCAGGGTGCCAACAACCCGGTCCTCGGTGGCACTCAGCGGCAACTCAATCAACGGCATCGGCCGTCTGACCGTTTCCAGGGGGCGTCCGGCCCGGTAATTGTCCGCGCACGAGGTGCAGAGGTTGTCAACCTCGTCGGGAGCACAATTGTAGGGACAGTCTCTAACTACCTCAATCTGTGGCAGTACCCGGGCCAGGGCACGTACCGCGGTAGATTTGCCGGTGCCTTTCTGGCCGCTCACCAGGATGCCGCCGATAGCTGGATCAACCGCATTGAGGAGCAGTCCGGTCTTCAGCTTTTCCTGCCCGACAAGTGCACTGAAGGGAAATATCTGTCGTTTCATGCTATATTCCACTAGGAGTAATCTGGTAAGACCAAATTGTATAGCACAGTGTGAACACAATTACGAGCACAATAACCCCATTTACCGCCAGAACCAGACGAGGAATAAAATGAGAGTTATCATGGATCTGACCGTCTCCCCTTTGGGGGTCGGTCTGTCGGTTTCAGAGTACATCGCCGCTTGCCATAAGATATTTGACGAGGCGGGCCTGAAGACCAATCTGCATGCCTACGGCACCAATATCGAGGGGGAGTGGGACGAAGTGTTTGCCGCGGTCAAAAAATGCCACGAGACACTCCACAAGATGGGCGTACCGCGTCTGACCAGCTCCATCAAGGTGGGGACCCGAACCGATAAAGAACAGACCATGGACGATAAGGTCGACAGCGTAAAAACCAAGCTCAAGGGTTAAAGCGCGGAAACCTGCTGTCTACGTATTTAACCATCGTCGCTTGCCTTCTGACCGGTTTGTGGATATTTTATGTATATACACATAACCCGGTTTCACCCGACATCTCAGCAAGGAGGGTCTAATGAAGATATCTAAAATTCTTCTCCCGGTGGACGGTTCCCAGTACTCGAACAACGCGGTCGATCATGCTATCTATCTGGCCACTCTCAGCGCTGCCCACGTGACCGCCGTGTGCTGTTACGAGTGGCTCGGCGGCCTGACGGAAATCGTCGACTCGGTGGTCGAGGAAATCAAAGACAAGATGAGGCTTCAGGCCGAGTCGGTGCTCGAGGAGGCGGCGCGCAAGCTGGCAGAGCACGACATCGCCCACGAGACCAGGCCTATCTCAGGAGCTCCCGGTACCATGCTCAGCAACCTGGCCAAATCAAAAGAGTTCGACCTTATTATCATGGGCTCCCACGGACACAGCGATATAGCAGGGTTGTTCCTGGGCAGTGTTACCCACAAGGTGCTCAACACCATTTACTGTCCGGTCCTGGTGGTGCCGGAAAGCGTCTGAAAATATAAAACGCCCGCATGTTTCATGGGCACCTTGGTATGTATTTTGAGACTAGTGGACGATCACCCCATCCTCGATCTCAATGGTTCTCTGAGCCAGCTTCGCATAGGCAGGTTCATGGGTGACCATGACGATGGTCAGCCCTTCGCCGTGGAGTTCCGCTAACAATTCCATGATCTGTTCTCCGGTGTTCCTGTCTAGACTGCCGGTCGGCTCATCGGCAAAAAGGATCTTGGAGGATTTCACCAGGGCCCGGGCGATCGCCACGCGCTGCTGTTCACCTCCCGAGAGGTTGCCGGGCAACCTTCTGGCTTTATCGGCCAGCCCGACCCGCTCAAGGCAGTTCAAGGCCCGTTGCTCGAGCTCACTGGAAACCGGTCGAAATGAACCCATGAAAGGCAGCAGCGTGTTCTCGAGTACGTTGAGGTAGGGCAGCAGATGATGGAATTGAAAGATCACCGAAAAGTCCGATTTCCTGATCGTATTGAGCTGTTTCTCCGCCGCCGAGGTCAGGTTGGCACCTCGATAGGTGAGTACGCCGGCATCAGGCCTGACCAGGGTGGAGAGCACATTGAGCAGGGTTGTTTTACCGGAGCCGGATCGGCCGACAATGGCGACGTAATCGCCCTCATCGAGATGTACTGACACCCTTTTCAGGACCGCGACATCGGCTTCCTCCGAGGGAAAACTTTTTTCTATATGTTCTGCGCTGAGCATTGTATCACCTTCAATCAGAGAGAAACCAGAGCCTGGGACGGCTCGATCGAACTGCCTTTCCAGGCGGGATAGAGCGCCGCAAGAATTGTGATCAGCGGAAAGACCAGTGCACAGAAGGCCAGTTGCGTGACCGAGAACAGGGGACGCGCCACCTCCGTCAAACTCAGGTACTCGAGCGCCTTCAAGCTGATACCGTAGCCCGCCAGATAACCAATGGCACCGGCCAGCAGGCCTATAATTCCGGCTTCGAGACAGAAGATCATAAATACTCGTGTCTTGCCATAGCCGAGCGAACGCAGGATGCCGATGTCTTTTTTGCGTTCATTGACCGCCGAGAGCATGGAAAGCCCGACCATGGCCGAGGCCGTGACCAGGATCACCAGGCTGATGGAGAGTGCCAGTTTCTGCACAAACCTGACCGAGGACATGCGCTGGTTAACCACGTGCTGAAGTGCAATTACTGAGGTTTTGGGCAGACAACCAGCTGTTGCAGAGTGGAGAGGTCCATCAGGATGACGCTGTCATCGTCACTACCGGTTTCATAAAGCACACCTGAGATCTCAAATCGCTGGTCTTGCAGAGTCAGAGCATCACCGGTCTCGAGCCCGAGCTTTCTGGCCGCCAGGGCACCAAGCAGAATCTGCTCAGGCCCCTCTGGCATGGCTCCGTCTGTAGCCCAGTAGCTCTTGATGCCGAGTTCCTCTTCCCACCTTACTCCGACAGCCGCAATGGCCACCTCGCCGACCTTGAACATATTGACCAGTTTCGGCGCCACCACGCTGATCCGGTCATTGAGTTCGATTGATCTTATGGCGGTGGTCGTTTCGCTCTCCCGCAGATCCTTGACGTCGAGCAGCATGTCGCCCATGTGAAAACCGCCGTAGCTGACGCTGAGCGTCTCGGTGAAAGGCTTGACCACGATGTTGGCGCCAAAGGCGG
>JARRLH010000326.1:4281-8099 GCA_037387205.1 Desulfofustis sp.
ACCTGATAGAGGGCCACAATGGAGATTACTCCAAGCAGAAATACCAGAAGCAGAAGAAGAGTCTTGGTCGGCTTCCTTCGCATATTTTTAAGCGGAATCGTCACGATATTCATAGCACCACCTAAAAATAACGAGCGCCGGGTATGATATCCGAAGTTTTGATGACCAGTTTGTCACCCACCACTTGTCGACTCAGCGGAGCCGGATTGCAGCCACCCTCGACAACGTTGATGCGGCTCGAATGAAATCGCCTGCCGCAGTTGTTGCAGATCATGAAATCACCGTCCTGGGTGTACCCCTTCTTGGCGGGGAAACAGACGTCACAGGCGTCAAACGCGGCCCGGATGACTCCGTCGTTGCTTTGCACAACAAAGAAGTTAACCGTGGTGCCGTCGTGCTCAAATTTGAAATAATGGGCCTTGCCGTCATCTACTTTATTGAGCGGGATCTCGATTTTACCGTTTACGTCTTTGACTTTTTTGTGGGCCCCGAACAGACCGAACGCAGCCTCTGCCTCGTGGATAGAAGACATCGACATGACACCAACAATCAGCGCGACCAGCGCCGTTACCACTACCTTCATCATAATAAACTCCGTACGTAGGGGTTATTCAAATGGGGAAACGAGAACGAAAGAAAAGCGCGGCAGGTTCAAATCAGGTACACGCAAGTGCGTATATAGATCGGTACGGGAGGACTTAAAGTGGGTGGATCGGATGAAAATTTTGCCAGGGAGGCCGTCGGATTCGGTACCGCCTGATGCAGCAGCAGCGGCGGGGCTTCTATGGAAGCCTCGATGCTGTTTAGTGCCGCCGCTACTTCGGCGGAAGCTGCCGGAGCATCGAAACAGAGCGTGGTTGCGCAGCAGGGTGCCGGAGGCGGGAGGGAGTGCGAGACATCTGCAACTGCACCCATGACTGCATGTTCCAGGTCTTTCTCACAACAGGAAGGGGTGGAGACCACCTCCTGATGCATGGCGCAGTCGGGCAGACACAACATCTGTCCAACTCCTGCCGCACCCAGTGGTGCGATGCATACCGCCAGGGTCGTAATCATGAGCTGCCGGGCCAGGCGAGGCAGGATTTTGGGGAAAATGCCGATCATGGTGGTTTTATACTACATTGTAGCATGATTAGTCAAGATCAAGCCTGCGCCTTCTTCCCCGTCATACCATTATTTCGAGATATTCTCTGGAAATCTCAATTTTCAGATGCTCCAGAAAAATGTGCTTAGTGACCTGATAATCTCGAGGCCGGGAGCGACAGCAATATGTCCAACTATTACACCAGAGCCTACTTCAAGGTTGCAGGCCCTGCTGACATCAAGCGTACAATTATCCTGAATATTGGAGCCTTTTGCAAAACGGCCTTTTCGCCCCAACTCTATTTAAAAGCGCCGACACCGTGTCGACAGCTACAGGGGATTAAGTTCACTGCCAAGCTCTTGAAGCAGACCCTCTGTACTCGCCAGGCATGACGGTAAATTAGGCGGCCGCACATTACGCCACCTGGAATCTGCTCTTTTTTCGGCCAGCATTCCTTTCATTGCCGGAATTGGTCCAAATTTCTCCACAGTTTTTCTAAACCACACCATTTTGTCATTGAGCGAATCGAGGTCGCCACTCTGGGCACCGATCCCCACATCATACACCCGCCGTATCTGTGCGGGATTGACGTTGCAGGTCGCTGATATGCACCCCATGCCCCCGTGCACCAAACCTTCTTTCAGAAATAGTTCAGAGCCTGGAAAGACCGCGATATCAGGCGCTGCGGCGATAACCGCCTTGGTATTTTCAAAATCTCCGGAACTGTCCTTATAAGCCACGAAAATATCGGGGAAATCCCCAGCCAGACGCCCCGCAAGATCAGGTGTGAAACCAATCCCTGCCAACGGCGGGATATGATACATGCAGATTCGCAGCTCAGGTGAGTTCACCACCTCCACCAGGCGGGAGAAATACGCATAAAGCCCGTCATCACTTGCGTTTTTATAGAAAAATGGAGGCAGGACCATGACCGCCCGACATCCCCTGTCAATGGCATGGCGGCAGAGCTCAACCGTATCCTCGAGATTGCAGAGACCGGTCCCAGGCATTAACACCGCAGGGTCAATCCCGTCGTTAATCAGCACATCCACCGCGGTGATTCGCTCTGCTTTGGTCATGCTGAGCGCTTCCCCGGTGGTGCCGAATGGCGACAGGAAATGGATGCCCTGATCAAGCAGCCAATGTGCGTGGTTTGTATACAAATCAGGGGCGAAGCTCAAATCATCATTAAACGGCGTCAAAATTGGCGTCATCACGCCGGTCATTTTTGTGTTGTTCATCTGTTCCACATTTCAGTTATGAGATAGTAAATGCTGAGGCCGCAGTGCTTTAGATTGAGAGATGTCAGCCTATCTTTTGCCTAACGATCTCTTTAAATTCTTCGTCTGTCAGCAAAGACTTCTTCTCAGCTCCTCTGGTTTTCACTTCCGCCAGAATTTCTCCTACCTGTTCGTCGCTGATGTTTTCAATGCCAAACTTCTCTAGCTGGTAGTTAATGGACGCCTTACCGCTCTTTTTACCCAACACCACCTCACCCTGACGACCGAAAAACTGTGGTGCGGTCCCAAACATGGACAGTGGCTTTTTCATCACCATATCAACGCCGATACCTGACTCTCTGGTGTAATTTCCTCTCCCGATGATCGGCTTGTTGGTGGCCGGTGTTACCCCTGACAATTCTTCGGCAAGAGAACAAAGTGACAAAATTTCTTCAAATTTATAATTGGTCTCGTAACCCAGCAGGATTTCAAGCCCCACCATCAGTTCCTCAAGCGCTGCATTGCCGGTTCTTTCGCCCAGCCCGCTAATACAGGAGTGAATCACCTCGGCTCCTGCAGTTACCGCCGCAAGCTCTGTTGCCACGCCCATACCGAAATCGTTATGAGTGTGTATTTCCACCGGCAAGCCGGTAAGTCTTTTAACCTTTCTGACCAGGAACTTTATGGCTTCAGGCAGGGCACACCCCATCGTATCAACCACACCGATAGAGTCGGGTGGTGATTCTTTCATTATCCCGGTGAGAAGATTGGTGAGATCTTCATCGCGCGCTCTTGTAGTGTCATAGGGGAAATAGACTGCGTACATGCCTTTTTCGCGCGCATAGTTGATACAATCGATACTCTTTTTAAAGACATCTTCCCAGGTCCAGCCGAACTGATATTTCAGCTTGGGGTAGCCGATCGGAATTTCGATAATCACCCCGTCGGCGCCGCAGTCGATTGCCTTGTCGATATCCACGGGAAGGGCTCGGGCAAAGGTAAATATCTTGGCTTTCAAGCCCAATTTGCTGATGGCCTTGATGGCATCGAAATCTTCCTGAGATACAGCGGGCATCCCTGCCTCGATTCTTTCAATACCTACTTCATCGAGCTTTTGGGCAATCCTGACTTTATCATCTTTTCTGAAAACGACTCCCGGGGTCTGCTCTCCATCCCGCAGAGTTGCATCATGAATTTCCACTTTTTCCGGCAATTCAAATTCCGAGGTTACCTCATCTACAAAGTTGTAGGGGCTTACCCACCATTTATCTTCCTGTAGATACTTATTGTCCATCTTTGATTCTCCTAAATCTCTCCACTACCACGCCCTGCTTTTATTGACGGGCGGCTGCGTAATATTCAAATTTTCTTTCAAGAATACCCAAACCTTCTGCAATGAGAAAGGCGAAGAAGAAGAGGACGAACAGCAAGGCCCACATATGCTCCATCAAGAAGTTAGCTGAATAGAGTTCAAAAAGCCGCCCAAACCCGACGACAGATACAAGGAGTTGGCC
>JARRLH010000327.1:0-6208 GCA_037387205.1 Desulfofustis sp.
GCTGAGCGGGGAGCAGATGGAGAAATGGATCCGGCTCTTCAGCCATCCCGCTAAAAAATCCAATATCGTGTTTCTAGGCGGTGAGCCGACCATGCATCCGAATCTCGTCCACGGCATCGAGGTGGCAAAATCATGCGGGTACGCGGTGACCGTCGATACCAACGGCTACCTTTTTCATGATTTTCTGAAGCGGGTCAATCCCACCCATCTCGACTATTTAAGCTTCAGCCTCGATGGTCCGGATCCGCAGATCAACGACCCGATTCGCGGTGACGGGGTGTTTGAGGTCGTTACCGCCAATCTCAGAAAGGCGGTGGAGCGGGGGATCAGCACTTCTCTGATCTACACGGTTTCCAGCAGAAACATCGCCGGCCTGGAACGAATGGCACCGCTGCTCGAGAAACTCCAGGTAAAGCGATTTTTCATCCAGGTGATCGGTTTGCGCGGCAAATCGGCCGCAGCCGCAAAAAATGCACAAGCCCCTCTGCAGGTCGAACCGGATCGCTGGCTCGAGGTCGTACCCAGAGTCGCCGAGATGGTGTCTCAACTCGGGATTACGGTGATCTATCCCAAAGTGTTTCTCGAGGAGGGAGAAGTTTTCCAGTGTGCGGGCAAGGTGGCCGAGAATTTTTTCATCTTTCCCAACGGCCGGGTGTACCAGTGCCCCCTCTGCGAGGATCATCCGATCCACAGCTATGAAATAAGAGATGACAAACTCGTCAAGGTTGACGGTCTCACCGAAGAGCGGTTCTTCGAGCTCGACATCGCCGAGGGCTGTGTGATGAACAAACTGCTGCAGCCCGACACCATCGCCTACGACGATTCCGGTAAGCCGCTGCACCGGGTATCGTGTTGTCTGCTCAAGCAGCGTCTGAGCTAACTTTTTTGGATTGGTAAATTGGGTCAGTTGTGTCCCCTTTACTCTTCTTTCTCTTTCTTCTTCCCAAACAGCTGGGTCAAAAAGATTCCCGCCTCGTAGAGGCCGAACAGGGGGAAACAGAGCAGGGCCGAGGCCATGAAGTCGCCGGCGCTGAGAAGAAAGGCCAGGACAACGATTGCGCCATAGAAATAAAGCCTTTTAGACCTGAAATAGGTGGCCTGAACAAGCCCCGCTTTGCCGGTCATGACCATCAGAAAGGGGATCTGAAACGACAGGCCGAAGGCGATGATCATGCGGATTACAAAGGTCAGGTACTTGCCGAGTTTGGGCAGCGGTTCGAGGCCCGGGTGAGCATAGCTCATGAAGTAGACGAGCATCTGGGGCAGCACCGAAAACAGGGCAAAGGCGCCACCGGAAAAAAACAGTACGGTGGACCAGAAGACCACGGTAACCGCGAGTTTACGTTCATGGTCGTGCAGACCCGGCGCGACAAAGCTCCAGGCCTGGTAGAGCAGATAAGGAAAACTGACCACCAGGCCGACCAGAATGGCGAGTTTTATATAGGCAAGAAAGGCTTCCGGCAGATTGGTGTAGACCATCCGATAGACCATCGGGCTGGCGTTGAAGAGGGGAGTGATGATGAACTGGGCAATTTGCTCGGCGAAAAAGTAGGAGCCGACCGAACAGAGCGCGATGGCGATGAAGCTGCGCACCAGCCGCTTGCGGAGTTCATCGTGGTGAGGCCTGAAAAAGGCGAGACTGCGCTCAAGCGTCGACATGGCGGTGGCTGTTGATGGAAGCCACGGCCGAGTCCTCGGTTTCTGCCTCGGAACTGGGTGCGTCTGTCAGGGTGTTGATAATGTCATCGGTGGTCACGGGGATAACCGTTCCATCCTTATCGATGACCTCCTGCAGCCCTTCCTCGAGGTCCTTGACGATACCGGTAAACCCGTCAGGGGTGACCTCGCCGAGCTGCTTTTTAATCGAATCAGCAGCTTCTTCAAGTTCCGGTTTGACCGCGTCGAAGGGATTCTCCTCGGCCAGGTCTTCTTTCAGGGCTGATACTGTTTTTTTGAGTTCCAGGACTCCTTTGGCCACCGACCTGGCCAAGTCCGGGAGCTTATCCGGACCGACGACAATCAGGGCAAGAGCCATGATAAGTATCATTTCGGGCAGGCCGATTCCAAACATTTGTACCTCTTACAACATGATTTGGTTGCGGCTACCTCAGGCTGCTCCGGGGGTGCCGACGGAGTCAAAATCTACCAGAACAGGAGGTAGAAATCCACGGGTAAATAGGATCGCCAAGCCAAGCCAATCGTCCGCTCTTGCTTGGTTTTTGCAAATAGCTGAAATTACATAGATTTGGTTATCAGTTACTTTGTTGACATAATCGGGCTGTCTGACTATAATTACCCGGTTCTACCTCAGGATTACAATGCGGGTTTTGCGTCTTTGGCGCAAAACCACAATTTTTTTAGCATACCAGGAGCGTTTAATGTCCAGTGTGGTAATTGTTGGCACCCAGTGGGGTGACGAGGGAAAGGGTAAGATTGTCGACCTGCTCACTCGATCGGCCGACTACGTGGTTCGTTTCCAGGGCGGCAATAATGCCGGCCATTGCATGATCGGCAACGGAGTGATCATCGACCCTGCCATACTGCTGCAGGAGATCGACAGTCTTGCCGAGAAGGGGCTGCCGGTGACCCCGGAGCGGTTAATGATAAGCGAGAACGCCCATCTCATCATGGAATACCACCGGCGCCTGGACCAGGCCCAGGAAGCATCATTGGCCAAAGACAAGAAAATCGGTACCACCGGCAGGGGGATCGGACCCTGTTATGTGGACAAGGTGGGCCGTGTCGGTATAAAGATCGGCGACCTGCTCGATGAGCAGATTCTCAGGGACAAGCTCAGCGCCGCACTGGAGGAAAAGAATTTTCTGCTCACAGAAAAGTTTGGTGAACAACCGGTTCCCTTTGACAGCGTGCTGGCTAATCTGCTCGACTATGCGGAAAAACTCGCCCCCTTCGTCGGTAACGTCTCGGTGGAATTGGACCTGGCCCGCACACGAGGCGAGAACATTTTGTTCGAGGGTGCCCAGGGGACCCAACTCGATATAGATCACGGCACCTATCCCTTTGTCACCTCCTCCAACACGGTTGCAGGCAACGCCTGCAACGGCGCCGGGTTTGGCCCGACCCACATCGATTCGGTGATCGGCATTCTCAAGGCCTACACCACCAGAGTCGGCGAGGGCCCGTTTCCCACCGAACTGCATGATGAAACGGGCGAGCAGCTGCAGCGCAAAGGCGGTGAATTCGGTGCCACCACCGGTAGAAAAAGACGATGCGGCTGGCTGGACGGTGTGGTCGCCTCGGATGCGGTCAGGCTCAACGGCCTCACCGGTCTGGCCATTACCAAGCTTGATGTGCTCAGTGGCCAGACGAGGATCAAGATGGCCACCTCCTACAAGCTGGATGAGCGCAGTCTAAGCGCCATGCCTGCCAACGTAAAGGATGCCGGCAGGGTGGAACCGGTGTACGAAGAAATGTCGGGTTGGCAATCCGAGATTAATGAGATCACCAGCTACGAGGATCTGCCGGCTGAAGCCAGGGATTATGTGAAACGTATCGAGGATTTCACCGGGGTGGAGGCGGTGATTGTCTCGGTTGGTCCAGATCGGGATGAGACTCTGCTGCTTAAAGACCCTTTCGATGTATGAAAATTGTCTTTTTGCCCAAGCTCTTCGTTGTGCAGGAAATTTGAGTCCTCAGCGTAGTAACTTACACGCTTCCGGGTCAGATTCCTCACACGCCTCGATCTTGAGCAAAAAACCTAATTTTTGGGATGAGTATCAGATAGATTTAAAATCATTTAAAATTCACTATATTATTAATAAATGAGGTAACAATGGCACGTATTACCGTTGAAGACTGCTTACAGGAAGTCGGGGACGACAACCGTTTTAATTTGATCCATCTGGCCGTCAAGCGCATCAAGCAGCATCGTCAGGGCGAACCGTTTCTGATCGAGGCCAAGAACAAGGAAGTGGTCATGACCCTGCGTGAGATCGCGGCCGGGGAGGTCACGTTCTCCAACGTCGAGGAACTGCCGGAACTCAATGACCTCAATGGCCTGGAAGAAGAAAAGGAGCCGGAAGTGGGTGCGGAAAATTGAGAAGTTCAACCATGGCACGAGACTACTACGAAATACTTGGTGTTGACAGAAATGCCGGTGGTGCGGACATAAAGAAGGCCTACCGCAAGCTGGCCATGAAGTATCATCCGGACCGCAATCCCGGCGACAGTGAAGCGGAAAGTGCTTTCAAGGAATGCACCGAGGCCTATGAAGTTCTGAGCGATGATCAGAAACGCCAGATTTACGACACTTACGGTCACGAAGGCCTGAAAAACAGCGGCTACCAGGGACCGGGCAATTTTGAGGACGTCTTTTCGAGTTTCGGCGATATTTTCGGTGATCTTTTCGGTTTCGGCTCTTCTCGAAGTCAATCCAGAAGAAACGGCCCCATCGGCGGCAACGATCTCCGTTATGATACCCGCATCAGCTTTATGGAAGCGGTTCACGGAACCACCAAAGAAGTTGAACTGAACCGGCGGGATACCTGCTGGACCTGCGAGGGCTCAGGCTGCCGCCCGGGCCATCAGCGCCAGACCTGTCCAGCCTGCAACGGCCGGGGGCAGGTGATCCGTTCCCAAGGTTTTTTTCAAGTCAGTTCCACCTGTCCGAAGTGCCACGGCGAGGGGGCGATCATCACCGATCCTTGTGACGACTGTCGCGGCAGCGGCCTGGTAAATAAGACCAAGAAAGTTTCCATCAAGATTCCCGCCGGCGTCGACAGCGGGGCCCGCATGCGGCTCAAAGGTGAAGGCGAGGGCGGCAGAAGAGGCGGCCCTACCGGTGATCTCTATGTGATCATCGACGTTGAACCGCATGATTTTTTCGGCCGTGAAGGCGATAATATCTACTGCCGTTTGCCTGTTTCCATGGTCGATGCTGCCTTGGGTGTAAAAACGGATGTAGTGACCATCCACGGTACCAAGAAGCTGACCATTCCCGAGGGCAGCCAGTCAGGGGAGGTGTTTACCCTGCGGGGCGAGGGAGTGAAAAATCTGCGTGGCCGCGGCCGCGGCGATATGTACGTCGAACTTCAGGTGCTGACGCCGACCAATCTCTGTGAGGAGCAGAAGAAGGTTCTCCGGGAGTTCGATACCCTGTGCGATAAGCATGGCCAGAACAAGGAGCATGAAGGATTTTTCACCAAGCTGGTAAACGAGGTGATGGGTAAGACAGGATAGAGTGGGTACGGATGGCCGACAACAGAGACACTAGATTGACTCACTTCGATGCGGACGGCAAGGCCGTTATGGTCGATGTCGGGGGCAAGCAGGAGACCCGGCGGGTTGCCGTCGCCGCCGGCAGTGTCGCCATGAGCCGGGTGGCGTTCGACCTGGTCAAAAGTGGATCCATGGCCAAAGGCGACGTACTCGGTGTGGCGAGAATTGCAGGCATAATGGCGGCAAAAAATGTCGATCGTCTCATTCCGTTGACCCACCCTCTGCTGATCAACAGAGCCGAGGTGGATTTTTCCTTCGACGAGGAGGACTGCAGGGTGGAAATCGAGGCCATGGTGTCGATCACCGGCAAGACAGGAGTTGAAATGGAGGCGCTGACAGCCGTATCGGTGGCGGCGTTGACCATCTATGATATGTGTAAGGCTGTGGACAAAACGATGAAGATCGGCGATATTCGTCTGCTCAGCAAAACGGGAGGCAAAAGTGGCGATTTCAGTCGTGCCGACTGAATCACCCGCTGGTGTCTGACTTCCTGTTCGTAACGGATAATAGGAGAATTTTGGATGGACAACAAGTTATTGGAAAAATTCAAAAAACAGCTCGTTGAAAAACGACAGGAGATTCTCAGCGAAGCTGACAAGACCCTGGCCGAGATGACCGATCAGAACTCCAATGTACCCGATCCCAATGACCGGGCTACCATCGAGTCAGATCGCAGTTTCGAGCTTCGCATCAGGGCCCGGGAACGGAAACTGCTTTCGAAGATTGAAGACGCGCTCCTCCGCATCGACGAAGGTGAATACGGCATTTGCGAAGAATGCGGCTGCGACATCAACGTTAAGCGCCTCGAGGCGCGGCCGGTGACGACGCTTTGCATCGACTGCAAGACCCTCCAGGAAAAAAAGGAAAAATCACAGGGCCAGTAATTTATGCCCCAACTCAGGAGAGACCCGGTTCTTGGACGATGGATCATTATTTCCAAGGAGCGGAGAAAACGGCCGAATGATTTTGT
>JARRLH010000328.1:0-3805 GCA_037387205.1 Desulfofustis sp.
CATGAAGATTGTATTTATCGAAAACTATGTGGCTGCTAGAGAAGTGTTCTCTCTCTATCTCAGTCAAAAAGGCTACACTATAGACGTATACAGTGAACCTGACGAGGAGGTTTTAACTAAAATCATCTACGACATTGAATCGCAAGCGACCTTACTACTACTTGTCGATTACAAGCTGCCCATTATGAATGGTTTGGATACTATAGAGTACCTGAAGGGAACTTGCAGCAAACTGAACCTGAACAACACATACATACTCACCAACTATCCAGCCCTTGTTGATCCCCATAAACTGAAAACGGTTGGTTGCAAACTAGCTCAGAAACCGGTTACGCTGGCTGAAATTGACTCCTTCATTGGGAAAGCCACAGAAGAACTACCCAAGTAGTTTTCGGTCCAACCGACATAGCCACTTTAGAAATCTCAAAACATTATGAGGGATATCCACTCCATCACCGGTTGAGGGGATTTTTCTCTCACAACCCGTGAAATCCAGTAATATCAAAATTATTTGACTTTTGTATGTTACTTAATCTCTGTGTTGTCTTTACTTCGTTTTGAGGTAGAAACTATCTTGCAATTTTTAAAAGAAATGTCGCCTGGCAACTGGAAACTTAATTGAGCATTCATAATGCCAGTAGGCTCCATACCTTCTATCACTTTACATTTGCTCGACTTAACCGCATCACGCACAGATTCAATAGCAGACTCACATCCCAAAACCAGAACAGCATCGTATCTCTTGGCAGTTTCTCCTAGCTTTTTACGTTTTCTTGCAGTCCACATACACATAAACCATTGATGGTATAGAGAGCTTCTGAATACATCTGCAACTAAACCAAAATCTCTTAATTGGGATTGTAAGGATCTTATATAATCTTCAAATGGTGCAGATTTCAGGAAATGTTTGAAGAATTGTATAAAAGGTTTTTTCTCTCTTACAGCCACAGTAACCGCAGGACACATATTGCATGGAACTATCAAAACAGAACTCAGTTCGCTGACTTCCGAAGAGATGTCTCGATCAATAAAATGAAGAGGCATATTCATCCCTCCTGTTTGTCTTCGGTTTTTACTTGAAAGCTTTTCTACAAGATTATCGTTGGGAGACAGGATTTCAATAAAGCCAAAGAAAAAGCCACCCGTTTCCAGGTGACCATTTTTCATTCTATATGTCGTGACTTATGAGTCACATTTGTGACATTTATTTCCCATAATCATCAAATGATTCGGGAGTTCCCAATATGGTCTTAAATTCAACATACTTTGAAACTTCAAGTTCTGCATTTTCAAACTCTTCTCGCTTCTCGATAGCCTCCATGGAAGGCCACTGCTCGACACCTACATAATCCCATTCATCATTTGACCAACTGCAATTGACCATTGAAAGAGCTATCATTCCAAGCGCGTCTAAGTTCTCACGATCTTTTCTCATAAATGAAATTTTTTCTTTGTCTGGAAGCTGCCCAAATGCTTCTTTCATTTTTGCAAAATAGAATCTTATGATGGGTTTACTTTCTGACATGACAAGCCCCTTTCATAGGGTTTGAGAAATTAGATAAATGCGATGCCAATCGCTAGGCCAACCCCATAGAAAATATGATTGGCCAAACTCGAAAGAGTTGCTCTTAAACCATCAGGTGACAACCGACCAAAAGCGCCAAACCCAATGCACGGGTATACAAAGAACCAAGAAGCTGCTGTCGTAGCAACACCATAGATGAATATCCAAAGGTGTGATAATGACTTCTCAGTAATAACTCCCCAGCTGAGGACAAAAGGAACAGCGAGTCCTATACCTATGAAGTAGTGCGCAGCAAGGCCATAAACCTTTTCGTTTGCAACTTCTTCCATCTCACTTGGATGACGATAGACAAAGCGTCCTCGTCCCCAACCAACGACCATTCGTCCAATCATTTCAGGTTCAATTTTTGATAGAGTCCCGACCTTTGAAAATAAGTAATTTAAAGTGTCCATCACTATCGTGCCTACGATTCCGGCAATGACACCTGTCACTATAAAATTGAATATTTCTCCAAACATGTCCTTAAATTCCCTGAAATCGAGGCATGAAGAAATCGTCCTAGTAGTTGTTATTCCTCGATAGATATAACCGTCTTTTCGTTCTTTTTATGATCCTCAACCTCTAGCAGGATTCCTGATGCTTCTCCGGAACTGATAAGCTCATCGATACTGTTTAAGTCAATCCCCTGCTCCTGAAGTGCAGAGTACGCTTTGCTGGGAATAAGTGCCCTTGCAATTTTGAAGACATTCGTTGGGACTTTGACCGTAACCTCAGGATGGGTTTCATCAGCTTTATAAGTGACTATTTTTATGCTGGGCATGAGTGCTTCCTCCTATCGTGTTTGTGATTATATGGTCGTATCAATGCTCCATCGCTGATACACCCAAGTTACGACTTTGTATCTTTAGACCAATCTTGAATCTTTCGTGCCTCACTTTCAGGAATCCCAAGTGACAACAAAAAATCATAATGTGCTTCCGGTGACCGTTTTTCAAACTCAGTGTGCCAGGCTTTCATACCTTCTTCGTCCAATCCTGCAGACTCTAACATTTCTACCCATGCTTTTTTATCGATTACAGGGGTAAAGTTCACCTTAGTCATTTTTTTCAACATTTTTGTAATTAAGTGTTGCTGAGTTCGCAGTTCCAAAATCTCTTTATCAAGGTTTCGTAAACGTCCCTCTAAAATTGACGCACTTGGGGTTTTCCCTCCCGAAAACATTTGCTTGATTTCAACTAAGGTTAAACCCGCCCCACGAAACATGCATACTCGTTCGAGTTGGCTATAGTCTTGCTTTGTATAACATCTATATCCTGAAGCAGTTCTTCTGCTGGCAGGAAGCACTCCAATTCTGTCGTAATAAAGTAGTGTGCTTCTGGAAAGCCCAAATGCTTTAGCTAGCTGAGAGATAGAATATGTCTTCATAACCTACCGAAGTGGAAGTTGGGGCCGCATTCGCAGCCACCAACTCCTGATAAATGTTTATAGATTCCTTACTTTAGTAATTTCTTCTGATGAAAGTCCAAGCCAATTCAAAAAATCAGCATGACATTCAGGGTGGCGTTCCTCAAACAGTTGATGCCATCTTGTCATTGTTTCATCACTCAAGCCAATTTCTCTGAACATAGCAACCCAGTCTTCCTTGTTCACATTTCTCTGCATTGTCATTCTCCTTGATAGTTATTGATTCTCTGTCACGGCCATGACAACAACTGTTTAAAGTGTGAACCTATAGACGGGTCAATAAAAAATCCACTTGTAGCCATATGGAGTTTATTTTAATAGCTGCTTCGCAACAAAGTTACCAACAAACTAAGGATGTTGACAGGAAAACCTTCTTAATCTATTGTTCCCGAATGATCCAGTAAGTTCCTTTCATACGGCGATTAATTACCAGTCGCTGCCAGCATTATCCGCTCTGCCTTGCAGCACGGCATCACACTCGTAATGTATTTATTCCAATCAACATCGTTCAGACACTTGATGTCTGCAGGCAGTTATGTATTCATTATGTCGACTAGGTTTCGGCACAACAAAATAGGATATGACTATGTTTGAAGAACTTATTGATATAAACAAACGACCAGCCTGTTTTTCAATATATACAGCTGAAGAACTTTGGACTGAACCTTATACCGCTGAGCAGATGCTTCGGTATCATCTTGATAAAGAGTTGCCGATGGCATCTCGCAAACACACATTTATCGATGAGTCGGCGGCCTGGATTGCTAAACATTTCATTCTTGGCACTGGCAAAAAGGCTGCAGATTTCGGATGTGG
>JARRLH010000329.1:0-3793 GCA_037387205.1 Desulfofustis sp.
ACCGTTTTCGTATGGGCTCTATGATTGATAAAATCCTTAAACAAGCAACTCAAACAAATCCTCTTCCTCATCACAAACTGAAACTTGCTGAGGAATGGGGGTAATCAGGATAATTATTAATAAATTTGAGCTCAGACCTGATACTTTGCCTAAGGCCCGAGATTTATTGTAAAAAGAATACTCTGGATTGTTGGTCAAGCCAGAGTTGATCATTTTGGTTGAGCGCTTGTATCATCATTAATGATTATCAGCACACAGAAATAGTGTAAGAGCAAAAGGAAGTGCAAGGCCACACTTTAAGCCAGAACTGTGATGGTGGTAAATATCGAAACCACTCCTGCTCCTGGTCTGGCGAGGACCTGTCTCAGGGTTCTTGACAATTGGTCCGACCAGCATTGTTCGTCAGGGACTCCGTTATCGGACTCTTCCTGGATGACGGTGGACAGGGCCGGTACATGAAAAAGTGCTTGCGTCCTGGCCCGCAGTTTGTTCTGTTTCCCGGCAATCAGCGGCTGTCCGTTTGCTCAGCCGTCCCGGGTGTCGGCCTCAAGTATTGCTTTCGGTTGGAGAGCCGAGCCCTGTTCGTTGGCTTACAAATGTTTACCGTGGACAATCTCATACAATTTATCAAATACGGGCTGGCTGGCGGCCTGGCCACCGTCACCCATATCGCGGTCTTTCATCTGGCCGCCTGGAAGCTGTTTCCGGCGCTGCAGCCGAAAGACCATCTGGTCCGGCTGTTAGCTCTGCAACTGCGCCCCATCGAGGAGCACCACCGGGCCAGAAATTCGATGATCTGCAACGTCCTGGCTTTTCTGGTTTCCAATATGGTGGCCTATATCACCAACGTGCTGTGGGTCTTCCAGGCCGGCCGCCATCCATTTATCATCGAAATTGCTCTATTTTATTGTGTTTCGGGGTTGAGCATACTCATCGGCACTCTGCTGATGGGGCTGTTGATCAAAAGGTTCGGCATGCTAACCACCTATGCCTTTGCGGCAAATATCGTCTCGGCGGTACTGATTAATTATGCCGTCAGGAAATTCTTCATCTTCCAGGGGTGAACCCGATCTTTTCCGGGAGGGGGAGACAGCCGGAACCGTATCCCCCTGGACCAGTCTGCACCGCGTCCTTTAGGCGCAGGCTCAGCCCTGTTCTTTGAGGAGCTGAGCCATTTCAACAAGACGGGCAAATTCAGCCCGGTACCCCTGTTGGTCTTCACCTCTGGCCTGCCTGGCCAGGGCCACACACTCATCCCAGTCGAAACTGCCGAGATGATCGGATTCCCTGAGCAGCATGGCAAAACCTGCCACCGAGGCGGCAAATCTAAAATCCACGCTGGTCTGCTCAAGCGCGCGGCGGTTGTCTGGTGCGGCTCTCTCGATCTGGGTCGAAGTCGATGCACCATTTGCTTTGTAGCGCAATTTCACGGTGAGCAGTTCGTCGGAACTCCTGTCCGGCCGTGGTAACGGCTGGCGGTATTTCAACGGGTCGACTGCAGGGATGTCGGCGTTGCCGGCTGGCATGATTTCGTACAATGCGGTAACCCGGTGGCCCATCCCAATTTCCCCCGCGTCCTTGGAGTCGTCCCGGAAGTCCTCGTCTTGGAGGGCCCGGTTCTCATAGCCGATAAGCCGGTAGGCCCCGACCAGGGCAGGATTGAATTCCACCTGGATCTTGACGTCGTTGGCCAGGGTGAAAAGGGTCCCGCTGCGCTCTTTGATTAATACCTTTTTGGCCTCCAGCAGACTGTCTATATAGGCGTAGTTGCCGTTGCCCTTGTCGGCCAGAATCTCCATGGTGTCGTCATGATAATTGCCGTTGCCGAATCCCAAAACGGTCAGGTAGACGCCGCTCTGACGTTTTTCCTCGATCAAATTCTGCAGTTCGGCCCGGCTGGTAATGCCGACATTGAAATCGCCGTCCGAAACCAGAATTACCCGGTTGTTGCCGCCTGGCATAAAAGAGCGAACGGCAAGTTCATAGGCGGTTATGATGCCGCTTGAAGCATGGGTTGAGCCGCCGCTCAGCAGATTGTCGATGGCCGTCTTGATGGTATCTGTTTCACTGCCTTGCGTCGGTGGCAGGACGATCCGATCGCTTCCGGCATACACCACCATGGCCACCCGATCCTGGGCGGAAAGCTCGGCGGCCAGTAGTTTCAGAGACTGTTTCAGAAGGGGCAGCTTGGTGGGCTGGTTCATGGAACCGGATACATCTATGAGAAAGACCAGATTTGAGGGAGGCAGTTTATCTGGTTTGATATCTTTGGCCTTGAGGCCGATTTTGACCAGCTTGTACCCTTGGTGAAAAGGGCTCGGGCCCGCTTCCACCTGCAGTGAAAAAGGCTGATTCTTGTCCGGTTCGGCCATCGTGTAGCTGAAATAGTTGAGCATCTCCTCGGTCCGTACCGCCCCCCGGGGGGGCAGGGATCCCGCGGTGATGAGCCGTCTGACATTGGCATAGGAAGCGGTGTCCACATCGATTGAAAAGGTCGACAGCGGGTCGTTGCGGGTGTTTATAAATCGATTTTCCTCGATGGCATCGTACGATTCTCGATTCCACCTCCCCGGCTGCGTCAAACCGGGCCGCGGGTAGGGCGGCTGGAACAGGCGCTGATCGACGGCCATGGCTGATTCGGCTGCCAGCGCCGGGATTTGATTCTTGCGCAGCTGGGTTACTCCCGGCAGAGAGGCAGGGACGTCACCGGCAGTAAGCTCTTTTTCTTTTTGAGGGTCCTCTTTCACCCTGTGCGTGGCAGTTTCCCGATCGCTGTCCACGGGCAGCCCTTCATCGGCGGTGTGAACCGAATTCTCCCCGCAGGATGCGGGCACCAGAAATAACAGCAGCACAAACAGTGCACCTTTTTTGTCCATGATATTCTCCTTTGCAGAATGTATGATTTGCAGACGACCGCCGTCCGTTATCCTGTCTGACGGACGTGACGGTCCATTGTGTCGCCACCTGCTGAAAAAAATATTTTTAGAGCGGATTGGCCTGGTATCTGTCTGAAATAAATATATAAAAGGAACGCGGGTGAGAAGCAGCCAGAAACCACACCAGCAGCACTTCTTTAAAAACTGGGTACTTGAGCACTGGGACCTGGTGGACAGGCTGGCGCGACGGCGGTTCGTAAGTGAGTCCTTGAGCGAGGAGGCTGGGCTTTATGTAATGAACCGGCTGGCACAAGACGACTGGCACCTGCTGCGCGGCCACCGCGGCAGCGCTCGCCTGAAAACCTATTTCTCAGCGGTGGTCTATAACCTGCTGGAAGACTTTGCCAGGAAGAAATTTGGCCGAGTGAGGCCGCCCTCGTGGATTAGAAAGCTGGGCGGTATCTGGCTCCTTCTCTATCGGTTCATGTGCCTGGAGAGATATGAGTATGCCGAGGCCACGAGCCTTGCTGCGGACAGATATGGCCACCTCCGACAAAATCAGATTGAGCAGATGGCGGATCGCATACTGGCAGAAATTCCAGGGTGCGGTAAGGTTCAATTTTCCGAGGTATCTCTGAACGAAGAGCACCATGGAGGTGTTTCGGCCCAGCCATCGACCCAGGAGATCGCCGAAAAGAAAGAACGGGAGTTGCTCATGAAAGGGCTGCACGACCTCATTTTCGGGCCGGATCCCGATCTGTCCCAGGCGGAACCGCTGCTCCAGCTGCTCGATTGTCCGGTGGAGTTAAAGGCGGATGAACGATTGCTGCTTTCCCTCTGCCACGTTGAGGGTGTCTCGGTCAGCGAAGCCGGAAAAAAGCTTGGTTTGAACCGCTTTCAGGCTCACGGCAAATTGC
>JARRLH010000330.1:0-3758 GCA_037387205.1 Desulfofustis sp.
GCCCGCTGCCATGATCAGGAGGCAGCGGTACTGGGAACCGGTCACCGAGTTCAGGTCCGCACTCTTCTATGTGATTAAGATTGTCACCCTGTTCACCATTGCCCACACCATGACACTGAGCCTGGCCGCGTTCAAGGTGTTTGATCTTCCTCCAAGACTGGTTGAATCGGTAATAGCGATATCAATAGCAGCAGCCGCCCTTGATATTCTTCTCCCGGTCTTCAAGAAAAAAATCGCCTGGGTGGTATTCATCTTCGGGTTATTCCATGGATTCGGCTTTGCCAGCGTGCTGGCCCACCTCGGCGTCTTAGGAGAACATATGGCACTCTCGCTGTTCGGTTTCAACCTGGGAGTAGAACTTGGCCAGATTGCGGTGATCCTGGTTATCTTCCCATTACTTTACATGATCAGGAACTACGCCTTTTTTCCAAGAATCATACTTAGATTTGGGGCAGTCTTGCTTATTGGGCTCTCTACGGTTTGGTTCATCGAGAGAGCTGTTTTGGGGGCAACGGTAATGAAATATGTCGAGGCCTCACTTGCCCAACTGCTCAGCTAGTCAGATTCTAGGGGATCAGTATGATGGAGCCGGTTACTAAATTTACGTGTAATTTATCCAGGAAATGAACGTCACTTCGCACTCGCCAGTAGTAGACAGCTCAGCCACAGATTTAACGATCAGCCAGCGTCGTATATGGACTGGGCAAATGCTCAATCCGGATAAGCCGCTGTACAACATGGCAATGGCGTTTCGTATTGACGGAACGATCGAAGCGTCGACATTCAGCACTGCGTTTCAGCAGGTTATTGACACTAGCGATGCCCTGCGCACGATTTTTCTCGAGCACGATGGCAGACCCTTCCAGCGAATAATCGATAAACTTCGATTCGACACCGAGCTGATCGATATCTCAGATAGTCCTTCCCCGGATGAGGCCGCCGAGCTGCTGCTGAAACAGCGGGCTCAAACACAGTTTGTGCTGGAAGAACGGTTGTTCGACAGCGCACTCTTTCAGCTGGACCACGATCGCTACATCTGGTTTATCAATCAGCACCACCTGATCTGCGATGCCTGGTCATGCGCAGTACTCCATCAGCGCCTTGCTGATTATTACCAGCTCGCCCTCACAAACCGACTTGAGGAGGCGGCACATCCACCCCAGTTCCAGGACTACAGGATCGCTGAAAATATTGGCAGAAACAATCCCGAAGGCATCCAGGCGGCGCAATACTGGGCAGAAAAATTCTCCCACCAGCGGAACGGACTTGAATTATATGGACAGCGTGCTGATCCTGCAACCACTTCAACCAGCAGAATATCATGCGACATAGGGCGGGAACGATCTGCAAAACTGCGGGAATTAGCCGGGAAGGCACCGCTTAAATCGATCAGCCGGGATCTTTCGCTGTTTTATCTTTTCACCGCGCTGTTATTTACCTACATTCACCGGATCAGCGGTCAAGATGACCTGGTTATCGGCAGTCCCAGCCACAACCGCTCAAAGCTTTCAGACAAGCAGACGCTCGGGTTATTTATCGAACTATTTCCGCTGCAGCTCCGCATCAACTCCGGGGATACTTTTCGCAGCCTGATTGATTCGGTGATACCGGAGGCCAACCAATTATTGCGCAACGCATTACCAGGAGCGAGCAGCGAGGTGCCGGTCGACTGTTATTCTGTGGTTCTCAATTATCTTAATGTCCAATTTGGCAATTTTTACGGGATGCCCTCCCGTGCTTCCTGGATTCACTCCGGTTATGGCGACCGGGGACACGCTTTGCGGCTTCAAGTACACGACTTCGGCCAGAGCGGCTCATTTACACTGCTTTTTGATGTCCATGAAGAGATCTTTCCCCCTTCTCTAAGAAAGCATGCCGCAGGTCATTTCCTGAAACTCATGGATGCCCTCCTGGAAAATCTCGATACATGCGTAGAGCACATTCCCCTGCTCAGCAATCAGGAAACCGAACAATTGGTAAACACCTACAACGACACTGTAGTCTCTCCACCGCCTGAACTGACCATTGTTGAGTTGATCAAGGCACAGGTCGACAGAGTCCCCGAAGCCATAGCCATCTCAGAAAACGAGGTGGAGTTGACCTACGCTCAACTTGACGAGATCTCCGAGCAGATGGCCCTGAACCTGAAGCAATTGGGGATCAGCAGTGATGATTTCGTGGCCGTCTATATGGACAGGTCGACGCCTCTTATTGTTTCCCTTTTGGCCATCTTGAAAGCAGGAGCTGCATTTGTACCAATCGACACGGCGTTTCCCGAACAGCGTCTTGCCTATGTGCTGGAAGACTGCGGCTGTAACTTGGTGCTGACCAGCGGAGATCTTAACGCGACCCTGCCCGCGACAACGGTCCAAGTCATCGAGTATGAGGAAATCAGTGGAAAAACTGCTTCAGAGCATCCGACAGGAATTGATCTGGAAGCACTTGATCACCGCTCGCTCGCTTATATGATTTATACCTCTGGATCCACTGGCCGGCCGAAGGGAGTGATGATCGAACACCGCTCACTGTTGAACTATCTGTGCTGGGCTCGCAAAGAATACATGGCAGACGGCCCCCATGATCTGCCTCTGTTCTCAAGCGTGGCCGCCGATTTGACCATCACCTCGCTTTTTCTGCCGCTGATCTCCGGAAGCTCGGTAGTGGTCTACCCAGAAGGTAAAGACGGGCTCGATCTGTCGATACTGGAGGTGTACAAAGATGACAGGGTCGATATCATTAAGCTTACCCCCTCCCACCTCGCCTTACTGGACGGTTCTGAAGCCCCGCCCGCAGGAGTTAAAAAGCTGATCGTCGGCGGTGAAGACTTCAAAGCCAGTCTGGCCCGCAGAGTGTCGAGCCTCTACGGGGGCAATATCACGATTTACAACGAATACGGTCCGACGGAAGCGACCATTGGCTGTATGATTTACCGGTTCTCACCCGAGTTGGACACCCAGGCCTCAGTTGCCATCGGCAAGCCCATTGATAATCTCCGTATTTACCTGCTTGATAAGGCCCTGAACCCGTTACCCGCTGGCGTCAAAGGTGATCTCTACATAGGCGGTGCAGGGCTGGCTAGAGGCTATCACAACCTGGAAGAGATGACCGCAGAGAAATTTATTGAAGATCCCTTCTGCCCAGGTGAAAAGATCTATTGCAGCGGTGATATCGGTCGCTGGCGTTCCGCAGGAGTAATGGATTACCTGGGGCGCAACGACGACCAGGTGAAAGTCAGGGGCTATAGAATCGAACGGGGTGAGATCGAGGCAGCGCTCTGTGAAATCGGCGGTATCTCTGAATCATTCTGCAAGGTTGTCGAGCTCAGCAAACCAGGCTTTGAAGAACCCCTGGCTCGCTGTCGCACATGCGGACTGCCCGCCAATGTGCCCAAAGCCGATCTCGATGACAATGAGATTTGCGCACCTTGCCGGAATTTCGAGAAACAACGCCACCTGGTTGAGCAATATTTCAAATCCGAAGACGAGCTCGATCTGATCCTCGAACAGGCAAAACAAACGAGCCGGGGCCGCTACGACTGTTTGATACAATACAGCGGTGGAAAAGACAGTACCTTTGTCCTCTATAAACTCGTCGAAATGGGGATGCGTCCTCTGGTATTCAGCTTCGACAACGGCTTCATTCCGGAGAGCGTCAAGGACAATGTTCGCCGAATTGTGGATGACCTGGGGCTTGATCTCCACTGGGGCAGAACAGGCGCAATGAATGAGATCTTTGTTGATAGCCTGCGGCGTTTCAGC
>JARRLH010000331.1:0-5266 GCA_037387205.1 Desulfofustis sp.
CACCGCTGATCGGGTTGAGCGCTTGACGGGGAGCGGGAAAGATCTCATAAAACAGGGCATAGAAGAAAAAAAGCTGCAACAGTACTGGGATATTCTGAAACAACTCCACGTACATGGTGCCTAATCTGGAGATCAGCCAGTTGGTAGACAGCGTACAGACGCCGATAAAGGTGCCCAGAATGGTCGTCAGGATCATGCCGATGAGGGACACCTTCAGGGTATTCAGGACACCGACCAGTAGAGCGCGGCCATAGGTGTCGGCGGCCGAATACTCGATCAGCGATTCACCGATCTCGAATGCCGCTTCCTTCTCTATGAAACCGAAGCCGCTGGCAATCGACTGCTTCTCCATGTTGATCTGCACGTTGGAGATCAGGTAATAGCCGATAAAGGCGACAAATGCGGCAGTGACTATCTGGTAGAGAATTGCCCTGGTCTTCTCATCGTTCCAGAAATATGTTTTGGCGTTGCTGTTCTGCTCCGAAGACATAAACAGAAAACCCGGTCTTTAAAGAACCCTTCGAGGGTGAGAACGGCGGCAGCCGTCCTGCCCCTGCCGGCCTCTCGACCGGCAGGGAGCAGAGGGAAAAAGATTGTAAGATGCCTACTTGAACGGCGGTGAATACATCAGGCCGCCGTCGGTCCACAGGGCGTTGAGGCCGCGCTCGATGCCAAGCGGAGTGTTGACGCCGACATTACGCTCGAACACCTCGCCGTAGTTGCCCACCTGCTTGATGATATTGTAGGCAAATTTTTCATCGATCCCAAGGGCGGCGCCGTTGCCGGGAGAAACTCCCAGAAAACGTTGAATTTTAGGATCTTTTGATTTAAGCATCTCATCTACGTTTGCTGAGGTAATACCCAGTTCCTCAGCATTAATCATCGCCAGTACCGAATAATTGACGATGTCCTTCCACTGATTGTCGCCATGGCGGACGGCCGGCGCCAGAGGCTCCTTGGAGATGATCTCCGGCAGGATCGCATAATCTTCAGGTTTCGGGGCGCTTGCCCGGAGTCCGGCGAGCTGAGAGGCATCAGAGGTCAGCACGTCGCAGCGGCCGGCCCAGAAGGCCTGAGAAAGCTCCGCAGTATTCTCGATGGTGACCGTTTTCCATTCCATATTGTTTGAGCGGAAAAAATCGGCCGCATTCTGCTCGGTGGTCGTTCCGGGCAGGACGCAGACGGTGGCGCCGTCGAGTTCCTTGGCGCTCTTTACGCCAAGCGCCTTGGGAACCATGAAGCCCTGGCCGTCGTAGTAGTTGACCTGGACGAAATCGAGACCCAGCGAGGTGTCGCGGCCCAGGGTCTGAGTACAGTTTCTGGTCAATACGTCAATTTCTTTTGACTGCAGAGCGGTGAAACGGGTCTTGGCCGTCAGCGGGGTATAACGCAGCCGGTCCTTGTACTCACCGAATACGGCGACGGCGATAGCTCGGGCCGTATCGACATCAAGCCCCTTCCAGACCCCTTTCTGATCGGCCTTACCGAACCCGAACAGGTCACCGTTTACGCCAACTTGGATAAACCCCTTGGCCTGCACATCTTTTAGAGTATCACCGTTGTCGGCGACTGCGAGTCCTGCAGACACCGCTACCAGTGAACATCCGATAAAAAGACTTTTCCAAAGCTTCATTGTTCCCTCCAGACAAGTGTTGTGAGTTTCGGGAAGAATTTCCCGGATTCTTAAACTGTACTGCTCTTAGGTGATTCAAGCCCCACAAGGGCATCACACTGTGATACCACAGATACCAGGCCCCTGGCAACAGATGGGTTCGGTGCACTTATTTTTTATTTTCAAAAAACAACGACTCACCAACCACCGGTTTGTACCGCTTCCACATTTTTGCGAGGCACGCGACCAGACTGCCACTGTCGATCTTTAGCGGCCGCTTTGCTCTGTGACTGGGGCGGAGTGTCTTCTCAGAACACGCAGAAGGTCAGCGCCTCAGCCTTTCGGCCCCGACCCTGAGACCGGTGATGTTGCGGACGACGTAGCGGGTATCAGGCAGGAGATTGGAATTCCAACTGCAGGTGAGGTGAATTTCATGTCCTACCGACAGCAGTTTCAGGGATTTACCGGTTGGCAATTCAAAACCGATCCCCTTGGATGAGAGATCTTTCAGCGTAACCTCGACCTCCCTGCCATCGCGTGTTTTCAAAGTCAGTTTGCCGGCATGGTGGACCCGTTGCTCCGGACGCCTGTTGAACAGGGCGCGGGTCATCTCGCCGCAATTGTGGCAGCGGATGGTCTTTCTTCTGATATCGGGAATGATCGAGTTCCTCCGTGCCCCGCATGAAGGGCACTTGAACAACAGCCGCCTGTCCTCAATCTTGAACTCTTTTGTTTTTGGCATATTCTCTCCTTCCCCAGGCTCAGTCGAGTCGAGCTTTACTCATTTCCATGGCCGACAATGCTGCACCGTAAAGGGCCGTCCGGGGGGTTAAAATAACATGCACCGGCCACTTCAGGCTGAAATCACGAAACCTTCCCCTGTGGGCGACTGCTTCGAGGAAATCTTCCTGCTGAAGCCTGGGCAGAATACGCGGGGGGATGCCGCCGCCAAGATAAATTCCGCCGCGCGGCAGAATGGTGATCGCCATGTTGCTGATCGCAGTGCCCAGGGTGGAGACGAACAAATCCAGGGTGGCTGTGCAGATCTCAGCCTTCTGCGTCAGCGCCGCCTGGACGATAACCGGTGTTTTGTCCTGGACCTGGGTCAGTTCGGTGGTCAGCCAGTTGGGTTCATAATACTCACCGGTGTCCAATAAAAACTCATAAATATTAGGCAGATGCCTGCCCGAACAGAGGCGCTCGAAACTGACATGGCGATAACGAGACTGCAGATAGGTGAGCAGTTCGACCTCCCGCGGGGTACGGGGAGAAAACGAGGTGTGGCCGCCCTCGCTGGCCAAGGCCTTATAGCCCGATCCTGTCCAGACCAGAAAGGCGGTTCCCAGGCCAGTTCCGGGGGCAACCACGGCAATATTTCCACGCCGTTCGGCACGGCCCGGATTCAGGGTGTGGAGATCTTCACTGTCAAGGTGGGGTACGGCCGTGGCAATCGACTCCAGATCGTTGATCAGGGTCACTTCAGCGATCTTGAAGCGGTCGCTGATCGACCGGGCACTGATCTGCCAGGGCAGGTTGGTGATCTGCGAGGTCTGCCTGTCCACCGGGCCGGCTACCCCGAAACAGGCGACTGAGGGGATTGCAGCGGTCTTTGCCAGAAACTCCTCGATTACTGACTCCAGAGAATCATAATCTTTGCTGGGGTAGCGGGTCTCGTAAAGCGGACCGGTACCGATGCCCTCGGTTTCAGAAAAAAGCGCCAGCACCGTCTTGGTGCCGCCAATGTCGCCTGCCAGTATCATAGTCTGGTTCTGATGCACTCCTGGTGGTTCACCTCAACCCCGCATAGAGAGTATCTTACAACAAATTGTCTGCAAAAGGGAAATTAGCAGGGGTGAACGGCAGCCAAAGAGGAGATCATACGTGACGGGTGAACTCGACTGAGAGTGGGGACACAATACCCAAGGTGTCCCTCTGTTACCAGTCAGGTCTGCAGGCGCGATATGTCTGCTTGCGGGACACCATGGGCATGATGTCCCCCTTACTCGGCATACTCAAATCCCATCTCGAAACCGATATCGAGCGCCATCTGGTTGCCGGCCATGAAGGCGGGCGGGAACTTGTCGGCCAGCACCTTCTCCACCGAGCCCTTCTTGACGATGCCGCGCATGCCGAGGTAAAGGGGCAGTTCGATCTGACGGGCGTCCACCCTCCGGGTAGTAGTGACGAACTTCTTGTCGGAGATCAGCAGCCCCCCGGGACGGATCAAACCCGAAAACTTGGAGTATGCCTCCTGGGTCATGCAGATCAAAATGGAGGGTTGGGTGATCTTGGGCATGTTGATCGGTCCGTCGGCGATGATCACATCGGCCCGGGTCGCCCCGCCTCGGGCCGCCGCCCCATAGCTCTGGGACTGTACCGCCTCGAGCCCCTCGTACAGCACCGCCGCCTCGGCTAAAATGATCGCCGCACTGACCAGCCCCTGGCCCCCTGATCCGGAAAATATTATTCGATACCGTGTGATTTCCATGTCGATCTACCCACTCCTCTCTTTACTTCCTTTAAAAATTGGGGGGTTCGTTCAGAATCGAGGCGCGGGAGGAAATTTTACCGCAGGCACATAACTGGTATGTCGAGGATAAAATTTTCACTCGCAACAAAGAGACTGGACGAAACGACAATTTTTATTGTGCCGTCGCTCGCTCAACCAGCTCGGCATATGCTTCGCAATATTCGGGCAAGATCTTCTCAACGAATACGCCGCGCTCAATCAGCTCCGGGTTGACCTGTTTTTTCTTCGAACCCACTGGTACGGTCCCGTCCTTGAAGGAGTTCATCATATCCACCGCCGAGCCCTTCCTGTTTTTACGCCCGAAGTAGGTCGGGCACTGGCTCAACACTTCGAGCACCGAGAAGCCGTTGTGGCTGATCGCTTTTTTCAAGAGGCTCTGCAGCTGCTTCACGTGATAGACCGTGGTCCGGGCTACAAAGGTCGCCCCCGCGCCAGCTGCCAGCTCCACCGTATCGAACTCACGGTCGATGTTGCTATACGGCGCGGTCGTCGCCTTGGTGCCGACCCCGGACAAAGGAGAAAACTGCCCCCCGGTCATTCCGTAAGTCCGGTTGTTCATCACCAGGGCGGTAATATTGATATTGCGTCTGGCCGCATGGATAAAATGGTTGCCGCCGATTGCCAGGGCGTCGCCGTCGCCCATGGGCACGATCACATTGAGAGACGGCTTGGACAGCTTCACCCCGGTGGCAAAGGCCAGGGCCCGGCCGTGCAGGGTGTGCAGGCTGTGGAAATCGACGTAGCCCGAGATGCGCGACGAACAGCCGATGCCCGAGACCATGACCATGTCCCGCTTCTTGATGCCCAGGCCGTCCACCGCTCTGACCAGCGCGTTGAGGACGATGCCGTGGCCGCAGCCGGCGCACCACATGTGCGGAAAGAACCGCTCTCTCAGATAGTATTTCACATCCATGACCTAAATCCCCCGTCCCTGAAGAATACGCAGTATCCGCTTGATGTCCTTGTCGATGATCATCTGCCCGTCCAGCCGGTTGATCAGGTGCACCCGCTTCTGCGAGCCCACCGCCAGCTTCACCGACTGGGTCAGCTGGCCCACGTTCATCTCCACCACCGCGACCAGATCCGCATGCTGGGTGCACTCCCGTACCAGTTCGGCGGGAAAC
>JARRLH010000332.1:0-3729 GCA_037387205.1 Desulfofustis sp.
GACAACTCCTTGATAATTCTCGTGGCTTTGTCACCCTGTTTGATAGTCCCTGGCAAGAAATGGATTTTAATAACTGCCACAGTGGAGTAGGGACTGTCCTGCCAGATCGGCTTCGCTGAGCTATCTTCGGGAAATGCGTTCATAGGCGGGATCTTGTTCCAAAGATCGGCCTTCCTCAGCAAAACCGGCTCCATGTGGTGAAAGTCCTCTCCAGCCTTGCCTTCCAATTGCTTCCTCACGCTTCTGATGTTGTTTTCCGGGTCGTCCGAAGTCCAGCTTTTCTGTCTTTCCACACACCATGCCATGGCTTCCAGGGTGCTACCCGGCCTGTCACGGTATGTGTCCCATATCTTTCCCGGGGGATCATAGTCGGAGGGGTTTGATGCATCCCAGGTTATCTTGCTTGAAAGATCATCTTTCCTTCCTGTGGCAACACGAATCACTCGCAAGTCAGGCATCGGCCCAACCGAATAAATTGTCCCCCTGAATGCATCGGGGAGACAGAAGAGAATGATTTCTATCATCCTCTTACAAACATCCTCCAGCACGCCACGAGAAATGCGGATGCCAGTGCCATTATCGTGAGTCACCTGAGTCATCAGATACCTCTCAAAGTAACCACTGGTACTCATTATCTGAGCCTCTCATTCATCACAGACAGCCGCTAAGCGGCAGCCGCACGAGGTCTTCGAAAATAAACAAGGCAAATAGTATGCCAAGTGTCCAATTTGCTGCGAAGTGTAAAATACTGAAATAATTAGAAAAAAATTTGACTGACAACATGGTTGGTTGTTGAAAGAAGAAAAAAGAGAAATGTACTTCTAACTAGTGGAATTTTTTTGCATAATTGCATTATTGGAACTTTAGTTAACTTGACAGGATTTACAGTACGTACAAGATGAAAAACATTTGGGGATCGAGTCAATAGGAATATCGCTTAAAAAAATCCCGCCGACGCGGGACCCCGTGCCCAAAATAATCTGCGTCTGTCTGCGGTTCAATGTTTTGTGCTGCTAGCTCTCCGCTGTCATCTGCCTGCTGAGCTTCAACGTGTCCTGAGCCTTACGCCTTGCACCTGTTTTTGTGCATTTATCTATACTTCCCTGCAAAAGCCTCTCCAAAAACCAACCCTAATCTATAACACTCCTTCCAAGATCATTATATGTAAAATCTCGTAATAACCATAAAAAATGGTATTTGTCCTCAGTCCTCAGTCCTCTGTCCTCTGTCCTCGGCACATGAGTTGCTCTTATATAATGCACAAAACAATCCTCTAAGAATAAAAATCCTGATACTTCAAGGGGATAAGGGGGCGCCAGTGGGGACTGTTTTTGCATATTCGTATATAAAAAGTAACAATATCAGGCCTGGACTTCTACTTCTAGTATTTACTGTCTTTTTTTCTATACTTTCTTGCGCTTCTGCGGCCTTTGGAGCCGTTGACGTCAGTCTGGCCTGGGACGCTAGCAGTGGGGCGGACGGGTACAGGTTATTTTATCGAGAGGATGGGCACATCTACAATTACGGGTCGCCGGATTGGGAAGGTACGGCAACTACGTGCACGGTTTTTGGCTTAGACGAGAGCAAAACCTACCACTTCGTAGTCAGAGCTTTCAACGAATATGATGAGAGCGGTGATTCCAATGAAGCGACTTGGGAACCTGCAGATGTCAACAACCCACCTGTACTCAATCCCATTGGCTCCAAGAGCGTAGGTGAGGGTAATTTCCTTACCTTTACCGTAACGGCAAGTGATCCGGACGGAGACGGTTTAACCTTAAGTGCGAGCAACGTTCCAGCTGGTGCGAGTTTCAGTCCATCAAGTCAGGTGTTCAGTTGGACGCCCGACTATGGCGATGCAGGAGACTATAACGTTACCTTTATGGTAACCGATACAGGTTCACCGCCTGAAAGTGATTCGGAGACGGTGACCATCACGGTGGGCAATGTAAACCGGCCACCTGTACTCAATCCCATCGGCTCCAAGAGCGTAGGTGAGGGTAATTTCCTTACCTTTACCGTGACGGCAAGTGATCCGGACGGAGACGGTTTAACCTTAAGTGCGAGCAATGTTCCAACTGGTGCGAGTTTCAGTCCATCAAGTCAGGTGTTCAGTTGGACGCCGGACTATGGCGATGCAGGAATCTATAATGTTCAGTTCACCGCAACCGATAATGGCACACCGGCAGAGAGCGATATGGAAATTGTTCCTATTACAGTCGTGGAGCCCCCGGTTTCTAATCTCCCTCCCGACCAACCGATGATCGCCTCGCCCCATGATGGCGAAATGGAAACGGATTTACTTCTCACAGTGGAGACAGAACCATTCTCCGATCCGGACGGCGACACTCACAAAAAGACCCAGTGGCAGATCGTTAAGGCTGCTGACTCCTCAGTTGTTCTGGAGATAGTAAGTAACGAACACCTAACCGCGATTTCCGTTCCGCACGCTGTCTTAGATCGAAACACCACCTACAATGTGAGCGTTCAGTTTTTCGATGCCTACGACGAACCTTCGCCCTGGTCTGACCCGGTGGTATTCACCACCCATAACAGTGTCGTCGACTATGACGACGACGGTATCCCCGACGACAGTGAGGTCGATGACACTGTTGACCTCAATGAAGATGGAACACCGGATAACGATCAACCAGATGTTATAAAGAGCTCTAAATCGGCCGTTGCCGGTAAGAAACCTTTTGGAATTTGTAAAATTGAGACAAATGTCGATAGCATTGTTGTGCTGGAGCCCATTCATCCTTCCGAGATAATGGACAAGAAGAATAAACCGAAGCAGTTCTTATACGGACTCGCCGCCTATCGATTGAAGGTAAACCAGGTAGGTGCAACTACCCAGGTCAAAGTATATTTTTCAGAAGATATATCTGAAACCTCTGGATATTACATTTATGACACCATCAACGGTTGGCAGGACTACACCCAGTACACTATTTTCAATCCCGACCGCCGCTCGGTAACGGTTGAACTCCAGGACGGCGGTCACGGCGACAGCGACGGCGTGGCCAATGGAATTATTGTTGACCCAGGTGGCGTTGTGGGTGCCGCTACCGGTGGACTTGATCCGGGAGCCGGTGGCGGCTGCTTCATTGCGAGTGCAACCTTAGGTTCTTCTATGGAACTCAATTTGAAGCTGCACGCTGAGAGCTACTTAGCCCGGATATTTCATGTATTGCTGTCACGAGACCACTGATATGGGCGTGCCACCTGGCAGCCGTCCCGCGGTACCGCGGGATTCCGAGGCCTACCTGAACGGTACGTCGCAGGGGCCGATACCCGAGGACGCCAGGAAGGACGGCCATATTCGTGGTCGCAGCAAGTGATTCATGAAACATCCATGCTAGATGGATACGACTGGATAAAACCCGTCGCCCGCATCCACCTCAGGCCCCTCGTCGGCATCAGCTATATGTTAGTTAGGATGTCACCTGCGACGATGATTCTGTTTGTTTTCATCCTTATAGTCAGCGTTCTTAATTTTTATGCGCGAATATGATTTTGAAAACCTAAGGTTGATCCTCCCTTCTCTATAGTCGCTCGCGAGAACTTTCTGGATAGGTGCTTGCCGGAGTGGGGAGCATGCTCAGGAGGGACCAGTGGGAATACATACGCGTAGCGAAGCGGGTGTACGGGAGAAGCATTCGTCAGATTTCGAGGGAGAGACGGGTCATTGGCGAAACATCATTAGAAAAGTACTGCGGGAGGAATCGT
>JARRLH010000332.1:3753-5569 GCA_037387205.1 Desulfofustis sp.
ACCAGTGGGAATACATACGCGTAGCGAAGCGGGTGTACGGGAGAAGCATTCGTCAGATTTCGAGGGAGAGACGGGTCATTGGCGAAACATCATTAGAAAAGTACTGCGGGAGGAATCGTTCGGGTATTCCCAGAGGGGAGCACCAGCAGTATCCGGTTCTTAATACCCGATTCCTTGTACCTGACTCCTGACTATGCAACCTTTTCAACTAAACTGTGATGCAACTCCACCGACGCTTGGTAATTGATAAAATTGAGCAAAACCCTGACGCGACCCTGGTCGGATGACCAGTGGTCGAAGACGCCTAGTAAATCCTTCAAGGGACCGCGGGCAATGCGGACGTGGTCATTCTTCTGCAACGGTTGCTGGCGAATAACTCCGTCTTCCTGCTCCAGGCTGTGAATCGCCTGCACTATTACGTCGTCAACAAACATCGGACTGACACTTTCGGGCAGCAGCTTTTTCACCCCTTGTGTCCAACGAACGTGCCCAAGGTTTTCATCTTTATCGAATCGGCAAAAGAGGTACCCTGGAAAGAGTGGTTTTTTTGTCTTAACGTTTTTGAAATCCCGAACCTTAACCACCTCCATACGGGGCAAGTATGTGTGAAAACCCTTTTCTTTAAGAAAGTGAAGGGCCCGTTCTTCTTCACGGGGCTTGGACTGGACGACATACCATTTCAATTCAGGGGTCAGGTGCCCGGTTTCAGGTGTCAGCACGCTTCGCTCATCAGAATCGTTCGAGTCATCAAAACCGTTGTTGCCGTTTCGAGAAGTCATATGACGTGTCCTTTCCAAGGTTTTCCTTTGTAATGCTCACCGCCTAGTGCTTAATGCCCATAGAACCACGCCCCCGACCCCCTTGCCACGCCGAAGCTTCAGCGGAGGCGGGTGACATCTGCCCCTTGGCTAACTCCCTATTCAACTCCCGATACTGCTTCTCAATCTCGTATTCCTTGATTTTGTTGAGGAGTGCCTTATAACTTATCTTGAGCAAAGATGCGGTTTTTCGACGATTCCAGCGAGTGTAGGAGAGGACGTCTAGGATGGTATCCGTCTCTGCCTTACGGGCAGCCATCTTGGTCACCTCTTTTAAAGGCAACCTTGCCATAGGTTCTCCGGAATATCCTTTAGCCAACGGGACTATGTGCTCAGGAACCAAGCCGCTCACGGAATCTGCGATAGCGTACTGGTTCCTGAGCTTGGCAAAAAAGCTTTCTTCATCCCGGAGGACAGAGAATCTTTTGAGCGTGTTTTCCAGTTCGCGTATGTTTCCAGGCCATGCGTAGCGATGCATTTGCTCTAATATTCCACCGTTAATTTTTATTTCTGCATTTCCGTTAAGGGCAGAGTGTTTTTTCAGGAAATGCTCACACAGGGGAGCAATATCCTCCATGCGATCCCTGAGTGGTGGGATGTGAATGGAGATCACGTTGAGTCGGTAATAGAGATCCGCTCTGAAGCGCCCTTTCTCAACCCCCTGTTTCAAATCCGAATTGGTAGAAGCGAGCACGCGAACATCGATTTCTGCATTGGTAGTGCTGCCAAGAGCTGATACCTCGTCGTCCTCCAAAACTTGAAGCAGCTTGGGTTGCAGGTGGAGAGGGATCTCGCCGATCTCGTCCAAAAGAAGAGTGCCTGCGTGAGCCAGCAGGAACTTCCCTGGCTTGCTCCTCCAGGCGCCGGTAAATGCGCCTCTTTCGTAGCCAAACAGTTCGCTCTCAATGAGGTTGTCTGGCAGAGCAGCGCTGTTGACCTTGACAAAGGGTTTTTGTGCACGCAGAGAAAGGTCGTGAATAGCTCTCGCCACCAGTTCC
>JARRLH010000333.1:0-12069 GCA_037387205.1 Desulfofustis sp.
GACCATCTTTGACGGCAGGCAGCTCCATAATCTCGGAGTCGAAGACCGCCCCGGTTCCAAACGCCCCTTTTTCCAGTCTCGATTTCTTCGAGGCCACCGCGATCACACCAACAGGCTGCTGAAAATCGTCATTGCGCTCATCGTTGTGGCCGTCGCCTGGCTGCTTTTCGCTCCTGGGACCGGCGTCTACAGCCTGATTAAGCAGAGAAGCAGGACCGCTGCGCTTGAGCAACAGACCGAAGAGCTGATTAAAACCAACGAAGACCTTCGGGCCGAGATCGAACGGCTCAAACATGACCAGGCCTACCTGGAAAAGGTGGCCCGGGAAAAATATGGTCTTCTGAAGAAAAACGAACGGGTCTTCGATTTCTCCAGAGGTGGTGACGGCGACTGATTCGCTCCATCAATCCATATCGGCACAAGTTCAAGGCACCGCAGCGAGCAACACGGCATGCTGGGATGGATTGGACTAATGTCGGTATGAATAAATTGAACCCACCCGGGGTTCGGTTCAGGTCGCTCAGGAGAACCCGGAGCCGCCGCAGCCGGCAGCTGGAGGCGGACTCAGGGGCGCCGCCGAGCCTCCCACCTTGATGCTTGAAGCGGACATCACTTTTTTCACTTCACCGCTCTGGCAGGATTCACAGGTTACTGATGTGGTATCGGTGGACGACACGATGGCCTCGAACTCGTTGCCACAGGAATTGCATATAAACTCATAGATCGGCATAGCTGTTACCTGGTTAACTGATGATCAACGCGGCGGCGGGGTGACCGGCACCGTATTAAATTGTATCCTTTAATACTTTAATGCCGGAATCACGAAAATAAAGGCCGCTGTTCGCCTAAAATGAATTTATTCGACCAGAGACTTGAAAATTTTACAATTTCTGCAGATCCCGATTTTCTCTTTATAGGATGATTCGCTGGTGCACTCACACAGGGTGCCGCACAGGAACCAGCAGAGGTGGCCGCTCTGAAATTCCCAGGCCGGGCAATCCTCTTTTTCCTGGCATTCTTTCTGCTCCCAGCAGGGGATCAGCTCGTCGGGGTTGCGGCCGCGCTGCTTGATCAGCAGAAAGAAAAGCTGACGTTCGATGTGAGCCGGAATTGAACGCCACCCCTGCTCGTAGCTGTGAATGGTTTTCAGCGACATACCCAGCAGCGCTGCCAGCTGCTTCTGGGTTTTGCCAAGCTGCTTCCTGATTTTACTGAATTCCTCTTTTTCCATGACCTGTGTCCGCTGACCTGGTTGCAGTGAGTCCGCAAATGCTGCTGCCTTTCAATTAGTGTATATGTCCATTTCAATATACCACAAATGGGGAGAATGTGCTTTGCTTTTCTCGTCTTACTGGCACAAAACTAAAACGTGGCGGTATTAATCTGTATAAATTTATGTAATTAATGCAGATTTTCCTCTCTTCGAAAACTATTGCGGGGACCGTACAAAGCGCTAATATAGGTCAAACGAGATACAATTTTGCCCATCAGAGTCTGTCGAAAAACAGTCCGAATGACCACCGCTGAACTCCTCAAATCCATTAGATCCCTGGTCGCCTACCACAAGTCGTGCGGAGTGCACCACTACCGGCGCAGCGATTCACTGGATGCAGGGCTGCGGTTTCTGGAAACCGTGGGCGCAGAGGAGCAGAGCCAGGCAATAAAAGCGGTGGATTCTCCCCCAGTCGATATGACTTCGGCGGCCCCGCCGCGCGGTACGGGGACGGTTACCATCGATGAACTGGCAGCAGAAATTGAAACGTGCCGGCTCTGTGAACTCTGGCAAACCAGAAGCGTCAGCACGCCCGGCAAAGGGGGGCCGCATCCCGCTCTGCTGGTGGTAGGCGAGTGGCTCGAGCACAACCCGGAGGAGACCGGCAAAGCGCTGTTCGGAGAGCAGCAGGACCTGATGCTTTCCAGGATGATCGCAGCCATAGGGTTGCGGTCCTCAGAAGTGTTTATCACCAATCTGATTAAATGCAGCGTGGTCGAGTCGGGTCGGCCCGATGCCGCTCAGATTGCGACCTGCCTCGGCTACCTGAAGCAGCAGATAGGTGTGCTGGCGCCGCGGGTCATAGTCACCATGGGTACGACAACCTCGCAGGCGCTCTTGGGCAGCAGTCGGCCGCTGATTGCTCTGCGCGGCAGATTTCATCAGTTTCAAGTCGGTGACGGAGCGCAGATTCCGCTCATGCCAACCTTCCACCCCACCTACCTGCTGAAAAACCCGGAGATGAAACAGCCGACCTGGAACGATTTGCAGGCGGTGAAGAAAAAGCTCGAAGAAGCTCCCTGAATGCACTGATCAGCCCAGGGCAATCAATCCTCTTTTACCCAGTTGGCGAAGAAACATGGTGATGGACTGCTCAGCCTCCTGATTCGATATCCGATGCAGGCGGGCAAATTCCTCGATCAGCTGGGCGGTTGTTCTGCTGCCGTCTATCATTTGCCAGACCTGGCTGCCGAGGGCATCCAACTCGAGCTTTCTGGTCGGCGTCTCGGCGGGGGTGCTGCCAAAGCGTTCGAATATCGATTTTAGAATGGGTTTCAGTACCAGCGTATACTCAACCCGCACCACTCCCGAGTCAAGGATTTCCCAGTTGACGACATTATTTCTTACCGGGGTGCAGGCCAGGGCCTGGTCACGCGTCAGGGCCGGCGGCGGCTTCTTCTTTCGGAATAATCCCATAACCTTCTTCCAGCATAGTCTCCACCCATGTTTCTATGGGGGTTCTGCTTCTGATACTATACCCTAAAATACGGTCATGGTGAGGAAAATGAATAAAGGAGGAAGTCTGGTAAGGTTTCTTCCTTCGGATTCGGCCCCACAGGTACTCAGATAGCGTGGGAACGTGGCGGAAGTGAAGTGTGGACGGTTGGGCTGCAGTCTGCTTTTCGGGCGGGGCGGAACTGAAGGACTGAAAAAGGGCGGACAGTGAATTCTGCTGGAGGTGCTGGGAGGCCGGTGCCAGCCGACACAGGCGCAGTTCGGCGGCGCTGCTGGTAAAATTAAGAGAGGTCAGGCCGAAACGAAAAGATGAGCTCTGCAGCTCGAAACCAGCCGGAACCGAGAAGTAGAAATCCTGAATCTGCCAGCCTGCCAGTTCAGCGGGATCGGGGTGACAGTTCAGCGATCCGAATACCGGAGCAAAGGCCTCAAAAGTACCAATCGACTTGTGGTGGATTCTTATCAGCAGGGTTGTTGCGCAGCTCTTGCAGGTGAGCAGCAGTAGCGTGTCCTCGGGGGAGTTATCGAGCCGAAAGGTGTCAACCTTGAATTTGTCGTTTAAGCCTGCCGGCAGCTCGCCGTTCTGCCCCTGGCGCCTGGTAAAAATTCGGCCCGGCTCGAGCTGCTTGGCGATTTTCTCACCGGCGTCGCCCCTGCTCTTTTGGGCGGGCGGCTGCCAGCGCATTTCAATAATTGGCCTGAGTTCCTGTTCAAGGATCAGATGTCGCTTGTCCTTGACGATGACGTCCCACTGTTCCGGGATGTCCAGGTGCAGGTGATTCCAGCGGATGGGTGTTGTGCGAGTCACGTGACGAGCGGTATCAGCGAGGGAGCATATAGTCCCAGTCAGGGGCCATGCGCTGCTTGATGCGCTCTTTTTCTTCGTCATGATTTTTGAAACAGGCCAGGATACATCTGGTATCCACATTCTAAAGGAGCTGGATATACAGGTTGTAGAATCAGATAAAAAAACGACATCTCTGAAAATAGAAATATCGCGATTTCATCCGCATCTTGATGATCTGTCCCGGATAGGCGCAGGTGCCGTAAGAGATGATTCCTTTTCTAAACCCGTGCCAGTCATTGACCACCACCTCTTTAAGATAGTTGGAATACTCGATCCCCTCATAGTCGGTGATGAAGGCTCCGAGTTTGAACCCGCCGATCTCGGTGGGGGCGCCTGCCGGCCGGACGGGGGAGGCATCCAGAAGGACTCCGGCGATGAGAACAAAAAGGCAGAGGAATTTCATATCTCAGATGAGTGACGCTTTAGCATTTGCGTCGTTGAGAACTAATTTGTCGAGCATAAAGGCGGTTTGACTGATGAGGCGATGGACCCGCAGCTGGATGATCCGCTCGATTAACACATCCTTGTGATCGGGGTATTTTTCCAGGATTTTCTGAAAAGCTTTACGTTCAATGGCGAGGGCTTCCACCTCGGTGACAGCCCGGGCGGAGAAGAACCAGTCGAACTGAGCAAGCAGGGCTAACTCGCCAAAAAAGTCGCCTTTGTTCAATCTCTGGAGCAGGACATCGGTGCCTTTGTGGGAGATGGTAATTTCAACGGCACCGTCATTAAGGATAAACGCCCGGTCAGCCTGGCCGCCCTGTTCAATCTGCCTGTCGCCCTGAGCATAGGTGCGGCGGACTGACAGATAGGCAAAAAGCTTTACCACATCGAGATGCAGTCCGGAGAACAGCGACGATTGTCTGAGAAGCTCGAAATCACTGGTAAGCCTGCAGATATTATTGTTGTCACTTTCTGCTGCTGTTGACGAGTTCATACAGGACCCCTTGGCGTTCGATAAGATCGTCATAGGTTCCCGATTCGACTATCTTTCCTTCTTTCATCACTAATATATGATCATATTCTGAAATCATGTCAAGACGGTGCACCACCGCGATAACCGTCGTATTCCCCCGTAATTTTGTACTTATATAGTGCTGTATCCTGGACTGGGAGCTGTTGTCCAGGCTGGCCGTCGCCTCGTCGAGAATGAGAATCGGGCTGTTCTTCAGCAGGGCCCTGGCCAGGGCCAGTTTCTGTTTCTGGCCACCGGAGAGGTTGTCCCCCTTGCTGCCGACATGGAAGTCGAGGCCGATTTCCATAATGTCATCCATGAGTCCGTATTGCCGTAGTGCTTCCTCCGCCACTGCGCTCAGATGTTCCCGAACCAGGTCCCGGTTAATCACGGTGCCGAAGATAATATTGTCCTGCAGAGTGCGGGAGTAGAGGTAATGATTGATGCAGAATGGGGTGAAGGAGGTCTTGGCAGGAAGCGCTTCCGATTGAACCGCGAGTGCGGTGATCTCGGATTGCGGTAAGCCGCTGCTGCAGCGCTCGATGTCGATGCCCGCCACATCCTGGAGAAAGCGCAGGCGGGCCGACATGATGGCCGTTTCCAGACGCTTCGGCAAGGTAGTTATGTTATGCAGGCCCGGGATGAATTTGAGGCTGAGCAGCAACAGGCGGTTGCGCTCATTTTGCTTGAGACCGGCCGCTGAGCCTCCCGGCTTAATTCTCTCGTTGAGTCCGGCGTAATACTTAAGTTGATCGGGTCTCATGGGGCTGCCCTTGAAGAGGAAATCGTCGCCGCCGAAACTGCCGAGCAGACTGACGGTCGCTGCAGCGATGGTCAGCCCGAACTCAATAAGCGGATCCTCCAGTCTCTGATCTTTGAGAAAAGTTCTGAATTCCTGGTTGGTGAGAAGTTTTTTCGTGGTATGGGCGATCCCGTAATTGCCGAACATGATGTTGACAGCCAGTGGGGAGTACCTCAGGAAGCTTTTTATGTCGTAGAACTCGACCGCCTGGGCAACCTCTTTGCTCAAATGCTGCTGGACAATGCGCCGCATTTCCAGAAAACTGGGGATCATCGGCTCAGCTCTTTGAGGCGGGATGGTGGACCGCAGCCCCCAGCGTATCACATCGGGGGCAAGCCCCACTGCGGTCAATACCTCAAATATTTCCCTCTGTTCGGGGAGATCGCTTTTGAGGCCGGCCAGGTGCAGCGCGTTGCTGGCATAGAGCAGATTGTCCCGCACCGTGCCGGTAAAGATGAACGGATGCTGGGCCATGGTGCTGATGCCGGCAATCACCTCAGCTTGAGCAAGCGTTTCGATTGGCTGGCCGTCGATGCTCAGGCTGCCGCTGCTCTGCTGGTAGAGTCGGCTGAGAATAAGGCTCAGAGTCGATTTCCCGGAACCGGAGAAACCGACCAGGGCAAGGTGCTGCCCGGCTTCCAGGCGAAAGTTGATATCGTCCAGGAGTTGTATGCTGTCATTGACTTGATAGCCGATTGCTTGAGCCTCGATTGCTCCCTTCATGGGCGGGCTGTCGGCTGCCGGGGCCTCGAGCAGGAATTGGGGCTGGTAATCGAACAGTTCCATGATCTGCCTGTAGCGGACCTGGGCATCCTGGTACGACTGGTAATAGATAATCACCTCCTTCCAGGGGTCGTATACTTTTTCATAGGCGGACAGAAACGCCACCAGCGCACCGATGGTGAACTCCCCGTTGATGGCCAGATAACCGCCCACCAGAAAGAGTATAAATGGTCCGAAGGACTGGAAAAGGTTGTTGCTGAATTTGATGCCGAACTTGAGAATATCCAGTCTGACAGCAAGGGTATAGAGCCGGTAAATCAAGCGATCTAGCTTCAACTGTTCGAGCAGAAACGAACCGTTGCCCTGCACTTCATGGATTCCTTCGGCCGCTTCATTGACGACGCTGGCCATACGTCTGACCACCATGACGCGCTTTTGATTGTAGCGGTTATGCACGCGCTGGAGGAGCGGGATAACGGTGAGTTCGAAAGGATAGATTATCATGCTGAGCAGTCCCAGCAGCGGGTTGAGATAGATCATGAAACCAAGGAATACGGCAAAGGTAAGCACCGAGGTTATGGGAACGGCCAGAGCGCCACCGAGAAAGGCGGCGATGGCGTTGAGTTCGGCCGTCATTGCCGAGGTGATGGTCCCGGTCTGAGTGCGGTGGAAGAACGGCAGGGGCAGCTTCAGCATATGCTGGTAGAGTTCCCGCCGCATGCCGATGAGGATCTTCTGACTGATCACCGATTCCAGCACATTGGCCAAATACTTCATGATGCCGGAGGTAGAGCTTGTCTACCATTTTCAGGTTGATGGCGATATTGATAATCTTGCGCTGCATTTCCAGCGGGTAGACGCGGAAGAAAAGGCCCACAACGATGACCAGCAGAAGGACCACCTGTAGGGCCCGGTACCGTTTTTTGATCCAGTAGAAAAGTGGTCGCTTGGTGAGTTGCATCGATAGTCAGGCAGAAAGAAGGCTTGGACCGCAGAAGCGGGGTGAACCGCTCACCAGACAGCCGGCTTGGCGGCTGAGTTCAGTAAGCCATATAGTTGAGCGACTTCATGATCAGGGCGAAGCCCATGGCGAACATGCCGGTCAACCCCATGCCGCAGGAAAATCCCGCCAGCAGAACCGGTGCGTATTGACGCCACATGGCCCCATACTGACTGGCCCAGCCCCCTGACCACGCCGTAGATCAGCAGGATCGGCAGGCCGAACAGGCTGAGAATAAAGTAGGCGAGCAGCCCGAACCCCAGCCCCGAGAATACGGTCACCCCGCTCAGGGCCTGATAGAAGGCCGAGTTTCCCTCCAGGGTAGAAGTTTGCATGAGCAGAGTGTTCAGGGCCTGCAGATGCCAGAGTTCCTGGGCATAGGGATAACTCGCCGACGGTATGGGCGCCAGCCGCCAGATGAATTGGGAAAAGAAGAGAGAGGCAATCATCACCACCGGAAAGACGATGATCTCGGCCTTGATGATTCCCCGGATCGAGGTTCCAGTCAATTCGATCTGGCGAAACTGCACGGTGGCTTCACCGTAATTGTGAATCGGTATGGGCGCGTACCAGATTTCGATGCCCTGATAGCCGAAGAAGCGGGCGCCGGCAATAAAGCTGGCCTCCCGCACCAGCGGCAAGCTGACGAACTGCCCGGCGATACCTTCCATGCGTGCGGTGATATAGGAGATAATAGGAGTGTAGATAAAACCGTAGGCGAGGAAGAAAATCCACGGAAAATTGGGCACCAGCCAGACGCAGAGACCGACATAGGCCAGCGTCGAAAAGAAGTAGATGGCGATCGAGATCCAGAAGTTGAAATCGCCCCTGCCCTCGGGTGGATTGAAAAGATCCTTCAATGTTCCTCGCTCGCCGGAAGCGCTTTTGAAAGACCTGAACACCGACCAGATACCGATCACCCCGATGGCCAGGCCCAGGCCGATACCGAAGCTCATGTAAAAATCGAAATTGTTGGCGAACACCGTCTCCACGGTAGCCATGCCCGGGTGCCAGCGGTGCAGGATGCCCTGGGCATAAAGAATGGGATTCATGACCACGGTGATGATCAGTCCGATGAGACCGCCGATAACCGCCCAGAAGGGCAGCACCATACCGACGAACACCAGGCCCAGATCGAGCTGCAGCCCGGTGGCGACAGCCGGGAGTACCCCTTCGGTATAGCTGGTCATTTCGATCCAGGGGATGGGGATAAGACGGATTGATTCGGTAAAGATCAGTCCCGAGGCAACCGGCAGCAGCACATAGACGGCGCCGAACAGCAGGCCGATAACCCCTCCTATGGCAAAGACCCTCCATTTCCAGCCCGCTTTTTTCTCTTCCGTCGATTCAGCCAGGGCCATGGTGCCCAGGGCAGCCACGGGGGCCATAGGGAAGGGCAGCTTCTCCACATCCGAGGTGATCCGGTAAAGTGCGTACCCCAGACCAAAGTGATCGATGCGCTGGATTATCTGGGAGCCGATGAGCAGCAGAATGGGGATCATCCAATCGCGATGCAGGAAAGTACGCTCGATTATCGACATCGACTCCGGAGCGGGGGCGACCCAGGAGGGGATATGTTCGGTCAGGCCGAGCATGCGGGCGGCATCGGACTGGACCAGGTACTGATTCCAGAGCAGACCGGAAAACGGCGAAGCCAGGGCGGCGCCGGCCATGTAGTAGAGCAGAAAAATCTCCTGCTGCTTCAATTCGGAGTGGGCCCTCTTGGCAATCTCGGCAAACAGGATGATGGTCACCCAGCGGGCTGCGGGGCCGATGCCCTGGCCGATGACAAGCTGCAGGTACATCGAGCCCGGCATCATCAGAAAGCCGATAAACACCGCCCCGATGATGGTCTTCCAGTCGAAGCCCTCTTCGAAATGATCGGGTGCCGGCAGCAGATCCCGATATTCTTTCAGTTCCTTGTCGTCGTACATACTCTCAGTCCGGCAGCACCATGTAACTGGAGAAGGTGAACTGCGCGACCACCGCCCAGATGCCACCCATCAGCAGATCGCCGATTACCAGCCCGATAAAGAAAAACTGCATTTTCCTGAAGAGATTCACGCCGCCGTATTTCATGCACAGGGCATTGCAGAGCCAGCCGATAAAAAAACTGACCCAGAGAATGCGCATGGCCGAAGAGTAGGCAGTGAGGTAGCCGATGGGATGGATCGGCCACCAGTAGAATCTCTGGTAGCAGAAAACCAGAAGGAACATAACCAGGGCGCCGACGATGGCGAAGTTATAAACCGAATCCCCGGTGTTAACCGGATTAACGATAAGCCGGAAGGCATTTTCGTAGACATTGAGCGTGGTCCGGGTGGCCCATTCCAATTCCAGTGCGCGGATGCCGTAGCGGTAACAAAGGGCCATCATGGCCACCACTGAGCTGGTCACGGACAGGGCCAGGGTCAGCAGAAGTCCGGTAAACAGCAGCGCAGTCGGCCTTTTGCCCAGATGTATTTTTTTGGCATGCAGCAGTGAGGGCATCAGTGATTCACGCAGGTCGACGAAAATGACTTTCTGGCTCACCGCGGCCAGTACTCCGCTGGCCCCGGCAAACATCTTGGTGCCGAAAAAAGCAATCAAACCGTCGATCGGAGCGGCGGTCAGGGTAAAGTAGGCGAGCCCCCCCTGACAGATGATCCTGGTCGCCACCCGCGAAATCATGAAAAAGGCGCTGATGACCAGCAGGGCGGTGTGAGGCGCCATGCCCTGCCAGAAAAACCAGATCGTCAACGCCGCGAAACCGAGCAGTATGCCCCAGAACGAGACCCGCACGTCAAACCACTCGATCTGCTTCAGGTCAATGGAGCGCATGAAAAGCGCCTGTCGGGAGACCTCGAGCAGGTGGTATCTGGCGAGCCAGACGAGAAACAGGAAGAAGACGCCGTAGGCGCCAAGCATCTGCATCTCCTCGGGGCGGGTTACCGTTGGTCCGAAGGTGATGCCCAGTTCGGAAGCGGGGACTGCATAACCCGCCATGTCAAGGATGCCATTTGTAAAACCCGGACAGCAGACCTTCTTTGGGAAAATATTTGCCGGCCAGGATTAAGGTCTGAATGGTGGGCACCGACGGATAGTGGAGACTGATCCCGTTGAGCAGGTGCAGCAGGACGGGAATCAATATGCCGATCAGCAGAAAGCGGTTGCGCAGCACTTGAGCGTTGCCGGGACGATCGACGGCATAACTGACGAACTGGGAAACCTTGAGCAGCGGGAAGTTGAGCTTTTCGTTGACCAGCCACTGTCTGGCGAACAGATTGATGATGAATATCATCACCAGGTAGCACAACAAGATAAAAATTCCCCAGCGCAGAAACACACTGGACCAGGACTGCCAGGGAATTTCCATGACCACCTCCAGCCAGCCCATGCTCCGCCCGGCGGGGAGCCCGTTGTAGAGTAATTCGACGGCTTCCTGGTTGCGGGGAATAAGAGCTGCCGGCAGCAGCGGTTCAAAGGTCTCCTGCCATTGGTTGCCGACGGTGGCGAAATGAAAAGGGGCGGTCAGGTTGATAAGAAAGGTTCGGGCCAGGCCGGTGTAGGCGATGCCGGAGCCGATGACCATCTGGATCCAGATAACCAGCAGTTCAGACCCGCTAAGCAGGGGGCGACGCCCAATGATTCTGCCCAGCAGCAAGACAAATATGGCCAGTACAAAATAGACGAAAAAGGGCGCCAGGGGAAAATGTCCGCCTCCCAGGGGGGTGGAGCGGTGATAGACATTGTTGACCGGTGTGAGCAGACAGATCGAAGTCGCAAAGACCAGGCCGACAATAATTGACCGCAACCTGATCTGTGGAGTGAGGAGTTCTGTCTCGAAACGCTCGCTCATGGTCGTTATCAGGCGGGCGCCAGGTTCTCAGAAACGGTCTGGAAGTCTTCGCTCAGTTGCTGATGGGTAAGTTGATCCATCGAGCGCCAGATGAGCAGCTGTTTACGCAGCTGGTGGATGAACATCTTGTTGATCCTCCGCCACTGACTTTCCTCCCCCGATTCCCGGTGAATGGTCATTTTAACCTCCAGGAAGGCGGGGTTGTCCCGGGCCGGATAAAACTGCAGATCGACAAGCTGCATGATGCCGAAATCAAAGGGGGCCAGCCAGACCCTGGCCTGCAGGTGCACGCAATGATTCTCTTCCCGGTTCTGGCCCTTGGTAATCATCTGCTGAATCTCATCAACATTGTCGCACGAGTAGACGAGATCGACCTGACCGGTGGAAAACCTGCCGTGGGAAATGTCCTGGTGACCGATGAAATAGTTGTATAAAAATCCTCCGATCGACTTGTATTCTGCATGCTTCATGAAAAACGGCAGGTACACCTGCAGCGAGGTGCCGTCCGTTTCAGGCAGCTCGAACGAGCGGTTGACATCGGGAATGGCGATGCGGGCGGCGACGCGGGACGGGTAGATGACCGAAATGAGCACCACGCCGATAACCAGGATCATGGCTGCCACCCCGGCGGTGGACGAGTAGTTCACCGTGATCCCCTCCCAGAACGCGGTGCCGGAGAGGAAAGCGGCCGACACCTGGGCCAGCAGATAGCCGAGCACCACGGAGATAACGGCCAGGGCCATGGCTTCGGCAACGAAGAGGAAGCCCACATGGGAAGGGGCCAACCCCACCGAGGTGTAGATGCCGATCTCGTTCTTCCTCTCGTACACCGAACTGATCATCGTATTGAGCACGATGAGGATCGAGATAAGCAGCGGGATAATGATATTGGGAACCCCGCTGTAGGCGATGGTATCGCTGAGGTTGTAGAGCCAGACGCCATCCTCGTCACCGGTGAAGATGGCCAGGCCGAAGCGGTCAACCAACTGGGCGGCGACCGCATCGATATCGGTGACCGAGTCGGGGCGCACCGCCACGTTTTTTAGAGAGCCGCCCATGGCCAGGAGTGTGTCGGCCGGCACGAAGGCGGTGACCGAGGCGGGAATATGGGTATAACGTCCCTGGACACTGCGGATGTCCTCGCCCGATTCAATCGCCTCCTGCTCAATGTCGGAC
>JARRLH010000334.1:0-3726 GCA_037387205.1 Desulfofustis sp.
TCCTCCGAGAGTTTCTGGAATTCAGGTCCGCGATGATCGATGGTCGGCCGACCGATGGCATGCAGAATTCTGTCCGGTACGTTGCTCGGTCCAGGGATTTGCAGAAAATGGCGTCCGCTCGGTGCACTCATGTCTTACTCCTTTTACGTTTGAATTCTCGGTATCTGAAACTTGATCTCGCGGCGGGTCCTCAGCTCAGCTCGGTCGGTTCGGTAATCTGGCCATGCACTGCCGATAAGGCTACCGTCAGCGGAGATGCCAGATAGATTTTTGCTTCTGAAGAACCTATTCTGCCGGGACTGTTGCGGGTAGTTGTGGTAATCGCCACATCATCTTCACTGAGTACCCCCAGATGCCTGCCGGGACAGGGGCCGCAGCCCGGGGGCATGATCACTGCCCCGCTGTTTCTCAGAATTGACGACAGGTCCATTCTGTCCATTGACCCCATGATACTGCGGGACCCAGGAGTTATAATAAAAGTCACATCCTGATGCACTTCATTTTTAGACAAAATATCCGCTATCATCTTCATGTCATCCAGTCTTCCCGAAGAGCAGCCGCCGGCTATTGCTACACTGATTTTCTGATTGCGGCATTCACTGGCGCGAATGATTTTTTGCGGTATGGATGGTAGTGCCAGCATCGGTTCGACACTTTTGGCATCAACCGTTTTATCGACCCTCTCCCGCTCTCCCTGGGGCAAGACCAGAGCGGTTCTCGCCTTACTCTCGGGCAGCAGGTTGCAGAGGGTCATTTTCTCGCTGATATTCATTTTGTCGATCGCCTCACCGGTCAACACAACAGCCTTCCCGGCAATCAGGTCCCCGAATTCATCTATCAGAGAGAGAGCGACATCTCTGGCCATGACATGGGGCCGGAGAACCCCCTCCAGACCGATGACGATCTGCTCCGGCACCGAAACCTGGTAAACTCCCTTACACGCGGCTTTGACGAATGCCTCCGGCTGCACCGTAAAGGCAATGGCTCCGAACGCCCCCGCGGTTGCCACATGACCGTCCGCTCCAACAATGATCATGCCGGGCCATAAAGACTCGTCCTCGGCCACCACCTGGTGCAGAACGCCCTCGCCATTTTTATAGAGGTTAATCTTGTTTTCCCTGGCAAAGCTCTGAATTTCCTTATGAAATTGACGATCAGCAATGGTCGGTGCTGGAAAACAGTGATCCAGCGTGATGAGCACCCTGCTCTTCTGAGCGACGTGAAGCCCATCCCTCTTGAATAATCTCAGGATCTCCGGCCCGCTGCCGTCATGGGCCAGAGCCAGATCGACCTTCACCGTGATGATCGTGCCGGGTCCGACAGATCCGTTTTGTGAGGCTTTTGCTAATTGTCTGTAGAAAAAACTGCTCATCTCGATTCGCATTGCCGACCACACCAGCCGGTGGTCACGACAACACCTGATTGGGCTAATCGCTGACAACTTTTCTGCATCATGGACGCACCAGGACCTTGACCGCCGCGGGATCTTCATGGGCGGTCTGCATAGCCTCAGCCATTTCACTCAAGGCAAAGGTGTGAGTGATCAGCGGGGAAACCCTTATTTGCCCCTGCAACACCGGCCTCAGGGCTTGCGGAACCCAGATATGGCGCTGCATAATTCCATGGTGCACCAGACCGGTATTGACAATTTCCAACGAGTTGTCATGCCAGCGTGAGATATTCAGGGTGATATCTCTGGTTATCCAACTGTAAAAGACGAGCACCCCATTGTGCTTGACTGCATCATTGCACAACTGCACAGCTTCGGCAGTTCCCGCCACCTCCACCATCACATCGGCCCCCTGCCCCCCGGTCAGATCAAGGATGGCGGAGAGCGGATCGGTTGTAGAGCTGTTGATTGCGTGGTCAAGTCCCAGGGTTCTGGCCAGCTCGAGTTTCTCATCCACCACATCGATGCCGATAACTTGAAAGGCCCCTTTCTTCTTCACGACCTGGGCTATCACCTGGCCGGCAAACCCCATGCCGACAACGGCAACCGTATCGCCAAGCTGCACTTTTGAGCACAGACCGGAGAATACAGCACAACCGATGGGCTCCCCCAGGCACGCCAGATCCATATCGAGACCCTCGGGAACCGGTTCGAGATCATCTTCTTCGGCCACGAAATAGTCTGAGTAGGTCTCCACCCAGCCGAAGGCCATTACTTTGTCGCCCGTCTTGAATCTTCTGACCTCCCTGCCCGCATCGACAACCGTACCACCGCCTTCATGTCCGAAAAAATACGGATACCCGAAGGCCTTTCTGATCTCGCTGTGCAATCCGCCTGTAGGCGGTATCACCCCGGTGTACAAGTTCTTATCCGTTCCGCAGATGCCCGCTGCGTGGGTTTTAATCACGAGCTCGTCATCTTTCGGGTGCAACTCCCTCTCACGTACTTCAATTTCTTGAATACCGGTCAGACAGGCGCTGTTGGCAATCACTGAACCCTCCCATTAACCGTAGAAAAAGTGTACCAGAAACATGGGTATTGCAGGTACGTAGGTGCATATCATCAAGATGATGAAGATACAGCCGACATAATAGACATTAACCTTGCTCACCTCCCATATATCGGCCTTTGCCACCGAGCAGGCGGTAATCAGGACGGAGGCGACAGGCGGGGTCTGCTGACCGATGCCCAAATTAAGCGTTACCACCAGACCAAAGTGAACCGGGTCGATGCCAACCGCATGCACCAGGGGCATCACGATTGGCACGACCAGAATTATGGCGGCTGCCGAGTGCAGGAAACAGCCGACCACGAGAAAGAAAAGATTCAGCATGCCCAGAACGGCATATTTGTTGGTCGTGATTCCGAGTATTTTTTCAGCCAGCTGCTGCGGGATCTGAAGCTCAGTCAGAATCGTTCCCATCAGCGCCGAGGCAGCCACGAGAAGCATCACCACTCCAGTGGAGATGCCCCCTTCGATAGTGGCTTCCTTTAGATGCTGCCAGTTGATTTCACGGTAGATCACGCCGCCCACAAAAAGAGAGGCCAGAACGGCCAGCCCGGCGCCTTCAGTTGCAGTCACAAACCCGCCGAAAATTCCGCCAAGAATGATCAGCGGGACGATGAAGGCCCAGGAGGCTTCCTTAAAGGTTGCCCAGACTTTTTTCAGCTGAAAGACCTCTTCCACCGGGTAGTTCCTCTTTACCGCGAAGGCATAGGACAACCCCATCATGGCCAGACCGCACATGATTCCGGGGATAATCCCCGCGACGAATATCTTGACCACCGAACTGCCGGCCATGACCGCATAAAGGATCATCGGAATTGACGGGGGAATGATCACCGCAATGGTGGCAGCCGACGACATGACTGCGGCCGCAAACGGACCGGGGTACCCTTTTCGTTTCATGGCCGGAATCAGGATCGAACCCAGCGCCGCCACGTCAGCCACCGCGGAACCGGACATCTCGGCGAAAAACATGGAGGTTGCGGTCGAGGCCATGGCCAGACCTCCCTTGACGAAGCCGACCAGGGCAGAGGCAAAGGCGATGAGCCGCTTGGAAATCCCACCCGTATTCATGATCGCGCCGGCGAAGATAAACAGCGGGATGGCCAGCAGCGGGAACTTGGTGGCGCCGTCGTAGAGCACCAGGGCCATGTTGGGCAGGATGTCCACGCCCTGGGTGATCAACATGGCCACCACGCCCACCAGTCCCAGCGCCACGGCGATGGGAACGTTGAGCATGATCAGGGCGAACAGCATCGCCAGCATCAGG
>JARRLH010000335.1:0-3707 GCA_037387205.1 Desulfofustis sp.
GATCGGGCTTATCAAGCGCATCCGTGATGAGCTCAATATTACCATTTTACTCATCGAACATGACATGGGGCTGGTCATGAAGGTATCGGAAATGATCACCGTGATCGACTACGGACAGAAGATTGCCCAGGGAAATGCCGAGGACGTACAAAACGATCCCCGAGTGATAGAAGCGTATCTCGGCAGAGAAGAGGACGAGGTTGCATGAGCGGCGCCATTCTTGAAATAGAAAACCTCGAGACTCATTACGGCAAGATTCATGCGCTCAGAGGAATTTCCTTTTCGGTCAAGGCAGGGGAGATTGTCACCCTGCTGGGTGCCAACGGGGCCGGCAAGAGCACCACACTGCGCACCATTTCAGGGCTGATCCGTTCGACCTCGGGAGCCATCCGCTTCATGGGCGAGGACATCACCAGAAAGCCCGCCCATGACATCGTCAAGATGGGGCTCATTCATGTGCCCGAGGGCAGGAAGATTTTCAAGGGTATGACCATTCTGGAGAACCTGGAACTCGGCAGTTTTACCCTCGATGACGAAGAGAAGAGGCGGAAGCGGCTGGAACATGTGTTCGAGATATTTCCGGTTCTCGAGGAAAGAAAGCACAGGGATTCGGCGTTTCTGTCCGGCGGAGAACAACAGATGCTGGCCATCGGCCGGTCGATGATGACCGACCCCACGCTGCTGCTGCTCGATGAGCCCTCCATGGGGCTGGCCCCGTTTCTGGTTCAGGAGATCATGAAGATTATCCTGCGCCTGAACAAAGAAGGGGTCACCATTCTGCTGGTCGAACAGAACGCCAAGGTGGCGCTCAAACTGGCCGATAACGGCTACGTGCTCGAAACCGGCAAAATAGTCATCGAGGGCGATGCCCAGACCCTGCGGGAGGACGAGTCGATTGTCAAGGCGTACCTGGGTGAATAGTCCAGAAAATCTGGCCTCTTTTGTTCCGCAACATCGCTATTGTGCCTATTCCACCACTTCCTGAAACCAGGCCAGGGCAGCGGCGACCTTGGGAAAACCGATAGTCGACACCAGCACCAGCAGCGCATGCTCGATCTCCTGGCGCTTGGCACCGGCCGCCAGAGCTCGTTTGGCGTGGGAGTTGACCGCTCCGGTCGATCCTGTAGCGGCAGCCACACCGAGCTGGATGAGTTCGGTTGTCTTGCGGTCGAGAGGACCTGCCTGACGGACGGTAGCCCCGAGGTTTTCAACCGCTTCGAGGACCTCGGGAAAGTTCGCCTTCAGGTGGTGGTAGTGTTTGCTGATCTTTTTCTTGTCGCTCATCTTTATCTCTCCTTAAGATGGGGTTTTCCCCACAGTAATCACGATTGAGCGAATTAGCTCCGAGCGCCGGTAATTCAACTGTCCCACCGCTCTTTTATCGTTCTCCGACCCTGCTTTTTTCAAAACCGATGACAAAGGCCAGCAGCGCCGGTATGACGAACAGGGTAAAAACGGTGGACAGGGCAAGGCCGCCGAGCAGTATCGAGCCAAGTCCGCGATACAGTTCCGAGCCGGAGCCGGTGGAAATGACCAGCGGGGTCATGGCCAGGATCGAGGTTGTGGCACTCATGAAGATCGGCCTTATCCTGGTTCGCACTGCGTCGGACACGGCCGGCACGCCAACCATCCCGTGGTAACGGACGTTATTGAGGGATTGGTGGACAATGAGGATGGCATTGTTGACCACGGTGCCGATCAGGATGATAAAACCGAGCATGGCCAGAATGTCGAAGCCCTGGGGCGCCACGAAGGTATTGACGGCCAGCAGACCGATGAAGCCCCCGGCGGCGGCCAGCGGCACGGTAAAGAGAATTATAAAAGGGTAGATGAAGTTCTCGAACAGGGCGGCCATCAGAAGATAGGTGATCAGCAGGGCCAGAAGCAGGTTCCACTGCAGCGCTTTACCCGTCTCCAGCAGTTTATCGGCGTTGCCGCCGATGCTAATCTGCAGACCATCGAGCTGACCAGCCTGCTGCAGGGTCGCGATTATATCGTTGTCGATGATGCTGATCGCATCCTGCAGGGCAAGGTCGGCGGGCGGCGTGACCTGCAGGGTGATGGTACGCTTGCGCTCGAGATGCTGTATCTGGGGCATGCCTTCGCCATAGCTGAGGCTGGCGACATCACCAACCTTGATGAGATCGCCGTAGCGGTTGACGATGGTGGCATTCATCAATTCCTCCGGAGAGTCGAACCTCTCGTCGCTGCCCTTGAGGACGAGATCGATCTGCTTGATCCCGGCCGGCCGATAATCGTCGATTTTCCTGCCGTCCATGAGAATATCGACATAGATGCCGAGGTCGCGTTCGCTCAGGCCGTTGGCCGCCAGTCGTTCCTTGTTGGGCAGCACGCGAATTTCCGGATAGCTGGTTTCCAAAGAAGGAATCGGCCTGGTCTGCGAGCCCGGGATTTTCTGTCCCACGGCCCCGAAGATGGCCCTGGAACCACCGACGATGGTGTCGATGTCCTCGCCGGATACGTTGATGTCCACCGTTCGACCGCCGCCCAGTTCCGACTGAAAAATACCAACCTGGATGGAAACCCCGAAATAGCCGGGTATGGAGTTCATAATCTTCATGAACAGCCCCATCATTTCCCGGGCCCTGGTCTCATAGATCGACTGCGCTCCAAACAGCGTTATCCGATCGGCGCCGACATAGAACATGTGCTTGATTGGCGCGATACCCATGGGATTGTCCTCCTGGTAATAAGGATCGGCCTGCGCAAAGATAAGGGCGCCGATCTCTTTGTATTTATCGATCGAATAGCCGGGTGGAGGAATAAGGATATTGAGGACGAAGTTGCGGTTGCCCTGGGGCAGATACTCGGCACTGGGACGGAGCCAGAAGACGATGCCGATGGACAGGGTAGTGAACAGCACGATGGTGACCACCCGCGTGAACACGTTGGCCAGACAGATCCTGGAAAACCCCATTATGATTTTGACGAAAAAGGGGCCAACCACTGATTTCTGCAGCCAGTTTTCCGATTTCTTCTCACTTTTTCTATAGAGCAGGTTGATCAGAGTCGGTATCACGGTTATGGATACCATAAAGCTGATCATGATCGAAAAGGTGATGGCGATGGCGATATCGCGAAACAGCTGCCCGGCTTCCTCCTGCATGAAGATAACCGGAAGAAATACAGCCACCGTCGTCGCCGTGGAAGCGAAGACCGCGCCCCATATTTCCTTGGTGCCGTCATGGGCCGCCTGGTAGGCGTTTTTGCCCATTTTACGATGGCGATCGATATTTTCCAGGACGACAATGGAGTTGTCGACCAGCATACCGACGGCGAAGGATATGCCCGCCAGGCTGACCACGTTGAAGCTGCGATTGCTGAGCCAGAGGAAAATGAAGCAGCCGATGACCGAGATTGGTATCGCCAGCGCCGTGGTGAGTGTTGACCTGACGCTGCGCAGAAAGGTCATCAGTACGGTGATGGCCAGCAGGCCCCCGATCAGGACGTTCTGCTTCACCAGGTTGATGGCGGTATTGATATAAGGCCTCTCATCGTAGAGGATTTCCAGATAGAGCCCCTGCTCTTTGAGGATGGTGTCGTTTAATCGATTGATCTCCCGTTCGACACTGTCGGTCATGGCCAGGACATTGGCGCCCTGTTCTTTTTGTATACCGACGACAATGATTTGTTCGGCGTTGTGCAGGACCGCCCCCTGTTCTTTGGCGTAACCCTTTGAAACGTTG
>JARRLH010000336.1:0-4983 GCA_037387205.1 Desulfofustis sp.
CCGCTCGAGGTCGGCAGGGACATCGTCGAATCCATGTACGGCAACATCTCGGGTGATGCAATTCCGCGCTACATCGCCACCGCCGGCGGCAAGATCCCGCTGCACCGCTCCAACGTCGTGCGTGAGGAGGACACCAGCTATACCGTGAGGAAACCATGGAACGGCGAGGAAGTCAGTTACCCCGATGCCGACCCGGTACTCTACGGCAGCAAGGACTTCGCTTTCAGTAAATACTGATCCATAGAATGGGGACACAATACCCATCGTGTCCCCGCCATCAAGCATCATGTGCAATCGGCCTGCAGTGTCTCAAGGTAAGCATCATCGCTATGGGGACACGATGGGTATTGTGTCCCCTGGAAATAGAAAAGCCCCCGGCAGTGACCGGGGGCTTTGAGCTTTTAATTTGAGTTCGATTATTTGGCGACTCTCACCCAGGATGCCTGGGGGCCTTTGTCCCCGAGCGACTCTCCGTAGATGACGCTGTCGCCCTCGACGAGGTCGTCTATCTCGGCATTTTTCAGCGCGTTCTCGTGGAAGTAGATCTCCCGGTCGTCATAGGTGGTGATGAATCCGTAAGATTCATGAGGGGAGACCTTGTTGATCACGCCGACGCTGTCACCAGCGTTGGCAGGTTCCGCCTGCTTCTTGCTTTTCCTCTTCTTTCTGAGAATTTCCTTGAGCTGTAAGGTTAGAACATCGAATGCCTCGATAAGCAGGGGGCGCACAGGCTCCCCTTTTCTGGTTACTACCACTGTGTCGTTTGGTACCGAAGCCACAATCTTGACTTCGTAACCGCCCTCTTTATGGTGAGTCGTGGCTGCAATCGACACTCTGAGGTGGAGAACGAAACTGGCATAGTTTTTAAGCAGTTTCTCCTTTTCCTCTTCTATTTTCATCTGCCAGCCTTTCTTCAACTCAACATTGCGGGCTTCGACTTTCAGTTCCATATATTTCCTCCATCTGGTTTTCAGGCAGCATAACACTGCCAAAAACATACGCCCTACGGACGCGCCTCGACCGCTCCGCTTTCCTGAATCCTCCTGATTTCAGTAAGAAAACGGATGTAAAACAATTGAATTGTGTTCTGCAGGGATTGGGTTTTGGAAAGAAATAACCGAGGTATCAACACTAGGACTCTCTGAGACTCTTAGACAAGTAAAATCTCTACTTCCTCTGTTCATAATATATTATCCGCCTGATCAGAATCAAGCTCACACTGGTAAAATTTCCCCTCGGCATCCCTTTTCCGGGACAAGGGTCTGAATTAATAATCTTTTATTTTCAGCCTTCGGGGAATGTGTTATGAATTGGTGATTATGAAAGCTGATCAGCATGATTTCAGCACTGGCACCACCACCGGCGTTCTGCTCCTGAACATGGGAGGTCCTGAAAAACCCCAGGATATCAGACCCTTCCTTTACAATATTTTCTCAGACAGAGAAATCATCAGACTGGGGCCGTCCTTTCTCCAGAAACCGCTGGCCTGGTTAATCGCCAGAAAACGGGCCCCGAAAAGCAGGGCGACCTACGGCCGGATCGGCGGCGGTTCACCGATTGCCAGGATTACCAGAGCCCAGCAACAGGCGTTGCAGAAGAAACTGAGCGAGACCGGAGATTTTATAGTCGCCACCGCCATGCGGTACTGGCACCCCACGACTCGCGAAGCCCTGAAAAGTCTGGCAGATAAACAGATCGACCGGCTCGTGGCCCTGAGCCTCTATCCCCACTACTCCTGCGCCACCAGCGGCTCATCGCTCAATGAATTGAAACGCTGCCTGCTGGACCGCCCGCTGGGCGGAGAACTGATCGAAATCGGCTCGTGGCCCGAGCATCCCGGCTATGTGGCCTGTCTGGCGGCAAAAATCACCCAGGGGCTGCAGCGCTTCGACAGCAAATCGGTTGACCTCGTCTACAGCGCCCACAGTCTGCCGGTATCCTTTATCGAAGAAGGCGACCCCTACGTGGATCATTTACAGCGCACCATCGCGGCGGTGGAAAAGATCACCGGGGTGCAGGGCAGGATTTGTTATCAGAGCAGATCCGGCCCGGTCGAGTGGCTGTCGCCCTCGACCCCCGAAACCATAAAATCACTCGGGGAGAAGGACTGCACCAACATATTGATGGTGCCGATCAGCTTCGTCTCCGACCACGTGGAGACCCTGGTGGAAATCAATATGGACTATAAAGAACTCGCCGCCGGGTACGGCATCAGACTGGAGACCACTGCCTCTTTCAACGACGACCCCGATTTCATCGAAGCCCTCAAGGATATCGTTCTGCAGGCCCTGCACAAAGAGTGATCAGGCGCTGGACTTATGCCGTTATACACAGGGGCGAGGCCATGCCGCTCAGTCGCCGTTCTGCCCCACCTGAAAACGCCGCATCCTGACGTTAAGCAGGATGCCGAAGGCCAGCAGGGTCGTCAGCAGTGAAGAACCGCCGTAGGAGACCAGCGGCAGAGGAATGCCGACCACCGGCAGGAAGCCGAGGATCATCAGCAGATTGATGACCGCCTGCCAGAAGATCAGCATGACGATGCCGAACGACAGCAGCATGCCGAACCGGTCCCTGGCAAAGGCGCTCGAGTAAAGCCCCCAGATCAGCATCAGAAAATAGATCAAGATAAAAAACAGGCTGCCGAAGAACCCCCACTCCTCACTCCAGACGGCAAAGGCGAAATCGGTGTGACGTTCGGGGAGGAAGTGGAGATGGCCCTGAGTGCCTTCGAGATAGCCTTTGCCAAACCTGCCGCCGCTGCCCACCGCAATTTTCGACTGCATGATCTGGTAGCCGCTGCCCATGGGATCCCCTTCCGGATTCAGAAAGGTCTGAATACGCTGCTTCTGGTAAGGCTTCAGTAATTTTTCCCAGGCCAGGAAGACCATGGCAACGCCGGTGCTCCCTAAGATGGCGTAGACTGAAAAGCGCAGTTTTACGAAGACAGTCATCGACACGAAGATGAAACCGAGCATCAGGGCCGTTCCCAGGTCGGGCTGCAGGAGAATGAGGACGAAAGGCACCAGGGTGAGCCCGATCGGCACTACCAGTTGCCTGATGGTGTACCCGTCGGTCACCTCCTTGCGTGAATAGTAGCTGGCCAGGGTGATTACCAGCATCAGCTTGGCCAGCTCGGAGGGCTGCAGATTGAAAAAGCCGAGACTGATCCAGCGCTGGGCCCCCCCGGCAGTCTTGCCGATAATCAAAATCGCGGCAAGCAGACCGACCACGAAGATATAGAAAAAATAGTTCCAGAAATGCAGCTCCTGGTAGTCGACGGCCAGAATCACCAGGATGGCGCTAAAGCCAATCAGGTAGAAATAAAGTTGCTTGAGGTAGGGCGGCGTGCCCCACGGCTTGGGCGGATAGGAGGCGCTGTAGAGGTTGAACAGCGACATGGCGCAGACAAGCAGAAACATGATCAGCAGCCACCAGTCGAAATGGGCCAGCATTCTTCTGTCGAAGCGAATCATTGCTAAAGGCCCCAAGCTACGCGGTCAATAATGCTTTCCGGTTGTTTACGCCTTGCCATCCTTGCTTTCCTCGGCCTCTTTTCGGGCCTGCTCGAGCAGATACTTCTCAAAATATTTTTTCAGTATCACCCGGGCTATGGGTCCTGCTCCTGAACCGCCGTGCAGCCCGTGCTCCACCAGGACAGTCACGGCAATTTTGTTGCCGGCCACGGTCAACCCCTTGATGCGCACGTTGCGGGCCGTACCCCGCTTGCCTTGCACCACCCCGAAGAGCCCGTCTTTGAGGATGGGCAGGTAGCCCTTCTCCCGGCTGGACAGTTCGCTGAGCAGTTTCGGGCTGAACTGCTCGACTAGGTCGCCGTCAGTGGTCTTCACCATCTCCACGATCTGCGGCTGATAGATCTTGCCGCCGTTGGCGATGGCCGCAGTCATCAGGCAGATCTGCAGCGGCGTCATATTGTTGAAGCCCTGGCCTATGGCCACCGACAGGGTCTCACCCTCGTGCCATTTTTCTTTGAACCGCTTGCGTTTCCAATCCTTGGTCGGGACAATGCCCGCCTTCTCGTGCTCCAGTTCGATACCCGATCTGGCACCCAGACCCAGTTTTTTGGCATAGGCCGCCAGTCGGTCGACACCGAGCCGCTGGCCGACCTGGTAGAAAAACACATCGCACGATTCGGTGATTGCCCGCCTGATGTCCACCGTTCCGTGCCCACTGTGTTTCCAGCAGCGGTAGAGGCGCCCGCCGAAGTAGTAATGGCCGGGACAGTAGAAAGTGGTATGCTCGGTGATCACCCCCTCTGACAGTCCCGCCAGGGCGGTGACGATCTTGTAAGTCGAGCCGGGTGGATAGACACCCTGCACCGCTTTGTTGAGCAGCGGATTGCGCGGGTTCTCCAGCAGCGCGTCCCAGTTCTTCCTGGAAATACCGCCGATAAAGTCCTCCAGGTGAATGGTCGGAGCACTCACTGCCGCCAGGACCCGTCCGCTATCGACCTCCATGGCCACCACCGCCCCGGCCTTGTCACTGATGGCCAGATACTGCTCGGCCGCCCGTTGCAGCTCGACGTCAATCGTCAAGGTGATGTCCCGGCCCGGCAGCGGATCCACATGCTTGAGCTGCTGCTGTTCGAAGCCGCTGGCATTGACTTCGGTTGAACTGCTGCCCTTTTCACCGCGCAGATCCTTTTCCCGAATACGTTCCAGGCCCCGCTTGCCGATCAGGTCGCCGCCTTCGTAGACCCCGTTTTTATCGGCTTCAAGCTCCTGGGGATTGATTGAGCCGATATAGCCGATGATATTGGCTCCCAGGTCCCCGTAATGATACACTCTGACTGGCTGTACCTCGATCCTTATACCCGAGAATTTGTACTTGTTGTTCTCCAGGTAGGCAAGCGTCTGCCAATCGACATCCTCCTTGAGCGTGATAGGAAAATGCCTGGGCGTCCCGGAGCCTTTCCTGATTCGCTCCCAGAGCACCTCTATATCCTCATCGAGCACCACCGAGAGT
>JARRLH010000337.1:0-3644 GCA_037387205.1 Desulfofustis sp.
AATTGATCCAATCGAAGGTCATGATAGCGTTCTTCGACTGCATATGAAAACGGTCCTTCAGCAGAAGAAACCCGGGAGTCGTTCATACAGCCGCCTGCTGGCAAAGCGGTTGAATTGGGGTTGGGGAGATCTCAGGAAAAAATTTTTTCGATTTTCTGGCTTATTTTATCTTCCTCTACATCCTGGGCGATGGATAACTCTTTGACCAGCAGACCTTTGGCAGTATCAAGCATTTTTCTCTCGCCATAGGAGAGATCTTTGTCGACGCTGAGCAGAAAAAGATCTCTCAGCACTGCTGCGACCTCGAAGATGGAACCGGTCTTTATTTTTTCCATATACTCCCGATAGCGCCTATTCCAGGTCTGGGAATCGATCTCAATGGCCCGGTCTTTGAGGATATTCAGCACCTCAAGGGCTTCCTTCTTGTTGACGATGGAGCGCAGCCCCACATTTTCGCTGCTGGAGGTGGGAATCATGATACGCATGGAATTCCCTAATATTTCCAGAACATAAAATTTCTGATCAACTCCGGCCACCTGCTGGGTTTCGATTGATTTGATAACGCCTACTCCGTGGGCCGGATATACTGCCATGTCTCCTTTAACAAACACTGCATTCTCCATGAATCATTGATAAATCACTTAGGTGCTTTCCTCTTTCCCGTCAACCTCACGCTGGAACACCCCAGCGCTGGACAGAGATCGAGGGACAAGCATTGATTTGGTGTACGTCTCTTGTTGATAAGCCTGATAAGGATCGAACAACTGATCACTATAGCACAAATCGCACCAAACATCCCGATTTTTTAGTAACTCCCCTTCGGGCGCTCGATTATCGGCCAGCTGAGCTGGTTGGCGACCCGCCGATCTGCCCGGATGACTGGAAGATTGGTTCGGTCGGACTATTTGATGGCATTGAGTGTGGTCATTGCCCGGGCGGCGTCACCTTTGAAAAAATAGTCGAGCCCGAGAGTGATTTCTTTGAAAAGCGACTGTATCTGATGTGCTTCATCGACCGAGAATTTTGCCAGGACATACGTGTCAACTTCCATGTCCGGGTGGACCTCGCCTAAGCCGGGCCTGCCGATGCCAATCTTGAGCCGGAAAAAGTCGTTGGTTGCAAGTTCGCCGACAATGGACCGAATGCCGTTGTGCCCTCCCGTACCTCCGCCCTCGACCAGTTTTACCCGACCGGGGTGCATGTCGATATCGTCGTGCACGACCAGCAGTTGCGCAGGATGCAGGTTAAAATAACGCATGAAGGAAGCGACAGAACGGCCGCTTCTGTTCATAAAGGTCTGGGGCTTTAACAGATGTATCTTCTTACCGCCGACCCGGATGGCGGTGCTGATCCCCTGATGCTTATCGGCCGAAAAAACAGCCCCTTGTGAATCGGCAAGCCAGTCAGCGAGCATGAAGCCGACATTATGCCTGGTCTTCTCATAAGTGGCGCCGGGGTTTCCCAGGCCGGTGACAAGAAATTGATTACTGCTCATAGTGGTGCCAAATGAAAAATCCGGAAAAGAGCTTCTCCTTTCCGGATCTCATCAACACGTCTGCCGGGACCGTCTGTTCCCGCTCAGCGCAAAATTACGGGGCTATTACCGCTACGCACACCATCCCGGAATCGCTTATCAGGCTGACGCCGTCGGGAAGAGTGATCTCGCCTGCAGTTATTTTATCACCTATTGCCAGGCCGGACACGTCTATCTGGCAGTCATCGGGAATGTCGAGCGGTTTGCCTTCCAATACCACCGCGGATTTCTCATACTGGGTAAGACCACCGAGATCCTCCCCCTTGGCTTTACCCAGATAGGTCAGAGGTACATTGAAGCGGGCCGGGTTCTGCAGATCAATCTCCTGGAAGTCAGCATGTAAAAGACTATCTTTGAGCGGGTCGGTCTGGATCTCCTTGACCAGGACGCTCTTTTCGGAACCGTCGCTAATTTTCAGGGTTATGACCGCGTTGCGCCCCTGGATATCGAGGAGTTCCTGAAACAGGACCTTAGTCTCGAACTCGAGCGCAAGGGCTTCTTTTCCGCCGCTGTAAACTACTCCCGGGGTCTTTCCGCTGGCCCGCATTCTTCTTACCGGACCTTTGCCGAAATCCTCCCTCACCGATGTGGCTATTTCCTTGGTTATCATACTTTCTCCTTCAACCGGCATCAGTTCTGCTTGCGGCCGGTCTCATTTATCCTCAATTTAGTGCCTGAATCAGACGAACAAAGAGCTCACCGAATCCTCGTTGTGAATCCGCCGAATGGCTTCGGCAAGCAGCGACGAAACGGAGAGAACTTTAATTTTTCCACAATTTCTGGCATTGTCGCGCAACGGTATCGTGTTGGTAACCACCAGCGACTTGATGGCCGAACTGCTCAGCCTGTCAACGGCAGGGCCCGACAGAACTGGATGGGAACAGCAGGCATGCACCTCTTTGGCTCCGTTTTCCAGCAGAGTCTCGGCACCGTTGCAGAGGGTGCCGGCAGTATCGACCATATCGTCCATCAGTATCGCAATCTTGTCCTTGACATCGCCGATCACATGCATCGCCTCACTGTGATTGGGGCGATCTCTTCTTTTATCGATGATGGCCAGACCGCAATTCAGTCTCTTGGCGAACGCCCTCGTCCTCTCGACGCCGCCGGCATCGGGCGAGACCATGATGAAATCCTCGAAGTTTGCTCTGATGTAATCAATCAGTACCGGAGCGGCATAGAGATGATCCACAGGAATATTGAAAAACCCCTGAATCTGTCCGGCATGAAGATCCATGCACAGTACCCTTCTAACCCCCACCACCATGAGCATCTCGGCGACCACCTTGGCTGAAATGGGCACCCTCGGGGCCACTTTCCTGTCCTGCCTGGCATAGCCATAATAGGGAAGGACGGCGGTAATTCGCCGCGCCGAAGCCCTCCGCATCGCATCGGCCATGATCACCAGCTCCATTAGATGATCGTTGACCGGGGTGCAGGTTGGCTGGATTATGAACGAGTCGGTGCCGCGCACGTTTTCCCGGACTTCAACGAATATCTCACCATCGCTGAATTTCCTGACATCTACTCTGGAAACTTCCAGCCCAAGGTGTTCCGCGATCTCTTCCGCCATTGCATAATTCGCATTGCCGGAAAATATTTTCATTACGTTGCCCATGGTATCAAGTCTCTGTAATTAACAGATCTGGCTGGGGCGGTAGGACTCGAACCTACGAATGCCGGGATCAAAACCCGGTGCCTTTGCCACTTGGCTACGCCCCACCAAATGCTTTTGCCGTAAATATTCGGTATTCAGCCTTGTCGGCGAATTTTCTGGTCAACAAGAGGGTTGCGGCTTCAAAGCTCCGCGTATCCTCGAAAAGACCAAACACAGTCGGTCCGCTTCCTGACATCAGGGCCCCGGCAGCACCCGTTTCCATGAGCAGTTCCTTGACCCTGGCAATGATCGGATGACGGGCTATGGTGACGGCCTCAAGATCGTTGTGCAGAGCAGCGGGGGCGAACTCCTGTTGATCAGTGTTCAGAGAGCCGGGAAATATAAATTTATCGGACTTCTTTGTCAATCTATAATTGTCATACACCCATCTGGTCGCAACCCTTACACCGGGGTTGACCAGCAGATAATGATACTGATCGACCGTCGCCACTT
>JARRLH010000338.1:0-3639 GCA_037387205.1 Desulfofustis sp.
GATGATGCAGGCAGAGTATGGTGGGGATCTGTCGCTGTTTTTTTCGGAAGACCCGTATTCCGCCAGAGAAACTCTGTTGCGGGTCAAGGGCATCGGCCCCGAGACGGCCGATTCCATACTGCTCTACGCTGGTGGACACCCGATCTTTGTTGTCGATGCCTACACCCATAGAATACTCTCCCGGCACGGGCTAATCCCGGAATCGTGCGATTATCAGTTTATCCAGGACCTGTTCATGGACAATCTCGATCATGACGCCGCCCTGTTCAACCAGTATCATGCCTTGCTGGTCAGGACAGCCAAACGGTTCTGCAAAAAGCGGGAGCCGCTCTGTGACAAATGTCCGCTGGGACCGCTGCTCTGAATGCCCCCGAAGCCGTTCTATAATTTGAGCAGCGAATCTCTCATAACATCCGCCTCTTCTTCACTGTAGCCCAGGCGCAGCAGCTCCTGTCGATAATTGTCGAGCACCTTCCGGGCCTTGAGCGGAGTCTTCTTCTCCATATACAATTTATACTGCAGGGCAACCCTGTCCTCATCTGATAGGAGCAGTTTGTCGGTTTTTTCCAGCAGCGCCAGGGCTTCGTCCGAGCGCTTCAAGTTTGCCAGGGTCGTCGCCCAGGTTAGACAGACACTGCGCAAAGCATGGTGAATTTCGTCGATGTAGTCGGTGGCCTGGTCACCCTGAAAATAATCGGTATCGGTAAAACTCTCCCAACAACTGAGAGCGCTATAAAAGGCGTTGCCCGCCTGCCACCACAACTCACGTTTTCCCAAACTTAAGCCCTGCCGGGCCAGAGTGAGAAATTGGGCGGCGTCCACGGTGGTATTATTCAGTTGGACGTAGCTTTTTTCTACGCAGATATAGCGGGTGGGATCATCTATTTTCTCTGCCAGCACCTTCCTCAGCCTGCTGATCAGCGTATAAAATGTTTTACTGGCTTTGTCTGGCGGACTCTCGGGCCAAAGGGCAAACTGAACCTGGTCCTGGCTGATGCGAAAATCTGGTGAAGAGATGAGCAGGCCGAACAGTTCCCGCTGGTGCGTACTGAAATCCTTGAGGCTGAAAAGCTCTTCTCCGTCCAGGCTGATTGAAAAAGTCCCCAACACTTTGATGACCAGCATGGGCAGGGGGGTGCCATTGTCGTCCAGTGACTGGAGCAGTCTTTGACGGGCGAGCTGGGTGGCGAAGTCAGGTTCTATACCCTGTTTAACTGCGCGGGACAGCAACAGGAGCATGGTGGTGGGTTCCCAGCCCCAGAAAAAATCGTAACCAGATTCGCTCATCAATTCAAGCAGTCCGCGCAGATGAAATTCCAGCGCCGCAGCATTGTCATTTTTCAGCTCGATGTAGCTCAGATAGGCCAGCGCACAGGCCTGGATATAGGGAGAGGGGATCTGCTCGCCAATGGTCATCGCCTGCTCCAGACAGCTGCGACTGTCATCGTAGCGCCCGAGAAGAGCCAGGACAGCACCCTTGATGGCAAAATGGTAGCCTGTAAAGAAAGGTCCCCCTGCTCTGCTGCGCATCTCGGTGGACAGCTCTATATCATCAATGGCGCTCTGCTCATTTCCCTGCAGAGAATGGATCAACGCTCGCCATTGCAGAAGCTGACTGGTCATGTGTTCACTCGCCGCTGTCTTGGAGACAAACATACCCTGTTCGATAAGATCCAGTGCAGCGTTCAGCTGGCCGGTGGAGATCAGGCCAATGGCGGACCAGACGTAGAGATAGGGCGCGGCGACCGTTTGCCTGACTACTTCGCGGTCGACGCCCTCGAGCACCAGATCCTTGTGGTAAGAAAAGGCCTGAAAGCGGCCGAACATGGAAAGCTCGCAGAGCTGCATGACATGCAGGGTCAACCGGTTGCTCATTCCGACCAGAGGGTCGCTGACCAATGGGTAGGATTTTTCGATCTCCATCCTTGCCCTTCTGCCGTCACCGCTGAGCAGGCCGATGTAACCGAGAATGAACCTCGATGCAGCCAGAAAATTTTTAGAGCCGATACGTTCGGCCAGATCACACCCCCGCCGGGCGTAATGACGGGCAAGATCCATCTTGCCATCAAAAAAGCAGAACCCGGCTGCCAGGTTTCTCAACACCATGATGGAAATGTCGTGGGGAAGTTTTTTGTGGATCGACTCGAAAAGCATCCTTGTCCGGCCAAGCAGTTCGGAGCCCTCGCGATAGCGTCCCGATATGACAAAATGGAAATAGATGATCTGGGACAGGGTCATGAGTTCGCCAATCTCTTCATTGTCGTCAATGAATTTCTCTATGCAGGCCTGAAAATAGGGCAGGGTGGTCTGGGGTTGAAAATCGGTGGTCAAAAGCGCGTGGAAAAAACCCAGCCAGCCGCAATCAAGCAGAGTTTCCTCCGGGATCGTCTGCAGAATTCCCAGAATCGTGACGGTACGATTGGCCGATATCAGCCTGAGGCCATGCTCTTTCAAGACCAGTTCCATTCTCTGGTAGTCTTCACCGAGTCGCAGCGATTTCAGGGCCCGTTCGATCAGGTTGTGCTGGAGGTAATAATCGGCAGCCAAGCGGTAGATATCGCCAATCGCTTCCGGGGCCAAGAGCTGCCGCCCCTTGGACTGGAGGAATTCCTGAAAGAGATGGTGGAAGCGGAACATCTTCGATGAATCGTCCAAATGGTAGACGAAAAAGTTCTGCTCGGCGATTTTGCCGAGGTGCACATCAAGGTGTTCGATATCGACCAGGTGGTGGGCAAAATCGATCTTGATTTCATCCAGGAAGCTGAGTTTTATGAATGTTTCATGAAACATTTCAGGAATCTGGGTAAGGATCTCATCCTGGAAGAAGTTGAGCATAAAGCTGTCAAGTCCTTTGCCGAATAGGTCTGGTTTGCGGGTAATGACATTTTCCGGTTTTACCGATTTCCTGGCTCCGGCAAGGGGGCCGGAAGCGAGCACGATTCCCATGATCCAGCCGTTGGTGATGTCGAGAATCTGCTCGGCCTCGCTGCGGGCTATTTCTGCTCCGAGAACGGTGTTGTACAAATACTCGATATCTGTCAAGCCAAGGGCGAGGTCATCACTGTCCAGGTAGATCACCGAGGGATTTTTGCGAATCGCCCTGGCCTCCAGCTTGAGCGGGTGCCTGCTGATCAGGATGTAATGCAGGTTGGGCGGTGAGGTGTCGATCAGGTAGTCGAGGAGCTGATTAGTGAGCTGCGCCTCGCCGATCAGATGAAGATCATCGAGCACCAGAAAGACTTCTGAATCAAGGGCTGCGTCGATATCGTTGAGCAAAATATTGGCACAGCCCTGCAGATCCATTGGTCCCACCTGTCCTTTGTCCAGTATTGCTTCCAGCTGGGGCGAGGAAAAATTGTTGAATCTTTTTGAGAACGCCAGATTCATGGCACCCAGCAGGACGACAGGGTCACCGTCTTCGGTACCGACCTGATACCAGACATAGGAAGCGTCTACGTGGTCCAGAAACTGGTAGGCCAGCGTCGTCTTTCCCTGACCAGCCTGGGCCTCGATGATGATGATCCGACCGGTGAACTCATCTGTGCCGGTCTGGTCTGTAATAATGGAATGACGGTCCAAGGATTGGGTAGGGTTGATGCGGGGAGGGTAAAACTTGTTCGCGGCTATGGACTGCTGGAT
>JARRLH010000339.1:0-5069 GCA_037387205.1 Desulfofustis sp.
GCAAAAGATCTCCTTCGACGAGGCCGAGTCCATGGAGCTGGGAGCGATGGAAAATGCCAACAAGCGGGCTATTCGCAAGTACATTCACCCAGACGGGATAAAGAGCTGTCAGCTGGTGATGGGCATGACCACGCTGGCAACCGGCAGTATCTGGAACACCATGCCTCCCCATTCACACCAGCGTCGCATGGAGGCCTACCTGTACTTTGATATGCAGGACGACGACATAGTCTTTCACTTCATGGGCGAAGCCAGCGAGACAAGGCACCTGGTAGTGCGTGAAGGGCAGGCCGCGCTTTCTCCGAGCTGGTCTATTCATGCAGGCGCGGGCACCGGCAGCTATACCTTTATCTGGGGCATGGCCGGGGAAAACCAGGCATTTACCGACATGGATCACATACCCATGTCGGAAATACGCTAGCAGAGGAGGGTGCTCTGCAAAGCACCTGGCGCTGCTCCCACTCCCCCGCAAAACTGGAAGGGAATACTATGAGCAAAGTATCATTTGATTTGAGCGGCAAAGTAGCCCTTGTCACGGGAGCAACACACGGAATTGGAATGGCCGTGGCCAAGGGTCTTGCCCAACAGGGCGCGCAAATTTGCGTGAATGACATCGACGAGGCAAAACTGGAAGCCTGCGGGGAGGAATACAAGAAAGACGGTATAGTGGTATACCGGCTGGTATTCGATGTGACCTCAGAAGAAGATGTGGATCGGGGGATTTCCCAGATCGAAAAGGAGGTCGGCCCGATAGATATCCTGGTGAACAATGCGGGCATCATCACACGTGTTCCTATCCTTGAAATGGATCTCAATGAGTTCAAACAGGTCATCGAGGTTGATCTGGTTTCTCCGCTCATCGTCTCCAAGCGTGTTGTCCCGTCCATGATCCAGCGTCGGGCAGGGAAGATCATCAACATGTGTTCAATGATGAGTGTCTATGGCCGGCAAAATGTTTCAGCGTATGCGTCCGCAAAGGGTGGGCTGAAACTGTTGACGCAGAACATGTGTTGTGAATGGGCGAAGTACAACCTCAATATTAATGGCATTGGGCCCGGCTATATCGCCACAGCCCAGACTGCCCCGATTCGCGTGGGCGGACATCCGTTCAATGACCTGGTTATGACTCGTACGCCTGCAGGTCGTTGGGGCGAGCCCGAGGATCTTGCGGGTGCAGCGGTGCTGCTGGCATCGGAAGCGGGTCGATTTATCAACGGACAGATTATCTACGTTGATGGCGGGATTTTAGCCAATTTTGGCTACGTCCAGGGTGAAAACGAGCAGTAATTTAAAGGCTTTCTCTCGAGCCCGATCTAGTCAGGGAGGCGTGTCTCTTTTTCTATTCCCGCATACCCAGGGGAGATTAGCGGCCTTTCAGCGACTCCACTTGAGATGGTTCCGGAGGTAGGTTTCTGCCTGACAATGCTTTATAGTAGAGTGATTGGCGTATGGCTACCTTAGTGTATGACTTCAATGCACTGCGGGCAGGGGCAACTGCTGACGACTTGAAATCAATAGTGGAGAGGGACACATGACTGCGCGACGAATTTTTTCGGGCAGATGTTTAACGCCATGAGTTCATATGCGGGGTTTGACGAGCTGGAACCCGGCACTGGCGTACCCAAATTCGATGCGGTCGTTCATTTTGCTGCTGTCCCGCGGATCTTGATCAATCCTGATAATGAAACGTTCAGGGTAAACACCATCGGCACCTACAATGTGATCGAGGCGGCTGTGAAGCTCGGTATCAAGAAGATTGTCATTGCCTCCTCAGAAACTGTCTACGGCGTGTGTTTTTCGGACGGAGAGACCAGCCCGCATTGTCTGCCGCTGGAAGAGGACTATGACATCGACCCCATGGACAGCTACGGGTTGTCGAAAGTGGTCAACGAGAAGACGGCACGCAGTTTCCAGCGCCGTTCAGGATTTGATATTTATGCGCTGCGCATCGGTAATGTGATAGAGCCGCATGAGTATGCTGAGCTGTTTCCAGGATATTTCAAAAATCCCGAAGTGCGCCGCCGGAATGTCTTCTGCTACATCGATGCCCGCGATCTTGGGCAGATTGTCGATCTATGCCTGCAACAAGACGGCCTTGGCTACCAGGTCTTCAATGCCGGCAACGACACCAACGGAGCGATCATTCCCAGCCAAGAACTTGCCGAACAATTTTTTCCGGGGGTGCCGATCACCCGGGAATTGGCGGAACATGAAGCACTGTTTTCGAACCGCAAAATCAGAGAAGTTCTGGGGTTTAAAGAACGGCACGACTGGCGCAACTACGTAAAACCAGATTGATCTGAGGTGAGGAGGGAAGGTCCGCTAATTCCGCCGTATGAGTGCCAATAATGCTTATCTTTTCAGACAGGATAACAACTTTACCAGGATGAGTAAGCAGCATGAATGCAACTCTTGATCACCGGCAATTATACAAGGCTTTCAGGGATATCATATCGGTTGTCCATTCATCCATTCACCTGGAAGACGTGATGGACCTGGTTGCCTGGAAAGATCTGAAATCCTAGAAGCAAATGGGGCCATACTGCGTCTGCTCAACATAGAGACAGATGAACTCGAAATCAGCGCCTCCTACGGCATCAGCGAGGCATATCTGGCCAAAGGTCCAGTTTCACACCATCGTACAATTACCGATGTCTGCCGGCAGAAAAAAGTGATAATCATCGAAGATATCCGCAACGATCCCCGCGTCCAGTATCCTCACGAAGCCTGGGCCGAGGGCTACCGATTCATCATTGACGTGCCGCTCTCCGTCGCTGACGACGTGGTCGGCATTCTCAGATTATATTTCACCGAGATGCGTCATTTCTCAGAGATTGAACTCGATTGGATAATCGCCATTGCTGAGCAGTGCTCCTGTGCGTTGGGCAAGGCACGGCTGATTGACACCTATGAATTCAAATATCACGAGCTGGCGACCCAGACGGAAAAACTCACAGCCCTTGGCCGGATGGCAGCCGGCATTGCCCATGAGATCAACAATCCGTTGGCGGGTGTTCTCTTGTTCAGCTCGAACATGATCAAAAAGGTCCCCAAAGGAGACGCCTTGGAAGAGGGGCTGCAGGTCATCATAGATGAAACCATTCGCTGTCGAAAGATTATCCAGGAGCTTCTTGAATTTTCCAAGGGCAGTGAACCGGCCAAGGCCCCGACGGATATTAATGAAACTATCGGTAAGACTTTAAATATCCTAGAAAATGAGTTTCTTCTTAAGCGAATTGAAGTGGACAAAGACCTGGCCCCCGATTTGCCGGATGTCATGGCTGACGGCAGCCAGATTGAACAAGTCTTGGTCAATTTGCTCATTAACGCGGTGCAGGCCGTCCCGGAGGAGGGAACCGTTCAGATCAAGAGCTGTTTGAGCGACGGGGAATCCTGCGTCAGTGTCGAGGTGACAGATAACGGACCAGGAATCGGCAGGAAGGAGCAATCGAAAATATTCGAGCCCTTCTTCTCGACCAAGCCCAACGGTACCGGTCTGGGCCTCTCGGTCAGCTACGGCATTGTCCGCAACCACCAGGGGAACATCAGCGTGCAGAGCCGACCGGGAACAGGAACCCGCTTTATTGTCAAGATCCCTATTACCCAGCAAAAAATCAAGGAAATGCATGGTACCGTTGAACGAGCCGCGGTCAAAAAATGATGTCAAACAATCAGCCCAATATCCTTGTTATTGACGATGAGGCTTCAATCTGCAAGGGCTGTAGTCTGATCCTCGGAGAACAGAATTATTCTGTATCCAGCCGGACGAAGGGGAAGGACGGCCTGCGTGAGGCATTGGCCGGCCAGTACGATATCGTACTTCTGGACATACGGCTGCCCGATATTGACGGGATGAAAATTCTAGCCAGCCTGCGCGACAAAAAACCACAGACCCAGGTAATTGTAATGACTGGCTACTCAACGGTTCAAAATGCCGTTGAGGCCATGAAGGGCGGAGCTTTCGACTACCTGGCCAAACCCTTCACCGAAGATGAAATCGTCCTGGCCGTAACAAAGGCGCTCGAAGATAAACGCCTCAGAGATGAAAATATCCTGTTGCGAAAACAGCTTTTCGAACGCTTTGATTTCAATAACATCGTTGGCGAGGATCCGGCGATTCTCGAGATCTTCGAGCGCATCAAGAGAGTTGCCGCAACGGACAGCACGGTACTTATCACCGGGGAAAGCGGTACCGGCAAGGAACTGTTTGCGGGCGCCATTCATGTGCAGAGCTCCAGGGCTGCCAGCAGGTACGTGACGCTAGACTGCAGTACGCTGTCCTCGAGTCTTCTTGAGAGCGAGTTGTTCGGCCACGTAAAAGGGGCGTTTACCGACGCAACTCACGATAAGAAAGGGATTTTCAATGTCGCCAATCACGGCACCTTGTTTCTGGACGAGTTGTCCAACTTGAATCTGGAGATTCAGAGCAAGCTGCTTCGGGTGATGGAGTCAGGCGAATATAAGCCGGTCGGTGATAGTCACACCGTAAAAACAGATGTAAGAATAATTGCGGCCACCAACAGAGACCTTGCAAAACTGGTTGCCGAAGGATCCTTCCGGGAAGATCTTTACTACCGTTTAAACGTTTTCCCCATCCGTATACCTCCGCTCAGGGAAAGAAAGGAAGACATCCCCCGGCTGTCCTATCATTTCCTGCGCCTTTTCTGCAAAGAAACCGGTAAACGTATTGAAGGCTTTTCTGACGATGCCCTGGTCCTGCTGATGAATCATTCCTGGCCGGGAAATGTTCGCCAGTTGAGAAACACAGTTGAGCGGCTGGTAATAATGACGGATCACGGCTTCCTGAATAGAGACATCCTCACACCCCATATCCAGATTGACGGCAGATCTGACCCCTCTGCACCGCACAAAGTTCCGGAGACATGGGAAGAGCTTAAATCGGTAAAGAAGCATCTGCTGGAAAACATATTCGGCCAGATGGAAGAGAACTTTCTGGTAAAAGCCTTAACTGAATGTCAGGGCAATATCACCCATGCCGCCCAAAAGGTCGGTATGCAAAGATCCAACTTCTCCGCACTGCTGAAGAGACACGGTCTGTCAGCAGATAA
>JARRLH010000340.1:0-5799 GCA_037387205.1 Desulfofustis sp.
CTGACATGATCAGCCAGGTAGAGAGGCTGTGGGTATCGTAGTCGAGCAGTTCAAAAGCGATGCTGCCGGTGGCCTGGTAACGGAGTACGAATCCCATCAGCAGGAGCAGACCGCCGAAGGTGAGGACCAGCAGATATCTGAACCCGGCTGCAGTCGCATCTTTTTCTGCTTTGTTGCACCAGATCAGGAAGGTCGAGGCAAAAGCCATGATTTCCCAGAACAGGAACAGACTGAGGTAGTCGCCGGCGTAGATAGCCCCGATGGAACCCGCCACGTAGAACCAGGCGGCCATCTGCTGCCAGAAGTCCTCTACCTGAAGGCTGTAGAGGGTAGCGATGATGGCCATCAGGGCCATGATAAAGGCGAAGACATTGGACAAGGCGTCGATGCGGCCAAATGTCAACTGCCAGTCAAGAAAGGCGACCTGACCATAAATACCCTGATTGAAGCCGAGATAGACCACATCGACGAAGGTGAAGATCGGCACCAGCAGCAGGTAAGGCTTGCGGAACGGTTCCTTGATAAAGGGTAGCAGCAGCGCCCCGACGATGAGCAGCAGCGAGGGATGAAGGAAACTAGTCGTCATAGAAATCCTCCTCCCGTTCGACCCCTGCTGAAGCCAGCCAGCGGGCGAAAAATATCAGGACAGTACAGGACACCAGTCCGAATAAGGCCCAGAATCCGGGGATGTATTTCTCAGCCCAGGTATGGGCATGGGAGGTGTCCACAGTCATGGACCAGACAACTATGGCAGCCATGGTGCCGTAGAGGAGATAACGTATTTCCCGCCCCCGCTTTTTCAGAAAGTCGATAAACTGAATCATCCTGTCACCGCCTTGACGAAGGTCATCATGAAATTGGGGAAGATGCCGATCACCACCGATATGAAACAGGCAATCAGAATGGGGATGAGCATGGACAGCGGCTCTTCCTTGATTCCGGTATAAGGTTCGTCGGCCGGCCGTTTGCCAAAAAAGGCGCGATAGGTCACCGGCAGAAAATAGGCGGCGTTGAGCAGGGTCGAAGTCAGCAGAATGAGCAGAATACCGATCTGGTGCGCCTGCATCGAGCCGACCAAAAGCTTCCATTTGGACACAAATCCGGCCACCGGCGGGGCGCCGATCATGGAGAGGGAGGCGATCGCAAAGGCACCAAAAGTGAACGGCATGACTTTGCCCAGCCCCTCCATTTCTGAAATTTCTTTCTTGTGAGCAGCCACATAGATGGCTCCGGCGCAGAAGAACAGGGTGATCTTGGAAAAGGCGTGGTTGACGATGTGGATCAGCCCGCCTTCGATGGCCGCCGGGGTGAGCAGGGCGACACCTAAGATGATGTAGCTCAGCTGACTGACCGTGGAGTAGGCCAGACGGGCTTTCAGATTGTCCTTGGAGAGAGCGATGATAGAGGCGGCGATGATAGTGAAGCCGACGAAATATGCGGTGGGTACGCCGAGGTTGAGGGCATCCATGAGATCGACACCGAAAACGGAGAGCATCACCCTGGTGGTGCAGAAGACACCGACTTTGACCACGGCAACCGCATGGAGGAGCGCGGAAACCGGGGTGGGGGCGACCATGGCGCCGGGCAGCCAGTGATGGAAGGGCATTATTCCATTTTTGGCAAAACCGAACAGACAGAAGATATAGAGCATGGTCACCAGCCCCTTGTTGACCCCGTCGGGGAAGATGCCGGTGGAAATATCGGTGGCGAAATCGAGGGTGCCGGTCAGTACGTAAATAAGAATCATTGCCGGCAATAAAAAGGCCTTGGCGGTGGCGGTCAAATAGACCAGGTATTTACGGCCGCCGTCATAGCCTTCCTGATCCTGATGGTGGGCAACCAGCGGATAGGTGCAGATCGAGACGATTTCGTAAAACAGGTACATGGTGAAAAGATTATCAGAAAAGGCAACGCCGATGGCGCCGAAAATGGCAATGGCAAAGCAGGCGTTGAACCTGGTCTGGGCATGTTCGTTGAGTCCGCGCATGTACCCCATCGAGTAGAACACGGCAATGGTCCACAGAGACGAAGCTACCATGGCGAAGATCATCGACATGGGGTCCGCCCGCAGCGATATGGTTACATTGGGCAGAATCGTAAACAGATTGTAGTAGAGTGTCTGGCCCGCGAAAATAGTCGGGATCATCGAACAGACGACCACGAAGAGAGCGACCGAGGAGACGGACGAGATCGTTTCCCTGAGATTCTCATCCTTGCCGAGGAGCATCACGATAATCGAGCCGATCAGGGGGATGACTAAGGCCAGGAGCAGTTTCGACGTGATGATAATGGTCTCGTCCATGGTTTCTTCTAGCCTTTAAGGTTGACCAGCTCTTCAGCATCGACCGTTTTGTAATGACGATAGACGGCCACGACGATGGATAGGCCGATGGCCGCCTCGGCGGCGGCAATGGCCATTATAAAGAGGGTGAAAATCTGTCCGATTGAAGGATCAGGGGCCAGGAATCTATTGAATGCCATGAAGTTGATCGACACCCCGGCGAGCATCAGTTCGGCGGCGATCAGCATGCCGATCAGTGTTTTTCTGGTTACCAGGCCGTAGATCCCAAGGCTGAAGAGCATTGCGCCGAACACCAGGTAGGTGGTCAGATAGTTATGGATCGAGAGCAGTGCCATGATCAGTTTCTCCCTCCCCTGGCTATGACGATTGCCCCGATGATGGCGATCAGCAGGACGATCGAAATCAGTTCGAAAATCATCGAGTAGGTGGTGAGCAGGTGGATGCCGATCTCCCTGACCGAGCCGCTGCCGGTCTTGGGACTGGCCTGCCATTCTGTGGTCAGGGCCAGGGCGGTCATGCCGCCGAAGATGAGGGCGGCGATCATGAAGCCTAAGGGGCCGGACAATAGATTGGAGGGGCTGCTTTTAAGCTGTTGCTCGGGGGCCGCCAACATGATCGCAAAGGAGATGGTGACGCAGATGGCGCCTACGTAGATGAGGATCTGCATCATGGCCATGAAGGGCGAGTTGAGAAAATAGTAGAAACCCGCTACGCCGGTAAAACAAATTACGATTCCGGAAAGGGCTCTGATCAGCCGCTCGGCGGTGGCGGCGATAAACCCGCCGGCGAGGGTGACGCCGATCATGATCAGAAATATCAGGCCTGCCATGCCGTCGGCGCTGAACAGTTCGGGGGACGGAACGGGGGTCATCGGTTCTGTTCCTCGAGTCGTTGAAGCAGGTCCATGATAAAGTCCTCTTTTCTGGTGGAGGCCAGGTTGTATTCGTTGGAAAACCGCAGGGCGTTGAAGTTGCACGATTCCACGCAGGAGCCGCAGAGCGAGCAGGTGGTGAAATCAAGGATATAGCGAGAGAGTACTTTTTTCTTCTCGCCTTCGGGTTTGACGCCGGCCAGACTTATGCAGCCCGAGGGGCAGGCCCGCTGACACATGGAGCAGACGATGCAGTTGGGCTTGCCGTCTTTATCGCCGATGAGTTCTATATGGCCGCGGAACCGGGGGTACATCTTCACCGATTCGTGCGGGTAGCTGAGGGTGACCGGCCGCCGGGGAAATTCCTTCAAGGTTACCACATGCCGTCGAGCAGCGATTTGGTACCGGTAAAAAGCTGGGAAAGGTCCAGCGAATCCAGATGAAGACGAAGATGATCAGGTAGATTTTCAGCAGGAACCAGCCCACATGGTGCGTAAACGGGAAGAAGCCGAGATCGCCTACCGGGCAGGCCCAGCCTCCGAGAAACAGAATCACGGTCAAACAGGCGCCGATGACGATGTTGGCGTATTCACCCATGAAGAACAGTCCAAAGCCCATGGAGGAATATTCGGTGTGGAAACCGGCCACCAGCTCGCTTTCGGCTTCGCCGAGGTCGAAGGGGGCGCGGTTGGTCTCGGCCACCGAGCAGACGAAGAGAATGAGAAAAGACACCGGCATCAGCAGGTTGAAGCCGACCTGCTTCTGCAGAGGCCAGATGTTCCAGCTCCAGAAGCCGCCGAGCTGGGTCTGGACGATGTCGCTCAGGTTCAGTGACCCGGAAATCATGACGATGGTGATGGTGGTTATCATCAACGGTATTTCATAGGCCACCGTCTGGGAGACGGCCCGCACCGAGGAAATCATCGAGTACTTGTTCCTCGATCCCCAGCCGGCCACCAGCAGCGACATGCCGCCCAGGGCGGCGAAGGCGAATATCATCAGGACGCCGACATCGATTGGGTGAGCTACGATATTGTCGCTGAAAGGGATGGTGACGAAGCTGATCAGGGCCGGAAACATGGCCAGTACCGGGGCCACCATGAAAATGGCCTTATCGACGCCGCCGGGGATGAGAAGCTGTTTGGTCATCAGCTTTACTCCGTCAATCGGCGGCTGCAGCAACCCCCACGGTCCGTTTTCCATGGGGCCCGGACGGCGCTGGAACAAGCCGGCGCCTTTTCGTTCGCACCAGACCAGGTAGGCCGCGTTGGCGCCGACGAAGCAGATCGCTATGAAAACCGCGAGGATCACGTTGAACAGTGTCAGGCTCATGCTTGTCTCCGTTACCGATCCATTTCCGGGATGACCAGGTCGAGGCTTCCCATGAAGGCCAGTGCGTCGGCAATCAGCATGCCCCGGCAGGCCTCGTCGAACAGGTGCATGTTGGAATAGGTTGGCGAACGCAGCTTCAACCGATAGGCGTTCTTGCCGCCATCGCTGACCATCCGGATGCCGAAATTGCCCCGTGCCGTTTCCACGGCCGCATAATAATCTCCCGGAGGCGGCTTGATCAGTTTTGGCTTCTTTTTGGGATTCACCGGTCCGTCCGGCAGCTTGTCCAGGGCCTGCTCAATGATACGCAAACTCTGTTCCATCTCTTCCATGCGCACCAGGTAGCGGGCGTAGCTGTCACCCTCCCCGTAGACAGGCACCTCGAAATCGAACTCCGGGTAGACGGAATAGGGTTCATTGCGCCGCACGTCGTAATTGATGCCGGAGCCGCGGGCCACGGGTCCGGTGGCGCCGTAACGCTGGCACATGTTCTGATCGACCGGGCCGTGCCCTTTCAGGCGCTTCATGAGGATGATGTTGCCGGTAACCAGCTTGGCGTACATCTTCAGCTCTCTGCGCATGCGCTTGATGAAGGCCCGGGTGCCGGTGATGAAGTCATCATCTATATCGTTGTAGAGGCCCCCGAATCGGAAGTAACAATAGGTGAGCCGCGATCCGGTGACGGCCTCGAGCAGATCGAGAATCTGTTCCCGGTCGTCGAAGCAGTACATCAGCGGGGTGAACCCGCCAAGGTCGAGGACATAGGCGCCGAGCCAGACGAGATGGGAGGCGATCCGGTTGAGTTCAACGGTGATGACCCGGATGTATTCAGCCCGTTCAGGCACCTCTATGTTGCAGGCCCGCTCGACCACCAGCGCATAGCCGTGGTTGAACGACATGGCCGAGAGGTAGTCCAGGCGGCCCATGTTGGGCATGTATTGCGGATAGGTCCGGTTCTCGGCCATCTTTTCGTGCATCCGGTGGATGTAGCCGAGCACCGTTTCGGCGTTGTAGATATATTCGCCGTCCATGGTCATCTTTACCCGCAGTACCCCATGGGTGGCCGGGTGCTGGGGGCCGACGTTCAGTACGAAGGTTTCATCCTGCTGGAGGGTGATAGGCTCGGTCATGCTTCGAAGTCCTTCAGAAGAGGATGAAAATCGGCATCTTCGGGAAGCAGCAATGGCACGAGATGCGGATGCCCGTCGAAAACGATTCCGAAAAAGTCGTGGCTTTCCCGTTCATGCCAGGAAGCGCCGGTGTAGATGGGCGTAATGGTCGGCAGGTGAGGAGC
>JARRLH010000341.1:0-3570 GCA_037387205.1 Desulfofustis sp.
TGCGCCCGATCCTTATGAGCCGCCGAAATAAAGAAGGCTGGCATCTGCATGACGCTAACCTCCAGATTTCGCTGTAAGGCAATGACTGCGAGAACACTCGCCATTGTCAATCTCTGTGTCTTCCTGTCCTTTGCCTCCGGCGGTGCCTTTGCCGGCTTTGCGGGACATAACACCAAGGGAGACTTCGGTCTCCAATCTGGAACGCAACCGCCACCGGGTCTATTGATAACCCCCATGTACTATCGCTACAGCGGAGACACGCTAAGAGACAGTAACGGAGACAAGATCAGTTTAGACCCGCAAGAGCGCGGTTCACTGGACGCCAACGCTTATGTGCTGGGTGTGATTTGGGTATCGGATGATTTGAAGATTCTCGGCGGAAACTACAGTTTTCAGGCATTTCCAGCGCTTACCGATAACACGCTGGAAGTGCCGGTCCTGGGATTAGACGACAGTGTCGATACCGGCTTTGCAGATTTGTATTTCCAGCCAATCAATCTCGGTTGGCATACGGGCCGGGCCGATTTCATTGCCGGGCTGGGCGTAACCGCGCCCATCGGAGAATACGAGCCGGGAGGTTCCAATAACACCGGCCTTGGCATGTGGTCCTTTGAGCCCTTTGTCGGTACCACGGTATATCTTGATGAAGCAAAGAGCTGGAGTTTCGCGGCTACTGCTTTTTATGAGATTCATTCCGAGAAAAAAGATACCGACATACAGGTCGGCGACATCCTCACTATCGAAGGTGGTCTTGGAAAGACCTTCATGGACGGGGCTGTCAGCGCAGGGTTTGCCTACTATGCGCAGTGGAAAATGACCGAAGACGACCTGGGAAGCGGCAATGCCATTCCTAGAGACGGGGAATTGGGTAAACATCGGGTCTATGGAATCGGCCCTGAAGTGACCATTCCAATCACTTCAAAAGATAAGCTCTACGGATTCATCAACGCACGTTACCTCTGGGAGTTTGGAGCGCGCAGCACCCTCGAGGGGAATACCTTCGTGCTTACGGCCATGTTCCCAATTCCATAACATCCACCAAACATTTTTACAGTCAGACAAACACAAACTGGAGTGAAATTTCAATGAAAACGACATTAATCGGAACCGCTATTTCTGCAATCGTTGTTGCCGGCGTGACTAACGCTGCTGAAATTACTGATTCTCGTATTATTGATGATGCTATTGCTTATCAGGAGGCTGGCGGAAAAGCTGAGTTCATGAGTGGTGATGTGCTTAAAATCACTGATGAAGCCTATTCACATGCTGAAACGGCCAAGAACTACCGTAACTGGATGATGAAAGGTGCGAATGAAGGCCTCGCTCACATGCGCATTCTGGCACCACGTGGTGAGAAAGCACCTACCGTACAGATGAACCACGATTCTTTATACTCTGTAGCTATCACTAAAGTTGTTGATGGCAAGATTTCTTTTGAAATCCCAGAAAATGTTCACGTGTACACTTCTGTTCAGGTCATTGACCAGTATGGTCATGGTCAGCACTATATTGTTACTAAAGGTAAGCACACGGTTGATGTCGATACGACTGATGGGACTACTCACGCATTCCTTATCTTCCGTAGTGGTCTAGAGAAAGGTATGGACGCAGCTAAAGCTAACCAGGACAAGCTAACTACCTGGGGCCTGGTATCGGGGGACTACGAAGTTCCAAATTATGATTTTGATGCTGTTGATGCGAAAACGGATGAACTGCGTAGCGAAGTCACGGGTAAAGCGTTTTACTATACTTTTCCACGTAACGAGAAAGATGTCACTGACCGCCACCAGTGGAACCTGGAGAATGCGCTAGGCTGGGGTGGTGCTTCACCAATTGCTAACGAGGCCAACCTCTATACTAACTCTAAAATGTTTGAGGGTAGTAAATGCATGACAACAACATTCATGAACCCTGAGTCTGTATATTTCTCATCAATCACTGCCTACAATGCTCAACGATACTTATTTGAAGATGAAGACGTGAAGAGTGTGAATAGCAATACTTGGACTGTTAATAGTGATAATACTGTAACTGTTTCTTTCAACTGTGGTGATGATGCTCTGAACAACATTACAACTAAAGGTCAGGATTACACATTCACTGTACGTTATTATGGTGTAACTGAACCAGTACTCCGTGCCAACCAAAAGAATTCTGTACCCAACCGCCTAAACCCAATCCATATGATGGTGGAAGGTGCTAAAAAATAATTAGTTTAGATTATTAAGTTAGAATAGCAGGTATTTATCATGAGTGTTAAATACACAAGACGTAATATCCTTGCTGTGGGAACCGCACTTTTTACCACGTCTGTACTTGGTTCTAAGTCTGTTTTTGGTTCTACAACGGATAATGATGATGAAGCGCAAGCTGAAAAAAATACGATCAAGACACGTAAAGCTTCATGCAATTGTGGACAGCTAAGCGTGACCTGCGTCGGCCCGGATCCAGAACGTATATCCCTGTGTCACTGCTATCTCTGCCAGAAGCAGTCTGGTAGTGCCTTTGCGATTCAGGCCAGATTCCCACGTGAACAAGTTACGATCAAAGGAAAGTCGAAAGAATGGAAATTTCCTATCGCAGGTGAAGAACCCGTTAAATACCGCACTTGTGCTGACACTGGGGCAACATTTCACTTCTGCCCTGTATGTGCCTCGACTGTTTACTACACATCTGATCTCGATTCAGAACGAATTGGGGTGAAAATAGGTGCTTTCGCTGATCCTGCATTCCCTCCTCCAAAAATTACTGGTTTTGAAGAGTATCGACATCCCTGGGTAATGAACATAAAAAAACTGGCAATGAAAGTTGTCGCCTAAATACTGATTAAAGAAAACGTAGGGATTCAAAAATGCCTAAAAGTATTAAATGGTTAAAAAATACTACAGCAACCTTGGCTATAGTGATGGCGACCAGTGCTGTACATGCAGAAAAAACCAAAGTTCCAGTTTCTATCACGACGCCGGACAGGGTTGAAACAAAGATCGGAACCTTGCAGTTTAATGATGGATACCCAACCAAAGAAACTGCTGCAGAAATTCGCAATGAGCTTGATTACATTAACGGCGTAAATGCTTTCATGAACTCGGTCCAAGGGGTTTCCTTGGTCGCACTCCGCAAGGGCTTCGCAGAAGTAGGCATTAAGGATGGTGAGTTCCTATATACCTCTGGAATGCTGGGTTCACAGTCCATATTCTTAACAGCCAATGCGGACACTCTTTATTTTTGGGGAAATGTCGACCTCAGCAATGGTCCGCTGATATTTGAAACACCGGCGTCGGTTCTGGGGCTCTTCAATGATTTCTGGTTTAGATGGATTGGCGATTTCGGACTTGCTGGTCCTGATAAAGGACAAGGCGGAAAATTCCTGTTGGTAGGTCCTGGCTATGATGGGGAGCTTCCTGAAGGTGGATATTTTGTTCGACACTCAAGGACCAACCATGTGACTGTCTTGTTCCGCGCATTTCTAGAAAATGGCAGACCAGAAGCTGTCGTTGCTCGCGTCAAAGATACGTTTAAGGTTTACCCTTACAAAGCAGGTGGACATGGCCATAGTGTCGCATCGTATCT
>JARRLH010000342.1:0-3568 GCA_037387205.1 Desulfofustis sp.
GTCACCAGGCACTATAAGCCTCAGAACGAAGCCTACCAGGAATCGGCTCGGTTATTAGGGCTCGAAACGGAGCAGTGCTGCATGGTGGCGGCACACAATGGTGATCTTGTCGCTGCGGAGAAAAATGGCATGCAGACGGCATTTGTTGCACGGCCCACAGAATATGGTCCGCATCAGAACAAAGATTTCAAAGCTGAAAAGGACTATACGTTTGTCGCCGAAGATTTCAATGAACTTGCAACCCAAATGGAGTGCCCGGGCTGAAACATGACTCAATCGAGAATAGATCATATTGTTATCGGCGCATCAACCCTGAAACTTGGTGCTGATTATGTTGAGCGCGTGCTGGGCGTGCAAGTGCCGGATGGCGGCGACCATATCATGATGGGGACACACAATAAGGTCATGACGCTTGGAGAAGGTGTCTATCTTGAGATTATCGCGGTTAATCCCAAGCTTGAACCACCTGGACGGCCACGATGGTTTGGTTTGGACGATCCGAATGTTATTTCAAGTCTTGAAAAATCTCCCAGGCTTATTACCTGGGCGATCAACACTTCTGATCTCGAAGCGCTCACAAATGAAAGTAAACTTGCCGTCGGGGACATTCAACAAGCCGAGCGTGGTGATTTGCGCTGGCGGGTAGCGCTCCCCGACGACGGCAGGCTCAGCGCAGCGGGCTTCTTTCCTCTTTGCATCGAGTGGCTGGTGGATTTTCATCCTTCCGAACGCATGCCCGACCTTGATTGCAGACTGCAGAAACTCGAAATCCGCCATCGGCGAGCAAAGTGGCTACAGCAGTGCCTCGCCTCCATTGAGGCTGAAAACTTAGTTTCTATAAACGAGTGCGATGACAGCGAAACCGCATTGTTGACCGCTACTATCCAAACCCCAAGTGGCACACAAATATTGAGCAGCGCAATAGAATAGTTTTGAATTAGTTGGCATCTGAAATTTCAGTATTAAGATCAGAGCGGGATCAAACCTGACCGCTGGAACAGCGGACGCTCGTTAAGTCTATCCTTCAGGCCGAAAATGCTGCCGGAGATGCTTTGCGACTTCCATACAGTCTTGGCGATACGGAAGAAGCCATCGGTGTTTTCGATCGTGCAGGGTTCACTGAACTTAAGGTTGAAACGAAGACCGAGCAAGCAAAGTTTCCTAGCTCGCGCACGATGGTCGAAGCTGAATTACGGGGCTGGCTGCCTCTCTTTGATATCCATCTGAGCGAAGAAAAAATCGCCGATGTGCTGATTCAATCAGACAGCAAACTATCAAAGTATGCGATGGAATCTGGCGAAGCTGTGTTCCCCACTTCGGCTCATATTGTGACCGCATGCAAACCAGTTTGGTAAAGATACCGGCAGTAGTCACTAAAATTTTAAAAGGAAGCGGCCACTAACAAGTCTCACACTTGAAGCCGCTATGTGCAGAAAAATACGCTTAAGACAATTCAGAATCATCTACCTCAGTGAGTATGGACGACCGCTATCGAGATATTCGATGATTTTGAAAAGCTGCCCTTTTTTAAGACTATCAGGTAGGCTGAAAATGCTCCGGAGCGGTCCTTCGCGAGATTCAAACCAATGTGTCAGTTTACTCTCAGCGGAAGGGGGAATTGATCAGGCCAGGGTCGCTAATATCGCTATATTCCAAGACTATTGGTTTACTTAGGCGGTAATGACCTCAGGTAAGCAATGATAGCGTCCAGGTCACTATCTTTCATGTTGTGATAGTAGTTGTAGGGCATCGGCGGGAGCATGGTTGATCCGTCTGGGCGCACTCCTTGGGTGATCATGTTTTTTATTTCTTCATCTGTTCGAGACGATAGTCCTTTAGGGGTAATATTCGCTGAAACGCTGACTCCCCAAGGCCCAGGGAATACCCACCCACCCGCACCAAGATTGTTCGCAAAATCGGGGCCAGTCGGTGTCATTGGCGTGTGACATTCAATACAGTGGCCAACCGGTCCCGCGAGGTATTCACCATAGGAAATTATGTCTTCTTTGGATTTATCGGGGACATGATTTACCGGCGGCCCGTAACTGGGAGGAATAGGGATGTTGAAAATTGACCGGGGGACCTCGTGTCTTACTGGTGGAACGCTTTTGAGATATGCCACGATGGCTTTAATGTCAGTATCTGAAATATCTCTATAAAGGCCAATTGGCATTATAGGACCGATCATGGAGCCATCAGGGCGCCGACCTTCACGAATCGCGGTGATAATCTGATCGTCGGTCCAATTACCAATACCGGTCTCCTTATCTGGCGTGATGTTCGGTGTGTGGATCGTAAATTCGGGAACTTCAAAAAAACCTGCCATTCCCGCCAATTCCATGCCAGGTATCGGTCCATTCTGATCCTGAGTCGTATGGCAGTTTCCGCAGGCGGCAATCGATTGCATCAGATAGGTGCCACGATCCAGAGGAGATTCGGCTCTTGTGTCATCTGTCCCGAATCCCAGGAGCGCAAAACTCACCCATGACACAAAAGCAAAAAATTTCAGTGTATCGGTCAATTTGACACTCCAGTTAGTATTCAACTATGTGAGAGTTTACTATATTGAGAAAATCGTCATAGTAGATGTCTGGCTTATTCAATCTTTATGAATGGGGGATGGAAAGTCTTATTGAACCTAGCCCGACTCAGACATCTAAAAGGCCCGTAGCCCGAAAAACCCCGACGTCGGCCATCAGGCTGAATCATGGTATTCCACATCGACCCAGTTGGTGATGGCTGACTTTAACATTAGTGGGGGTTGTTTTGTATAGAAGAGACCGCAATGGGCAATTCAGAGCCTTCTAGCTGACTGAGTATGGAAGGATTCTATCGAGATAGCCGGTGAATCTGGAATAGCGGACGTTCACCGAGATAGTCCAAATGCCTCAAGATGCTCCTGAGCCGACCTTACAAGAGACTCAATCCAATGTGTCAGCTATACTCGGAGCAGACTTAACAAGAACAGGAGATCGTTATGAGCACCAATATTAGTCGCGCCCAGCAGTTCTTTGACGCCTGTGAATCCGGAGAAGGATGGGACGGTTGTAAGTCCTATTGCCATCCTGGCGCAACGTTTTCATCCCAGACAGGAGTATTGTCAGAGATAGATACCCTGGAAGGGTACTGTGAATGGATGAAAAACCTGTTGACCCCTATCCCAGATGGTCGCCCTGAGGTGAAATTTTTTGCCGAAGATCAGGAGCGGAACTGCGTTGCCGCATTTGCAGTATTTCACGGTACTCAAACCGGCCCAGGTGGTCCCGGCGAGCCTACTGGTAACAGCGTATCGGCTGACTATGTATACGCGATGGAGTTTGACGGTGATCGAATCCGTCATATGACGAAAATTTGGAATGACACCATAAGCCTGCAACAACTCGGCTGGGCATAATTGTCTCCATTTCTTCAACAGTTGCTCAGGGCAATTCCGAGCTATTCACCTGAGTGAGTAAGTACGGCTGGTGTCGAGAAACCCGGTGAATTTGGAATAGCTGGCGTTCATCGAAAAAGCCCAAATGGCTCAAGATTCTCCTGAGCGGTCCTCAGGGCGACGAGCTTTTGACTA
>JARRLH010000343.1:0-6994 GCA_037387205.1 Desulfofustis sp.
GTTTTGTGAGGTCTCACAAACGCGCCCGGCCAACGCGCTATGATCCCAGAACCAGACCTTGGTATGTTTTGGCTATGGAAGACCCGGGAAAAATAAGAAGAACACTGCCTTTTCCCTCATTGACGACATCAGTTGTGAGCATCGATTTTGTGAAGGCCCTTGTAGGCCATAACGACACAGCATATGGCGTTGTAGGAATACGCATTACTTTGTCGGATCTCAATATATCTTTGTGCGTGAGCGCAGTGCAGTGATGGGACCACGTCCTCTGCGGGTGCTGTGATGTGTTCAATTATAGCGGGAACAATTCTAGCCTCCACCGGCTTGATCCCCACTATCCGCTCCCGGAATCCCTGCCTTTATTTTTATTGCATCGATATAATGGGACCGCTCCGCTCTCCTTGCCCTGATCATCCTCATCTTTCTCAAAAGGTGTGGGGCCTCGCATCCTGTTGAGGTTCTCATTGCGGGGCTCGTTACCTAAGCCATCCCAATCGGCAGGGGAGCGCTTTTGTTTTTGTTTATTACTCAAGTGTGTGGGTTTCTGCATTGGTCAATCCTACTATCACCTCAATCACTGCCCCGATCTCAGTTGCTCCCAATATTTCTGATAGATGACAAGTGCCTCGCCGACATCGGTCTGAAATTCTCCAGCTCTGATTACCTCGATCGGCGGAAAGATAACCTCGCTTTGCCGCACCTCCTCGCTTAGTAACGGGAGAGCAGCTGTCACCGGCGAGGCGAAACCATTTTCCTCTACACAAACCACGGCGATATCGGGCCGCAGCATAAAATCAATGAATTTGTGCGCATTACCGATGTTTTTCGCTCCTTTAGGGATAGCAAAACTGTCTATCCAGAAATTTGCACCCTCAGCCGGGTAAACATATTTGATGGAAGGGTTTTCCTCCTGGGCCATCCAGGCCTCACCGTTCCAGATCATGCCAACACTGACCTCGCCCGCCAGATATGGAAGCCGCGGTGAATCGCTATTGAATACCAGAACGTGGGGCATCAACTCCCGGAGCAGTTCATAGGCTGCTTCGATCTCAGCGGGTTCACGGGTGTTGCTGCTGTAGCCTTTGATCTTCAGCGCCATGTGAAACACTTCGCGCATGTCGTCCTGGAGCAGCAGCTGCCCGCTGAATTCTTTTCTCCATAAATCCTTCCAGGAGGTAACAGTGTCAGCAGAAATCATCTCTGTGTTGACCGCAATTCCAGTGGACCCCCACATGTAAGGCAGTGAGTAGTTGTTGCCGGGATCGTATTCCTTGTCCAGCAGTGAACTGTCCAAATACTTAGTATTGGGGAGCAGGGCATGATCGAGCGGGTAAAGCATCTCTTCCTTGATCATTTTGCTTACGAAGTAGGTCGACGGGAAAATTAGGTCATAGCCGTCGCCCTTGATCAGCTTCAGCTTCGCATACATGGCCTCGTTGCTCTCATAGGTTGCATAAATCACCTTGATGCCGGTTTCGTCGGTGAATTTTTTCAGGATCTCGTCGGGGATATATTCTGTCCAATTGTAGACATAGACTTTCTCATCGGCCTCGGCGGCACCAACCAGAAAAATTCCTATCAGACAAAAAATCCGCGCAATTCGTCTAATGCTCATTTCTTTTCTCCTTCAGCAGTGTGTAACTGATGGTTACACAAACGATCGGAATCAGGACCATCAGCGAAGCTAGAGCGTTCACTTCCGGTTTGACGCCTACTTTAACCATGGAAAATATTTGTATTGGCAGCACATTGAACCCCGGTCCGGTGACGAAGGAACTGACGATCACATCATCGAGCGACAGCAACAGCGACCAGAAGCCGAGCGTGATACCCAGGATAAGAAAAAGCACCAGCAGCGAAATGGCCAATATAATGTCAGGAAGCATCATCAGCGTCATCATGGTTCCCAGCACCGTCCTGCTCCCCCTGAAACGATATAGACTCAGGGAAATAGCAGCGACGGCCCCTATGGCTGTGGCTGCCGTGGCGCTGCTCAGGGCGACCAGCAAGGTATTGCGTGCCGCCTCGATCAAACCGTGATTGTCGACCATGGCGTGGAACCATTTGAGGGTGAACCCCTCCCATTTGAAGCCGTAGCGGTTGGTGTTGAAGGCGTTGATCAGCAGTACCGCGATCGGTGTGTAGAGACAGGCAAAGACGACTCCGAAGAACACCAGGTTGATGTGTTTCACGGCTTCGCCCCTATTCCTTCATAGCTGTTGCGTAAAAGCCCATAGAGAATCAGCATGAAGATGAGAATGGTGATGAGCGCAACGCTCATGGCCGCACCGAGGGGCCAGTTGTGACTCACCAGAAATTGGTGCTGGATCAGATTCCCGACCAGCAGTTTTTTGGCCCCCCCAAGAAGCGAGGCGACATAAAACAGCCCCATTGTGGGTACAAACACCATGATGCAGCCTGCCGATATCCCTGGCAGAGTCAGCGGTAAAATGACCCTCCTGAATGTATTGAACGAACTCGAGCCCAGATCCCTTGCCGCCTCGATCAAGCGTAAGTCGAGTTTTTCGATATTGGCGTAGAGCGGCAGTATCAAGAACGGCAGCATAAGATACACCAGGCCCATCAGCACCGCCGTATCCGTGTACATCAGCCTGATCGGTTCGTCGATCACGCCGATTTTAAGCAGCAGTTTGTTGAGGTAGAGTGCAGTCGGTAGGTCAGCCAGCTAAAAGGATAACCAACCAGGAGGCAGATAATTGTGGTGAGAAGGGCCAAGCGGGTTGAGCGCACCAGGACGGCGAAGTAGTCGGGATTTATAAGTTGTACATATGATTCGGTTGAAAAACCAAAGGAGAAAAACTGCTCCGGATGCTGTTTCAGGAAACTGGTAACCAGCAGCAGGACAAGGGGGATACCTCCAAAGAGCAGCAGCCATCCTGAAACCAGGCCGATACTGACCAGTCTGGTTCTATTTCTCATCGGGTAGAAGCGCCTCCCAGCCCCTGACCCAGGAAACTTCGACACGCTCACCAATGCTGTAGTCGAAATCCGGATCGTCTTCGTCAAAAAATTCGCAGGCCTGCACGATGGGACCATCGTCGAGACGGATGGTAGTGTCTAATGTGGCGCCTCGGTACCTTCGCTCCATTATGGAGCCTGGTAATCGGACCATACCCTCTTCGATATCTTCTGAGATTCTAAGATCCTCAGGACGCAGAAGAATCTGCAGGTCGTCGCCGGGGCGACTCGGCAAATCTGATCCCACCTCCAGGTGATGCCCAAACAGACTAAGTGCGAGGGTTGACTGATCCACCCGTTTTTTTACCTTAGCCGGGAGCAGATTTATTTCACCAATAAATTGAGCCACATAGAGGCTATTCGGTTCTTCGTAAATCTCACGCGGCGTTCCAATCTGAGCGATCCGGCCATGATCCATGACCACCACACGATCTGAAAGAGACAGTGCTTCATCCTGTTCGTGAGTTACGAGAATGGTCGATAGGTTGAGTTCGCGCTGGAGCCGCTTGAGTTCGATCTGCATTTCAGATCTCAGCTTGGCATCGAGGGCCGAGAGCGGTTCGTCGAGCAGCAGTACACGGGGCTCGTTGACAATGGCCCGAGCGATGGCGACCCGCTGTTGCTGTCCACCTGAGAGTTGCGCAGGTTTTCTTTGCGCAAAAGGGGTGAGTCGCGTCTGCTCCAGAGCCCGAGCAACCTTTTTCTTTATATCCGAGGCGCGTACTTTTTTAACCCTGAGACCGAAGGCGATATTATCAAAGATCGTCATATGAGGGAAAAGCGCGTAACTTTGAAACACGGTATTCACCTGACGCTTTTCCGGTGACAGATCGGCAATATCCTTTCCATCCAGAAAGATTGCCCCCTTGTCCGGCTTCTCAAAACCGGCGATGAGCCTCAGGATCGTGGTTTTACCGCATCCCGATGGTCCAAGTAGGGTAATGAATTCTCCGGATTGGAGGTTCAGCTCGAAATTGCTGATTACCAGGTCTCCGTCAAATGACTTGCTGATCTTTGACAGCTGAAGTACATCCGGAATGTGGTTGGCAGGCACTGAATTATATATTTCCTCTTTACGGTAAACCCTCTTCTTCCAGGCACTCTGCTAATAGGTGATGCCGCGTGCCTGCTCTTGAAGCATTGCAGACTCACCTCCTCACTTCGGAATTGGCAATCTATGTGATAAAATTATTAAGACAGTCACGTGGAGGCAACCGTGTCGCTGAAAAATCTGAACGCAATGTTCAATCCACAGCGTATCGCTGTTATTGGCGCCAGTGAAGACGAAACATCTATTGGCTTCCATCTGTTCCGCAATCTTGTCGGCAAAGGCTATACCGGTATTGTTCATCCGGTAAATGAAACGGCCAAAGGGGTTCAAGGAGTTGAGGCCTATCCGCGTGTAGTCGATATCCCGCATGCGGTTGATCTGGCACTGGTGACCAGCGAACCGGAACAACTTGATACGGTGATACATGATTGCGTCCAAAAAGGCGTCAAGGGAATAACGATTTTCACTCCAGACCTGACCAGTCGCCTCTTGAATCCCAAACCTATTATCGACAAGATAATAAAGCTGCCAGCGAGCTCCGGATGCCGGGTTCTCGGTCCTGATTCCCTTGGTTTTCTGCGTCCGGCGACAAGTCTTAACGCGAGCCTTTATCCGGGCAAGGTGCAGAAGGGAAATATTGCCTTTATTTCCGAAAGCGGCATGTTTGCTTCTTCCTTTTTGGAAACGGCCAATGCCAAGAAGGTGGGGTTCAGCTATTTTATCTCGCTTGGCGCCAAGCTGGATATCAATATAGCCGACACCATCGATTTTCTTGGCGGCGATCGCAGTACCAGGGCCATCTTCCTGTTTGTCCAGACGATTAATAACGGGCGTCGGTTTATAACTGCGGTGCGCAACGCCGCCAGATCCAAGCCAGTGGTTGTCGTCAAACCGGGCAAATCCGAGGTCGTGTCCTATCTTTCACTGGCCGATTCCGACCCTCTGAGTGAAGAAGATCTCGTCTATGAAGCCGTTTTCAAGCGGGCAGGCTGTCTTCGTGTCGCATCGATCGTTGACCTGCTGTATATGGTTGAAGCCATTGCCAAGCAGAGCAGGCCCAGGAACAGACGGCTGATGATCATCTCCAACTGCGTGGCCCCTGCAGAGATGGCCATGGATATGCTGAAGGTGATGGATGGCAGGGTAGCCTCGCCTGCCCCGCAAAGACTCAAGCAGATACAAAATGGCCTGGGACTTAATCACTCCCTGGCTAATCCTTGCCACCTGCTGGCGAATGGCAGCGCCGACGCCTATAAGCTGGCAATGGAAAACTGTATTGCCGACGACGGGGTGGACGGTCTGCTGGTAATCTGTCAACCGTATCCGGGAATCGACGCCAACAGCATCGCCAGGACCGTGGTTGACGTTATTCAGAAGAATTCGAGGAAACCGGTTTTTGCAACCTGGCTCGGACGGGAAAGAGGGTCCTCTGAGATCGATTTCCTGAACAGTAATGGTATTCCTACATACGACACCCCTGAACAGGCGGTAAAGAGTTTTATGTACATGTATAGGTATGACTATAACCTTAAACTTCTTCAGGAGACTCCGGAAACACTGCTCAAAGACTTCTCACCAAAGCTTGATGAAGCCACCAGGGTTATCAATTGCTGTAAAAACGAACAGCGGTCAGTGCCAACGGTTGAGGAACGGGCAGCAATCCTTGATGCATACGGGATTCCGACTATTGGGTCGAGGCTGGTCAGGAATGTTGATGAAGCGGTTTTAAGTGCAAAGGTCCTGGGATATCCCCTGGTCATGAAGGTTGACTCGCTGGCCGTGGATCGTCTGGGGAAACATGACAGCATCTCTGTCAATCTGACCAGTGAGGAAGAAATACGCAGCAGCTATCTGCAGTTGCAGCAGAGGGTTGCCTGCAGCGACGGTCCCGCCCTTGAAATTCGATTGCAGCCGATGCTTCGACGTCGTGGCTACGAGCTGATCATCGGCGCACATAAAACCCATGGTTTTGGTAGCGTGATCTCTTTTGGCCTAGGAGGGAAGTACCTGCAGGCGGAGCGGGACTACGCGATAGGTCTGCCGCCGCTTAACCAGACACTTGCCAGGCGGATGATGGAGGAGACCAGAATATATCTTCATTTGCAACAACAGGAACAGTTTGGGCCCGCATTGCGCCAGTTGGAAGAGATCCTTGTCCGCTTCTCCCAACTCGTTATCGATCTACCTCAGCTTGGGGCAATCTATATGAACCCCATAATCCTTACTGAATCGGATTGTCTGGTACGCGACGTGGTTATGCACCTTGATCGAAATCTTCCTACTAATTATCAATGGGTTAAAGGTGATCTCTGCCCTCCCCATCTTTCCATTCCCCCATATCCTTTCCGTTATGAGAAAGACGTGGTTCTGCCGTCGGGTAGGACGATCCATATTCGTCCTATTCGTGGTGAGGATGAGCCTTCTCTTGGCCGGTTTTTTGAAAGTCTTTCCGAAGAGACAACTTTTTACCGGTTCGGTCAGCGCCGCCTGAATATGACCCATGCCACCCTTGCCCGTTTCTGCCAGGTCGATTATGAGAGGGACCTGGCTTTTCTCGCGGTCAGCGACAAAGAACCCGAAGAAATTATTGGCGATGTCCGTATCAACAGGTTTGCCGATCTGGAGACTGCCGAATTCTCTTTTGTGGTTGCCGACCGCTGGCAGGGCCTGGGTGTCGGCAATAAGCTTATGGAATTCTGTATTTCTGTTGCCAAGGATATTGGTGTGAGAACTCTGCTTGTGGAGATTATGACCAATAACGCCAAAATGATCCGATTCGGACATAAGTACCAGTTTGAACGTCTCGCCAATAGCGCCGATGGCGACATGCTGGAGATGCAGTTGACGATTTCGTGATCTACAGCTGCATACCCTAAAAGAGATAAAGGGAGAAAGAGGGATACCCTGTTATATCAACAGTATGTAGCTTGCGTATCCACTCATGAAGAAATAGATTTGCTGTTG
>JARRLH010000343.1:7006-10564 GCA_037387205.1 Desulfofustis sp.
GTTGTTAATATTAGTTGTCAGATATGCCTTTCATGGGTTAATTAGCGACTTAACGGGCCTGGAAACAGCATCCGTGCCATGCGCGCAATAAGGCTGATTGCCGGTGAGCTGGGCGTTGGTTTATACGGACTCAATCCGGCAAACTAATGCGTCTCAAGTGCGGGGCGAAGCACTGTTTGTGCCCTGCCATTTCTTTCATTAAGATTGTTGTATTGTCCAATTTGCACCAGAGGTTTTGAAAATCTGTGGGTTAATCTATTGGTAAGGAGGTGCTGTTGTGTCCCTAAAACGATTGATGCATTGCTTTTTGGTTTTGCCCCTGATTTGCCTGCTCTTTTCAGGATGTTCAACAACAAAACTGGTAACCAGCTGGAGCGATCCGAATTTCAATGAGCTGCCAATTCAAAAGGTGTTGATTGTCGGTGTCATGAAAAACGATCTTAACCGCAGGACCTATGAATTACAATTTGCTGAGCAATTGGGGAAGGAAGGGATTACAGGAATCGCAGCCCATCTTGTGATCTCTGACTCCAGCAAATACACCGAGGAGAACATCCGTTCAGCGGTGAAACAGGTGGGGGCAGATGCAGCTCTTATCGCCCGGCTTGCGAGCGTTGAGAAAAAGGAGCGTTATGTACCGCCCACCTATGAATATGAACCGGTATTCGGCTATGGGCCTGGTTTCTATAGCTATTATGGCATGTCGCATCGCTATATCAGCACACCAGGATACACCACAACGGATACCATTGTAAAACTGGAAACGGTAGTTTTTTCAACTCGTGCAGAAAACATGATATGGGCTGGCGCTACCAGGAGTTTTAATCCGACTTCAGCAACAAGCGTCATAAAGGAGAATGCTCAGATCATCATCAAAGACATGAAGGAATCAGGACTCTTATAAAGATTGGGGTGATATACTTTTCAGGTTGTCGCACGCCTTAAATCGAACATTAGTTCAAAGACCATCAGAGACTCGAAGCAAGTGAGAGCACGCAAACGACGGGCAGCGCTCCGTTTAGGTCAGGCGGCCCGGAGAAATCCTGGAGAATTTGTCTATTGGGAGTTTTGAAATTCACCCCGCAATGTGTGAATTTGTAGAAAGAGAGAGACGTGTTAATGTCTGAAATCACCCTCGATGCCAATCAAACTTTAGTTGTCGCCATCATTGCCTATTTCCTGGGACGCATGCTGGTTACAAAAGTTGGACTACTGGACCGATTTCGTATCCCAGAGGCTGTCATCGGCGGAATTGTGGTGGCCGTCGGGGTAACGGTTCTGCGTCAGTGGGGATCAGTATTGATCTCGTTTACGGCGGGCGAGCTTGCAATGCTGACCTTTTTCACGACAATCGGTCTTAATGCCCGTCTGAGTGACCTGAAGGCGGGAGGGCTCACACTGGTCTTAACCTTGTGTGTCTGTATAACCTCCGTTATCGCACAAAATATAATCGGTCTTGGATACGCCAAACTATTCGGCGCCCCTCCGGCAGCCGGAATCATGGCAGGGTCGGTTGCCCTTGTCGGCGGTCATGGGACAGCTGCGGCATGGGCACCGCTTTTCGAAAGAAGTGCCGCAGCTGCAGGAACCATAGGATTGGCATCTGCAACATTCGGTCTCGTCGCAGGAGGAATTGTTGGGAGTCCCCTGGGCCGATTTTTGATTCTTCGTTACAAACTGCAGCCTGATAACGAAGCCCAATCAGATTTAACCCTCTCTGCCGAAGAAGAGAAGAAAGGCCGGATAAACGTGCCGCAGTTTTTTGCGTCGGTTTTAGTTATTGCACTGGCCATAGGAGCTGGCGGTCAGCTTAATATCCTGCTCCACCAGATAGGTTTAAAACTTCCTCAGTTTGTTACCTCGCTGTTTGCAGGAATAATTATAGGTAACCTGGGCCCCGTGGTCCTGCCCCGGATAGAATGGCCGACTCATTCTCCGGCAATTCGCCTGATCGCAGAGTTGTCTTTGAGTATCTTTCTGGTTCGTGCACTGATGTCTCTGGAATTGTGGTCGCTGGCGGCTGTCGCCGGACCTTTGCTTATCGTTTTAATGACCCAGGTTGTAATGGTTATCGCACTGGCCTACTTTGTCTTGTTTCCTATTTTAAAACGCACCTATGACGCCGCAATAATCTCATCCGGTTTTGTCGGTTTGAGCCTGGGAGCCACACCGACTGCTGTTGCCAATATGGATGCTTTGAGTCAAAAATTCGGTCCATCTTCCACGGCGTTTCTCGTTATTCCGCTTGTCGGGGCCTTTTTTATCGACCTGATAAACGCCTTTGTCGTCTCCACTCTCTATGGCATCTGGGGATTTTGAAATTCATATACACGGCAATATTGAGCATACTGTAGCAAAGATTAGCAATTAAGAACAATTTGGTTCTTTACCTTCTTGATATGTTATTTCCTGCGCTTAAGCGTTGAGCTTAACATTGCCGACATAATTGTCTTCACTCGCATAGAAGGAGTTTTTGCAACGTTATCAAGTAACACCTTCGACTGATAAAGATGAGACTGTTCGGGAAAAGATGATGCAGCCAGACCATTATAGAAACCTACAAAAACATTTAGACAAATTTCCGATCGGTTTTCCCGAAACTGACTCAGGGGTGGAAATAAAGTTGCTGCAATATTTGTTCAGTCAGAAAGAGGCGCAAATAGCATCAAAACTGAACTTGATGGCAGAACCGGCTTCTAAGATTATAAAACGCCTCAAACCAATGGGGATCGAACTGGTTGATCTGGAAGAAACCCTAAAAACAATGGAAGAAAAAGGAACCATCAACTGCTATTTAAAGCCAGATGGGTCAAGGTATTATCACGTTGCTTTTTTAGCGATCGGTATTTTTGAGTATAATGTGGAATTTCTAACAGAAGAGTTCTACCATTTATTCAAGCAATACCTAGACGAGGCATTTCGAGACGAAGTAATAAAAACTAAAATTCCTCAACTACGAACAATTCCAACCGAAGGGGCTATCACACCGGAACTTCCGATAATGCAATATGATCATGTACGTCTTTTGATTGAAGACTTCCCCAAAGAAATTGCGGTGGCAAATTGTGTCTGCAAAATTGGTGGTGATACAATTGGACATCCCTGCAAGGTTACTGACAATCGAGAAATTTGTTTGATTTTCGGCAGTGCAGCGCGGAAGTATGATCGCTTGGGATGGGGACGACTGATCAGCAAAGCAGAAGTGTTCGAAATTTTAAATAATTCAGAAAAAGCAGGGTTGGTGGTTCAACCATCCAATACTCAAAAATTATTTGCCATTTGTTTATGCTGCGGGTGTTGCTGTGAAGTTCTTACTTCGGCAAAGATGTACGAGAATCCAGTTCAATATTTCGCGACAAATTACCAGGCAGAGGTTGAACAGAACATCTGTGAAGGATGTAGAATCTGCGAAACACGTTGCCAGATGAATGCCGTTAACGTGGCTGATAAAGTCGCCTCCATCGACGAAACGCGCTGCATCGGTTGTGGAATTTGTATTCCTACTTGTAAATCTAAGGCTATGAGATTGGTTCAAAAAGAGACTGTAAAAGATCCCCC
>JARRLH010000344.1:0-3555 GCA_037387205.1 Desulfofustis sp.
CAAGGAGACCGCTGCTGCGGCTCTCAAGTTCATCAACGAGCAGCTCGGCGAGCGTCCGGTAGTGGCGGTGGTCTATTCCCACTCCCATGCAGATCACTTCGGAGGGGTGCGCGGGGTGGTGGACGAAGCAGATGTGCGGAGCGGCAAGGTAAAGATCATCGCACCAGTCGGTTTCATGGATCACGCGGTGGCAGAAAACGTCTATGCCGGCAATGCCATGAGCCGCCGTCTTTTTTACCAGTACGGCGTGCTTTTGGCCGCCAGTCCCTTCGGACATGTGGACCAGTCCATCGGCAAGAACACGGCCGCGGGGAACCTGGGGCTCATCCCGCCCACGGTTATTATTGAAAAGGATTTCGAGACGCTCACTGTCGACGGCGTCCGCATGGAGTTCCAGAACACGCCGGGCACCGAGGCGCCGGCGGAGATGAACACCTGGTTTCCTGATTTTAAGGCATTCTGGGCGGCCGAGAACATCGTGGCCACGATTCACAACATCTACACCCTTCGCGGCGCTCTGGTGCGCGACTCCTTGGAGTGGTCCAAACAGATCAATATGGCGCTCTACAAATACGGTCAGGAGGCTGAGGTCATGTTCGCCTCCCACAGCTGGCCGCGCTGGGGTAACGACCGTATCCAGGAGGTCATGCGGGCCCAACGGGATACTTATGCAAATCTCAACAACGGCGTGTTGCACCTAGCCAATCAGGGAGTGACCATCAACCAGGTGCACAATGTTTACACGGTACCTGAGAGCCTACAGCGACAGTGGGCGGTGCGAAGCTATCACGGCTCAGTTGAGCATAATAGTCGGGCGGTGATCAACCGCTACCTGGGCTACTGGGACGGCAATCCCACTACCTTGATCCCGCTGTCGCCGGAAGACTCGGCCCCGCTTTACGTGGAAATGATGGGCGGCCCGAAGTCGATTATCGCCAAAGGCCGGGAACTCTACGATCAGGGGAAATACCGCCACGCCCAAGAAATTCTAAACAAATTAGTGTATGCAGAACCACAAAATCAGGAGGCCAAGGACCTTTTGGCCGATGTTTTCGAGCAGATCGGCTATCAGCAGGAGAGCCCCAGCGTGCGCAATAGTTTTCTGGCGGCCGCCCTGGAGCTTCGCTCCGGCATTCCTACCGGGGCCTCGCCCAAAACGGCAGGTCCTGACATGATCCGGGCCATGACCACCGAGCTGTGGCTGGATTTTCTCGGCATCCGACTTGACAGCCAAAAGGCCAAGGGCAAAGAGTTCACTATCAACCTGGTAACCCCTGACAACAACGAGAAGTTCGTGGTGGAATTGAGCAATGCCACCCTTACCAACATCAAGGGGTTTCAGGTTGACGACGCCGACCTGACCGTCACCATCAATCGCGCCGATCTCGAGGAAACCATGATGGGGGCTGTCAGCTTCGACGAACAGATCAAAAAAGGAAAGGCAAAACTTAAAGGCAACCGAGAGGTGTACGAACAGCTCAAGTCTGCGCTGGTTCAATTCGAGCTGGGCTTCGAGATGATGCCTGGCACCAAGAAGGCCTCAGCCAAGAAGACAAAAATGAATCCCTTTAAGGAGGAAGTAAAGTACGTAGGCGAATGATGTCAACAAACCGTTGAGCGAATCTGTATACGGTCTGACGACATCGGTCCCGTTTGCCAGTCGCTTAAACTCCATATTACAAAATCAAACACTGTGACTATCATTCTTTTGTCAGCCTTGATAACATATGGCGCGGATTCGCGTTTCGAGTCCGCGCTTTTCTTTTTCTTGTCGACAACAATCTGAAGACCCTCGATACTGAGACGACATGCTTTAGAAAAGATGGACATACTAGATAGTCTTTATAGTCTTCAGATTTCATCTGACAGAAATCAAGTGTAACCCAAAGAAACTTTCATTTAAGAAAGGGACTTTGACATGCGTCTATGGTCCCAATGCCTCGTTGCGGCAGTGTTGTTTATAGCTTTACTTTCCACATCAACCTGGGCAGCCGGACTGTGGCTTTACGAACAGACAACGCCCGATCTGGGCACGGCTGCTGCTGGCCGGGCTGCCGCTGCTAAGGATGCTTCCACAGCTGGAACCAATCCAGCCGGGATGACGCGACTGGACCGATCTCAAGTCCTTGCCGGCTTCCAGGGCCTCATTGTCGACGTGGAGTTCGACACCGATTCATCAAGTTTTGGCGGAGGAGACGGCGGTAACGCCGGAGATTTCGTTCCGGCTGCCGGTCTTCACTATGTCCACAATTTGACCCCAGATCTGAAGTTAGGGGTGTCTACGGGATCGTTTTTCGGCTTGGGGCTCGATTACGACAACGACTGGGCCGGGCGCTACTACGTCCAGAAAGCAGAATTTCTGACCTTAGGCATCAACCCGGGGGTAGGCTACCGGGTCAACAAATGGCTTTCCCTTGGTGCAGGCTTCAGCGTTATATATGCGGAGCTTGAACAGAAGGCTGCAATCAACAACCAGGTGACGGACGGAGCCGGAACCCCTGATGGACAGATCAAAGTCGAGGACGACGATATCGGCTATGGATGGAACCTTGGTGTACTGGCGGAATTCAGCGAAGCGACCCGCTTCGGCGTTACCTACCGCTCTGAGGTGGAGTTTGATTTTAAAGATGTCGCGAATTTGAAAGGCGTGGCACCAAATCTTCAGATTCTTCTAGATGCCATCGGTGTCACCGGCAGCAAGGTGGATCTGGAGATGACCATTCCCCAGGCAGTCATGGTAAGCGGTTACCATGAGTTCACCGAGAAGCTGGCAGTCATGGGCAACTTCGGTTGGCAGGACTGGAGTGAGTTCGGTAAGACAAGTATCTCTGTTAAATCCCAAAATACGACAGACTTCACCCAAGACCGCAATTTCAAGGACACCTGGCATGTTGCTATAGGAGCACAGTACAGATTCGCTGAGGCTTGGCTCTACTCACTTGGTTTCGCTTATGATAGCTCGCCGGTTGATGATAAGGACAGGACGCCCGATATGCCCCTGGATAGGCAACTCCGCTTTGGCACAGGCCTCCAGTACGACTGGAACGAAGACATTACTGTTGGCGTTGCCTATGAGTATCTTGATGCAGGAGATGCCGAGATCAACCAGCAGGGAGGTGCACTCCAGGGGCCACTGGAAGGCGATTACAAAACAAATGAAATCCATTTCTTTAATGCAACACTGATTTGGAGATTCTAAGTACTGATGGTTCTTGGCTGCAATTCCCAGCCTTGTCCTAACACTGCATATCAGGTTTTTTCCATTCTTGCCTTTTGCATATAGTGGTTTCCATAGACACGAAAACAGTGTCAATGGGGTCTAGAATTTGTATCCGTTTAATAAGTACACTACTTTCACTATCTGCTATAAATCTTTAATCCTGACCATGCGTAAAAGTTTTAGATATGCTGACCATATCTGAAGTATTCATGACTACCAGGAACTAAACATATATAGCAGATAGTGAAAGTAGTGTACTTATTAAACGGATACACATTCTAGACCCCATTGACACTGTTTTCGTGTCTATGGAAACCACTATATGCAAAAGGCAA
>JARRLH010000345.1:0-3550 GCA_037387205.1 Desulfofustis sp.
CATGGTCGTCCGAACCGCTTTAAGGTTCTTTGTATGCCGGTTTTTCAAGGCAATCCACCACATTAAACTCTTTGATGAAAGGGAGGTTTTAAATGGCTTTAGATCCTACGAAACATGCAGATTGGGAGATTGCACAAGATGCTGAGAAGGACATGTTGACGATCTACGAGATCGGTGAAAAGCTTGGTTTAACGAAGGAAGAGCTTCTTCCGCAGGGCCACTACATCGGCAAGATAGACTTCCGCAAGGTGCTCGATCGCCTGCAGGACAAGCCGGATGGGAAATACATCGACGTCACAGCCATTTCTCCAACCCCGCTCGGTGAAGGTAAATCTACTTCATCCATGGGTCTGGTCCAGGGACTTGGAAAGATAGGTAAAAGCGTATGCGCTGCTATTCGTCAGCCTTCTGGCGGCCCGACTATGAATATCAAGGGCTCCGCCGCCGGCGGCGGTCTTGCCCAGTGTATCCCGCTCACTCCTTTCTCACTTGGTTTCACCGGGGACATCAACGCCATTATGAATGCCCACAATCTGGCAATGGTGGCACTCACCTCCCGTATGCAGCACGAACGAAACTACACCGACGAGCAGCTCGAAAGATTGTCCGGCATGAAAAGAATCGACATCGACCCGACAAACGTGGAGATGGGCTGGATCATGGACTTCTGCTGCCAGGCGCTCAGAAACATCATCATCGGTATCGACGGTGTTAACGGAAAGGCTGACGGCTTCATGATGAAATCCAAGTTTGGAATTGCCGTATCTTCAGAGGTTATGGCCATTCTCTCTGTTGCCAGAGATCTCAAGGATATGCGGGAGAGAATGGGTAAAATCGTTGTTGCCTACACCAAAAAAGGCAAGCCGGTCACCACTGTAGATCTGGGCGTTGCCGGCGCCATGACCGCCTGGATGGTCGATGCTTTGAATCCGTCTCTGATGCAGACTCTGGAGGGGCAACCGGTAATCGTCCACGCCGGTCCTTTCGCCAATATCGCCATCGGTCAGAGCTCTATTATCGCCGACCGCGTAGGGTTGAAACTTGCTGACTACCACGTCACTGAATCCGGCTTTGGTGCTGACATCGGTTTTGAGAAATTCTGGAACCTCAAGTGCCGTTTCTCTGGTCTCAAGCCCGACTGCGCAGTTGTTGTTGCAACTATCCGCGCCCTGAAATGCCACGGCGGGGCCCCCGTTCCCGTCCCGGGCAAGCCGATGCCTGAAGAATACAATCAGGAGAACGTTGAATGGGTCGCACAAGGGTGCGATAACCTTATCCATCACATCAAAACCGTCCGTAAAGCAGGAATCAGCCCTGTTGTATGTATAAACGCATTCTACACCGATACCGACTCGGAAATCGCCAAAGTTCGTGAACTCTGTGAAGCGGAAGGCGCCCGGGTCGCTCTCTCCAGACACTGGGAGCACGGCGGTGACGGCGCGATCGAATTCGCCGAGACCGTTGTCGAAGCCTGTGAAGACAAGACCGAATTCAAACTTCTCTATGAGCTGGATATGCCGATCAAAGAGAGAATTGAACTCATCGCCAGGGAAGTATACGGCGCCGACGGTGTTGACTACTCTGCAGATGCCAACAGGGCTATTGACAGAATCCAGGCCGATCCTGAGCTTTCTAAAATGGGGATGTGTATGGTCAAAACCCACCTTTCCCTCTCCGACAACCCAGCCCTCAAAGGTGTACCCAAAGGCTGGAGACTCTCCATCCGCGAGGTTCTTACCTATGGCGGTGCAGGCTTTATCGTACCAGTTGCGGGAACTATCAGTCTCATGCCGGGCACTGGCTCTAACCCTGCATTCAAGCGTGTAGACGTTGATGTTGAGACCGGCAAGGTTGAAGGCGTATTTTAGGCAGGAATTAGTATTTTTAGTAAGAAAGGTGTAATATGAATCAGTTAAGATATAAATCATCATGTTACACCTTTCTTGAAACGTAAGAAGCCATGGCTATATCATCTGGAAATATTGCACGAAGACGCTCCTCGATTAAAAAGACCGTCAAGGATCAATCCGGAGCAGGCAGAATTAAGGTTGGGGAGTTGCTGAGTAAAGCCGGATATATTACGGCCACTCAATTTGAAACTGCCAAGAAAGAAGTACAGAAGAACGGCACTCGCATGAGCGCCGTTCTTCGCCAGCTTGAGTACATCGACGAGAATACGGTTTTCAACTTTCTCAGCCGCCATCATAACTACGTACCCGCCGTCATCAAGAACGAACCGCCGAGTCCCGATGCGGTAAAGTTGATGCCCTATGAACTGGCCAAGGAATATATGGCCTTTCCCCTGCGCCTGGCTGGTAATACGTTCCAGATCACCATGGCGGAGCCCTCTGACGCCGCTGCGGTCGAGGAGTTGCAGGATGAACTGAAAAAGGAGTTGTCTGTTTGTGTTTCCACCGAGAAAGATATAGTAGAAGCCTATAAGAAATATTATGGCATCGACGACGAGGAAGCCCATTCCTTTTTCTCCTCGACGGCGGAAGAGGCTGAAGATGAACTCTCCATTACAGAAGTAGACGATTTCGGTGCCATCGTGGCCGAAGCGGCCGATGACTTTGAGATCGAGAGCGGTAGAGAGGAAGACGGCCTCGACCAGTTCGCTGCCTCGGATGCGCCCATCATCAAGCTGGTAAACGGTATTCTTGTAAAAGCTGTCCAGGACCAGGTATCGGACATCCATATCGAACCTTATGAACGTTCAATGCAGGTTCGTTATCGTAAAGACGGGTCCCTGTTCAAGTCTATGAATCTGCCCCTGACTATTAAAAATGCGATGATAGCCAGGGTGAAAATTCTGGCCGGGCTTGATATCACCGAACGGCGGGTCCCCCAGGACGGGCGGATCAAAATGAGGCTGGGCAAAAATCGGGCCGTCGACTTTCGGGTATCCTCATTGCCGACCCTGTTCGGAGAATCGGTTGTCCTGCGAATCTTGGACAAGAGCGCCCTCAACGTCGATCTCACCAGGCTTGGGTTCGAGCCGCATACCTTCGAGATGCTCAAACGTTGTCTGGCGCGCCCTCAGGGGATGTTGCTGGTTACCGGACCCACCGGTTCGGGTAAAACGGTTACCCTCTATTCTTCTCTCGATTCGTTAAATACCGAAGATATTAAAATTCTTACCGCTGAGGATCCGGTTGAATTCAGTTTCAAGGGGATAAATCAGGTCAATGTAAACCAGGAAGTCGGCATGACCTTTGCCGCCGCCCTCAGAGCATTTCTGCGGCAGGATCCCGACATAATCATGGTTGGTGAGATACGTGATTATGAAACGGCGGAGATCGGTATCAAGGCTGCCATGACCGGCCATCTGGTATTCTCGACCCTGCACACAAATGACAGTGCCGCCACCATCGGCCGCCTGGTTGATATCGGTGTGCCCCCCTATTTGATCGCCTCATCGGTGACCATGGTTCTCTCTCAGAGACTCGGTCGTAGACTTTGTCAGAAGTGCAAGAAGAAGATAAATTACTCAGAGACCGAGTTGCTGCAGGCGGGGTTTCGTGAGGACGAGCTTGAGGATCTGGTTATC
>JARRLH010000346.1:0-5147 GCA_037387205.1 Desulfofustis sp.
GGTACTGATCTTTTATCTTGGCAGCCTATCCTGCAGATGCGTTCAGATTTGTTCTGCCAGGCAAGATTAACTCCTGTCTCACGAGAGTATTGTTTTGGCTGAAACTCTAACGTGAATTCCAAACATAACTGATCTATAGGGCCCGTGCATCTTATGGGCAAGAGCCAGAATCAGGTGGTATGGATAATGATTAATTGCCGTTATCAGGTGATTTGTTCTAACAAGAGAAAGGTGAGAGCTGCTGCCCATTGGAGTGAGAATTCTGCTGAACATGCGGAGTTAGTATTGGATTGCAGATAATGTAAGACGATCTATACGGTGGCTGTTTCGGTAGTCCTGTTTTGTGTGCTGAAACAGGTTTTCATGGGATTCAAAGATGGAATTTTAAATCATTCAAATGTATGCTAAGAAAAGATCGTACTTGCGTACCTGTCGGTCAATATGATTCCGGATCGTTAAGTTAGCCGTAGATGCCTATCAGACAGAGGAGCATGAAATGATTTACCACCGATCTGTTGAAGATCGCAGTGCATGCGCCATAATTGCTTTTGTTGACAAACGCGGCCGATCCAGTCATGCCGCTATAGTTCATACAATTGACGCTCTACGCAAGATGGGGCACCGCTCAGGCGACATAAACGGCGAGGGAGACGGCTGCGGCATCTGTACCGATATACCCCGTGAAATCTGGAGCCGGAGACTGGCTGTCAATCAGATGAGTCCTTATCTGGCGGAATCAAGAAGTTTTTTCGTCGGTCATATTCTGCTGCCGGCTGATATCAAGTCCGAGGCTGTTCATATCCTGGCACGGCTGCGAGAGCTCTTTGGCTCCCAAGATGCCGGCCTGCTGGTTGAAAATTCCGGGTCCACCAGAAACGAGGAACTTGGTCCGAGGGCCAGAATTGATGCCCCGCTTTTCTGGCAGGTTGGAGGGCTGATAGGGACTCATGACAAACAGCTGGCAACGAGACAACTCTATGACCTGCAGCTAGAGATCGAGCAGGAATTTCCCCGGGTGCATGTTGGCTCGCTCAGTCTTGATTCGGTGGTTTTCAAACTTCAGGGAGTGCCCGATCTTCTGCCCCGGGTATTTCCTGAGCTTATGGATGAAAATTTCCGGTCAGTCATGGCCCTTGGCCATAGCCGTTATTCCACCAATACACTACCCACGATTGAACGGACACAGCCTTTTTCGCTCCTGGGGCATAATGGCGAGATAAATACCATAGAGCGATTGCGTTTTACCGGTCGGGCCCTTGGCATTGAGCCGGTACCGGAAGGCAGCGACTCCCAGGATCTCAACCGCATTATTGAAGGACTGATCAATAGTCATGAACTTGATTTCCTTGAAGCCTTTGAGATGGTCTTTCCGGCAATTTATTCTGAAGTAGCATACTATCCCCGGGACCTGCAGGATGTGTATACCCTCTATCGCTGGTTTTTTCCAAGTTCGGCCCAGGGACCTGCCGCTGTTGTCGGCCGTTTTGGCAACACCTGTCTGGGCTCGGTCGATGCGCTGGGTTTAAGGCCACTGTGGTTCGGGGAATCGGATTACAGCTATTTCCTGTCCTCTGAGAAAGGTGTTGTTGACCTGGAACATACAATGCACGATCCCCGTCCTCTCGGGCCCGGTGAAAAGGTAGCCATATACGGCGGACGGGGAATTCAGGCCGAGGTCCTTGATTACGGAGGTATTCAGAAAAGATTGGTCAAATTGCTTGGTGGACGTACCCGGACAAAAAGATATTTTTCCTCTTTCTACCGGGGGCTGCCGCGTTTCACACCAGGGGCGCGAAGTTATAGGCTCACTCGGTTTTACAGGCCCTCTGGCCGCATTTTCTCCAGAGTCGCTGCCAAACATATCAGACTATGCCAAGGAGATGGTGGCAGTTGTGACCAACCCGGCCATTGACCGGGAAAGGGAGAGAGAGCATTTTTCTCTGCGCACCATTCTCGGCAGTCGACCCGATATCAGCGGAGATCGGTCTGTTTCGCCGCTGGGCTTGGAACTGCAGAGTCCGCTTTTAATCGATAAATCATCACTGGCATCCTTTGTTGATCCAGATGTCTGCAGAAAGGTGAGCCGGGAGTTTAATACCTGTCTTTATGAAGATGTCTATGATTTTTTCACCGGCTATGACCGGGATAAATCCCTGATCTGTTGTCTGGATTCCACCTTCTCTGTTGATGCCAGCCTGGTGAACCGGGTTGAGGAACTATGCGGTGAGGCTGTTGCAGCAGTAAAAAAGGGTGCTGTTCTTGTCATTATCGATGACGGCGCATCATTTGCCGATCATCGGATCTATGTCGACCCGGCTCTCATTCTGGTGCGGCTCAACGAAGTCATGGTTTCGCACGGTATTCGCCGGGAGGCAGGAATCATTGTCCGTTCAGGCGCCATCCGCAATCTGCATGACATCATGTTCATGTTAGGTCTGGGAGCCGATGGGCTGGTTCCCTATCTTCTTTACCGGGTGTCATGCGCTAATATTGATGACGGTCACAGCGGTGAGACTATTCTGCGTAATAATCTAGCGGTGCTGCATAAGGGCATGGAAAAGGGGATGTCCACCATGGGCATTCATGAGTTGTGCGGTTACGGCCGCATTTTTGCCACCATCGGCCTGACCCGAGAATTTGCTGCATTGCTGGGTGTACGTAATTTCTGCGCTGCAGAAAATATTGGTCTGGATGCAGCTGAACTGGAAAGACTCGCCAAAGATCGTTACCTGAGGGCGATTGCTGCTGAAGAGCAGAAGATATATCATGAGCCGGCCAGAAATCCGAAAATAGGCAAAATATTACGTGGTGTGGCCCAGGGGGATAAAGATTATGCTGAAATGGCGGCTCAGATTGCTGACATTGATGGTTCACTGCCGACAGGTATCAGGCATCTGCTGCGTTTCAAGCCACCGAAGAAAAAAAGTCAAACTTACCCAGGGAAGGTCGACATATCCATAGGCTCCCATGCCATGCCGCTGGTTATTGCAGCCATGAGTTTCGGGTCCCAGGGCGAAAACAGTTTTCGCACCTATGCTGACGCTGCCCTGATGGCAAACATTATCTGCATAAACGGCGAAGGCGGTGAAATTCCAGACATGCTGGGTAAATACCGAAAAAATCGGGGACAGCAGCTGGCTTCAGGCCGTTTCGGCGTCTTCATGGCTTTTATTAATTCAGTAGATTACCTGGAAATAAAGATAGGGCAGGGAGCCAAGCCTGGAGAGGGCGGACATCTGCCGGGCGCAAAGGTTACGGCCATGGTGGCCAGTGCCCGCCACTGCAAGCCGGGTATCACCCTGATCTCGCCTTCAAATCATCATGATATCTATTCCATCGAAGACCTGGCTCAGATTATCACCGAACTTAAAACAGCCAATCCCCATGCCAGGATATCGATCAAGGTGCCTATCACCAGCGGTATCGGGACCATTGCCGTAGGAATTGCCAAAGCAGGGGCGGATATCATCAATCTGAGCGGTTACGAGGGCGGCACCGGTGCGGCCCGGCAGCACGCCAAGCGTTTTGTCGGACTGCCGGCGGAAATAGGTGTCAGCGAAGCACATCGGGCCCTACTCGAATCCTGCTTGCGTGATTCAGTAGAATTGTGGGTCGACGGCGGCATGCGTTCCGGCGCAGATGTTCTGAAAATGATCCTGCTCGGCGCCAACCGCGTAGGGTTTGGCACAGCAGCCCTTATGGGCATAGGCTGCATCAGCTGCGAGCAATGTCATCTAGACCGTTGTCCCCGTGGAATCTCAACCCAACTGAGCACCAAGGGAGAGGCGAAAGCACGCGGCGTCAAGGCTTTTTTCCCGCGGGTTGTGGCTGATGAGGTCGAAAATCTAGCGCGGCTGCTAACCGGTATAGGCGAAGAATTGAAAATGCATGTCGCAACCCTGGGTGAGACCAGTCTGCAGGATCTTGTCGGCCGTACCGATCTGCTCGAACAGGTCCGTTTTGCCGACCGTATTTCCGCTGCAGACATCCTGGCGCCCCCGGTACTTATCTGCGATCCGGATCAATATCCCAAGCCGCAGATAACAAGAAAGCCTCTTAATCATCTTACCCGCCTCATTTCTGACTTGGCCATGGACCGCTTTGCCCGTGGGAACATGCAGATGATTTTTGCCGGTGAAAACGTGCGTTCCATTGATCGAGCCGTGGGCACATACCTGGCCGGAGCCATTGAACGTCAGTATGGCTCTGATTCCCCGTATAGAGCGACCCTGAGGCTGTCCTCATCGGTACCAGGTAATGGTTTAAGTGCATTTAATAACTTAAATGTTGATGTGATTGTGGAAGGCGGTTCCCAGGACGGTGCTGCCAAGGGAAGCTTCGGCGGTTTCCTGGCGGTACTCAAAGGGAGAAATCTTGTTGGCCGCAGGATTGACGGTTCAACCGGCAAGAGTTTTGCCTATGGTGCCATCGGCGGCATGCTTATCGTCCAGAATATGGCAGATTCAAGAGCCTGTATCAGATTATCGGGGGCTGATGTGATTTTTGGCGGCAGAATTGTTGAACGGGTCAGGGATCAAGAAGGTAACATTGCCTGCCGTGCACATTTGAAGGGTTTTGCCTTTGAATATATGACCGGCGGCAGAGTCGTGGTGCTTGGTGATCCGGGTCCCTGGATCTGTGCCGGCATGACCGGGGGGGTTATATATCAATGTCTCTATCCTGAACTGAATTTTACGCGGAAAATGCTCCGGAACCGATTTGCGCAAGGCGCCAATATCAGCTTGAAAAAGATCGATCCAAATGGACTTTCAGATGTCAGGGAACTGCTCGGCCGCTATATAGACGAACTTGAAAATAATTATCAATCTGGCGAGGCCGCTGCCGTCGAGCATTTGCTAGATGAGGCCGAGAACCGTTTTGTCATGATCATTCCCAAGCACATGCGAACGGTATCAGCCGAGTAAGGATAGCGAAATTTTTTCAGCGATAATGGCAATGAACAAAGCCAGTGCAAACCATGTTCTGTTCATCCGGGTTAAATCTTTTCTATCAGGAAGAAAGAGGGAAACCCGTTTCCGGGGGGAGGCGGAAACGGGTTTTTGAGGAGAGGAGGGGGCCTTTGCAGTTGTCTGAATCTGATTTTTGGGCGGAGGTAGGAGGTTGCGGCTATTTTTCCAGTCATCAGA
>JARRLH010000347.1:0-6176 GCA_037387205.1 Desulfofustis sp.
TCGTTCCCGAGGCGTTCTATAAAGGGAAATCCTGAGCCGCCATTTTTCACGCAGCCGCCTGCGCGCTGAGAAATAGCACAGAAGGGTACGGGGTCGGTATGACCAAAATTCCATTAAGATCGGTGCTGATTACCCTGGTTATCGGCTTTTCAGGCGCCACGGCAGCCGCCTTGGCCGGGGTACCGGCCGCGCCCCTGGTGGGGGCCAGCATCGCGGTGTCAATCGCCGCGCTTTCACGGCTGCCGCTTGGTATTCCGAATCTGTTGCGCAATTTTGCCTTTACCATTATCGGCTGCTCGCTCGGCAGCGGCATTACCAAGGAGGCGCTGAGCCAGGCGGTGCACTGGCCCATCAGTCTTTTTTTCCTAGGTCTTGCGGTGGGCACGATAATACTCGTGGGCAGCTGGGTTTTGGCCCGCTTCTATGCCCAGACGCCGGAGACCGCGGTACTTTCCACGACACCGGGGGTAATCGCCTACGTACTGGCAATTGCAGCCGGCGGAGTCGGTGATGTCCGCACTATTATCGTGATCCAGAACATTCGCCTGGTACTGGTCACCACCCTGCTGCCCTTCATCCTCACCCATCTGGGTTTTGCCCCCGGCCACATAGAGCCTCAGGCAAGCGGCAGTCTTTTCGGCAGCCTCGTTGTCATCGCCCTTGCCTTTGCCATGGGCATCGTTGCTCAAAGGTGGCCGATACCGGCCGCATTCCTGCTTGTCGGCGTGCTGGTGAGCGGTGTCGGGCACTACCTGGGCATGGTCAGCGGCCGGCCGCCGGTCCCGTTGATTTTCTGTGGCTTCACGATAACGGGATCCATGGTTGGGGCGCGCTTCTCGTCAATCCCAATGGCTGACTTACGACGTCTGCTGGCCGCATCGCTTATCTGCGCCCTGATTACCGGACTGCTTGCCGTCGGGTTCGCCTACCCCGTATCTGTAATGCTGGACATCCCGTTCGGTCAGGTATTTGTCGCCTTTGCCCCGGGAGGAGTCGAAGCGATGGCGGCCATAGCCCTTGCCCTGGGGTATGACCCGGCCTATGTGGCAACCCATCATCTGTTCAGGCTTCTGCTGCTCTTTCTCATCGTACCGTTCTGTATCAGGATAGTTGCCAGGACGGTGCGTGAGCACGAGAGCTGAGGCTTTTATATATTCGCAGAAACTACCGAATTATTGAGAATAAGCGGAACTGACGTTATTCACAGGCTCAGGAATGAGCGTGATAAATAAATAATAATATCTGTAATTTATGCAGAATTCGGCAGTTGATGAAGGCTTTTTAGAATTGCAACAGCCATCTTTATTGGAGCTGTTTCAACTTTCGCCATAATGTTGTTCGACTGACGCCTAATAACTCAGCCGCTTTGGTCTTTGAAAATTGAGCCTTATGAAGAGCATTGCGAATAGCCTGGGCTTCTGATTCAGGGTCGGCGAGCTTGAGGGAAGCGGGCGAGGTGCCCTGGAATTGATCCTGGACAACCTTTTCCTCAGGTTCGACAATGGCACGCAGTTCCTTAAAAAGAGTATCGAGCGTGCTGGTGCTGAATTGAAAGGTACTGTTGAGCGACAATTGCTCGGCAAAATGCTTCAACTGCCTGACGTTGCCCGGCCAGGAGTATTCCAACAGCATTTTCAGATATGAATCGGGCAGGGTCAGTGGTTTCACTCCCAACTTACCCGCGTGGTAATGCATAAAATGATTCAGCAGAAGAGGGATATCCGCCTTTCGTTCCCGAAGAGGGGGGATGCCTATCCGCAGTACATTGAGTCTGAAGAAAAGGTCTTTCCTGAATTGACCGCTGGTGACCACCGACCAGAGATCTTTTCCTGCGGCCGCAATTACTCTCACATTGACGGGTATTTTTCTATCTCCTCCGATCCGCATCACCTCTTTCTCCTGCAATACCCTGAGCAGCCGCAGCTGCACATTATGAGAGGTGGAATCAACCTCATCAAGGAAAATGGTGCCCTGATGCGCCATTTCAAACAGACCGGGCTTGCCGCCTTTTTTCGAACCGGTGAAGGCTCCCTCCTCGTGGCCGAACAGTTCGCTCTCCAGCAGCTGTTCGGGGAGCGCTGCGCAGTGTACAGAAACGAAAGGCTTCTTTTTGCGACGGCTGAGGTTGTGAATAGCCTGGGCAATTACTTCTTTACCGGTACCGGTTTCCCCGGTGACTAGTATGGTCGAGTCAGTTTTTGCCAGTTCCCTGCAGGTACAGACGATATTGCCCATTTCCGGACTCTTATAGACCAGATCCTCGAGGATGTAATTTGCCACAAATCCTTTGGTCAGTGAGCGCCGAACCTTGCTTTCCGCCCGCATCACCGTGGATATTTCCCTAAAGGTGGAGACGGCGCCGACGGTTTCATCCTCCACCTTCAGCGGTTCCTGGTTGTAGATAAAGAGCTCGTCGCCTATCTGTTCTATCTTGTCCTGTACCGGAACCTGGGTGCGAATGGTGCGGCGTAGGCTGCTGTTGCTGATCAGCGCCGCTACTGGTTGACCGATTATGTCCTGATCGTCGACCCCAAGCACCGCTCTTGCCTTGTTGTTGATGGTGGTGAGATTTCCGTTTGAATCGACTGAGATGATACTGTCCGAGGCCAGATTCATGATCGACTGGTAGCGTTGGGTGGTCGCTTTTTCCTCACGGGTAGACAGGGCAGCGGATTTGGCGTTCTCAATGGTTTCCAGGATATCATGGATTGGGGTTCTCAGTTCCTGTCTCAGTACCTGGTAACCAAGGCCATATTTATTCGAGTAACGCATTGTTGCGGCCCCACCGATGACCACCGAGAAACCCTCCTGGGCAGCATTGCAGATTATCTGCTCTAGGCTTGCTGAATCATAGTAAACGCCCTGCTTGAAGTCGATGTCGAGCAGTTCGCCGACAATCTCCAGCCCCGGTACCTCAGCACCAAAATTGGGCAGGAATATTTTTCTCTTCTTCCTGGGCAGCAGCAGTAGGCCATCGGCGGCACGTTTGGCGCTGGTCATTACGCTCAGAGAAGACTGAGGCAACGAAAATACCGGAATCTGCAAGTTTTCTCGAAGCAGATTGGCGGTACCGCGCCGGCTGACGATGACCTCGACACCGGCCCGTTCCATCTCTTTGCCGACGGGAATGGCATCTTCCATACTCTTGTGGGAGATGGTGAAGTTGTCTTGCTGTTCCCGGGTGATTCTGCCGATCTCATTGCCCAAAGAAACACTGGATATAAAAACGCCGATATTGAAGAGACTGGTTTTCATGGAGGAACACCCTCGACCACTATGTTTCGTAATGAAACGATTATGTTCAAGATGAAACAAAATGTCAATCAGGGAACACAGCGACTCCCACGAATGATTGTCCCACCGATGCCTGGTAATACCTCCGATCCAATGAAATTAAATCTAATAACATCATGATTTTTATACCTATAATCGTCCAATTAAGACGCTGGCTAAGCTATTCTATCTAGGTTGGGTGGATGAGAAGCAATGATCAGCGCGGGACTTTAAAATGGCACGCTTTGTGAATTCACAAGTCTGATATCTGAAGAAATGGCTCCAGTCATCGTCAAATAAAGAGGTAACTAAACCGTGAGCGATCTTTCTAGAACCTATGATGTCCTTGTCATCGGCGGCGGCAATGCGGCGCTCTGTGCGGCAATGACCGCAAGGGAAGCCGGTGCCTCGGTGCTGGTACTGGAGGTTTCCCCCAAAGATTTCAGAGGGGGCAACAGCCGCCACACCCGTAACCTGCGCTATATGCACGACCAGGGCAACGAATTTCTTACCGGACCTTATCCCGAAGATGAATTTTTCGAGGACCTGATGCGGGTAACCGGCGGCAAAACCAATGAGAAGCTCGCCCGTCTCACCATCAGGGAGTCGAACAACGTCGGCGACTGGATGCGGGAGCATGGTTGCATGTTCCAGCCGGCGATGCGGGGCACCCTGCACCTGGCCCGCACCAACGCCTTTTTTCTGGGCGGCGGCAGGGCCCTGATGAATGCCTACTATCGGACCGCAGAAGAGCTCGGGGTGGCAATCAGCTACGAGACCGAAGTGGTCGATCTGATTATCAACGAAGGAATGTTTTCGGAGGCAGTAGTGCAACGGGACGGATCCGAATACAGGGTAAGAGCCAAAACTGCCGTGCTTGCCTCGGGCGGATTTCAGGCCAACCTCGAGTGGCTCAAAGAGGAGTGGGGACCGGCTGCAGACAATTTCATTGTCCGCGGCTCGCCTTATGATAAGGGCAAGGTGCTGAAAATAATGCTCGAAAATGGTGCCAAGCAGATAGGCGATCCGCGCCAGTGCCATGCAGTGGCAATCGATGCCCGGGCCCCCAAATATGACGGCGGCATCGTCACCAGGCTCGACTGCGTCTCGTTTGGTGTGGTGGTAAATCGTGAGGCCAAAAGATTTTACGATGAGGGCGAGGACTTCTGGCCGAAACGCTATGCGATCTGGGGCAGACTGGTGGCCCAGCAGCCTGACCAGATTGGTTATTCGATAATAGACGCCAAGTCGATCGATCTGTTCATGCCGTCGGTCTTTCCGCCGGTCGAGGCCCAGTCCTTGAGAGAATTGGCGGATAAACTTGAGTTGGACCCCCAGAAATTGGAAGCAACGATCAGCCAGTATAACGAGGCGACACGTCCAGGGTCCTTTGACCCCGGTGAACTGGACGACTGCCGGACCGAGGGAATCGAGCCGGTAAAAAGCCACTGGGCCCGGCCCATCGATACCCCGCCCTTCTATGGCTATCCGCTGAGACCGGGAATAACATTTACCTATCTGAGCGTCGCGGTCAACGAGCGGGCCCAGGTACTTATGAAGGATGATACCCCGGCGGCCAATATCTTTGCAGCAGGTGAAATCATGTCAGGAAATATCCTGGGCCAGGGGTATATGGCGGGCTTTGGCATGACCATCGGAACCGTATTTGGACGTCTGGCAGGAAGGGAGGCTGTTGCCCATGTCAACTGAAGCTTTGAAAGAGGCAGGCAGGGTCATGACCATCTGTAATGCCTGCCGCTATTGTGAAGGGTTCTGCGCCCTTTTTCCAGCCATGGAATTGAGGCGAACGTTTACCGAGGGAGATCTGAAATATCTGGCCAATCTGTGCCATAATTGCCGTGATTGCTATTATGCCTGCCAGTACGCGCCGCCGCACGATTTCGATCTTAATTTCCCCAAAGCGATGGCCGAGTTGAGGCAGGAGACCTATGGTGAATTCGCCTGGCCGCGCTCGGCGCAAGGGCTGTTCACACGCAACGGGCTGACCCTGTTTCTGATTACGTTGCTCTCGATCGCGGCAGTCTATCTGACCACTCTGGTCGCCAGGGGGCACGAAACAATCTTTGGGGTCTACACAGGGCCCGGCTCTTTTTATGAGATCGTCCCGTATCTGTCGATGATCGTGCCGTATACCCTGATTGCGATCTGGGCGGTGTTCGCTTTCTGGAAGGGGATACAGACGTTCTGGAAAGAAATGCAGGTCACCAACGAGAATCTGGCCAGCGGGTCCGGCAACCGCGGCGCTATCTGGGATGTGCTGCGCTTGAAATATCTCGACGGCGGCGGACACGGCTGCAACTACCCGGATGATCGTTTCAGTACCATCCGCAGAACCATGCATCACCTGGTCTTTTATGGATTTATGGGCTGTCTCGCAGCAACAACCGTGGCGGCTATTTACGATCATGTGTTTTACTGGCCGGCCCCCTATCCCTATTTCAGTCTGCCGGTCGTGCTCGGCACCGTGGGTGGGGTTTTGATCGTGATTGGCACGGTTGGCATGCTGGTACTTAAATCAAAGATGGACCGCCGTCCTTATAATGCCGCTTCGGCAGGCATGGATCTTGGTTTCATTAATCTGCTGCTGCTTACCAGTCTGAGCGGACTGTTGCTGCTTGTCTTTCGAGAGACTTCAGCGATGGGAATCTTGTTGATCGTCCATCTCGGATTGGTACTGGCTTTTTTTATCACCATGCCGCTGGGCAAATTTGTCCACGGCATTTATCGCTATATTGCCCTGCTCAGACATAATCAGGAACAGGCCAACGCCGTTGAAGATCATTGAGCATGCAGGTGGAGCTAGTGCAGCGTTGAAGTCAGCAACAGGATTGGCAGCTTATGACGCACCATATCGTAATGGAGCAAGTCGAGATTGAAAAGGG
>JARRLH010000348.1:0-6224 GCA_037387205.1 Desulfofustis sp.
GACTGAGTTTTCCAAAATTACCTGGCCGGACAAGAAGGTAACCCTGGGGCTCACCGGGATGGTCATTCTGCTGACCATTATCGTCTCCGTTTATCTCGGTACCGTTGATGTTATTCTGGGTAAACTGATATCTCTGATTCTTCGTTAACCGCTATTTCTGGAGAATTGATTACGGCTGGCCAACGCACAGCACTGACCGATCAACCTTTTCCTGTCCTATGAACAAACGGTACTAAAATGGCTAGACAATGGTACATATTGCAGGTCCATTCCGGTTATGAGGAAAGGGTGAAGGCAACGCTTCAGGAGCGCATCAGCAAAGAAGGGCTTGATGAGTACTTTGGGGAAATCCTGATTCCGACAGAGCAGGTAGTGGAAATGATCAAGGGGTCCCGCAAGACCTCCTCGAGGCGTTTTTTTCCCGGCTATATGCTGGTGAGCATGGAGCTCAACGACACTACCTGGCATATCGTCCACCAGAACATGCCGAGGGTGGTAGGTTTTGTGGGGGATGACCGCAACCCCGTGCCACTGTCCGACGAGGATGCCGGAAAGATCATCGGTCGAATTCAAGATGGATCGGAACGGCCCAGGCCCAAAGTTGTCTTTGATGTGGGTGAGGTTGTCAGGGTCATCGATGGCCCCTTTGCCAATTTTCAGGGTGTGGTCGACGAGGTGTTTCCCGACAAGGGCAGGGTCCGGGTAATGGTGTCCATCTTCGGCCGGGAAACACCGGTGGAACTGGAATTCGTGCAGGTATCGAACACCTGATTTTTTAGTCAATAAGTAGTTACGTCACTATCGTTGGAGTAGAAAAATGGCCAAGAAAGTAATGGCATACATCAAGCTTCAGATTCCGGCCGGAAAGGCCAATCCGTCTCCGCCTGTCGGTCCGGCTCTTGGTCAGCACGGTGTCAACATCATGGAATTCTGCAAGGCGTTCAATGCCAAGACCCAGTCAATGGGCGATACCATCATTCCTGTGGTTATCACCGTCTACCAGGATCGTTCATTCAGCTACATCACCAAGACGCCGCCGGCATCGGTTCTGCTGTTCAAGGCGGCGAACGTGCAGAAGGGATCGGGGAATCCGAAAACCGAGCGAGTCGCCGAAATCAGCCGGGATAAGATCAGGGAAATTGCTGAAATAAAAATGCCCGATCTCAATGCCTACGACGTTGAAAGTGCAATGAAAATCATTGAAGGCTCGGCCCGCAGTGCCGGCCTGACGGTGGTCGATTAAGACAAACATCAACTTTACTACGTACCTCTGGCCCCCTGACTGGGGGACACGTGCAGTAGGAGGCGATCATGCCGAAACACGGAAAAAAATACAGAAACAAGGTAGAGGGGGTCGACCGGACCATTGTCAGAACCATAGATGAGGCGATGCAACAGGTTGTCGCTTCTTCCTATGCGGCCTTCGACGAGACGGTCGATATCGCTGTCAAGCTGGGCGTTGACCCACGCCACGCCGATCAGATGGTGCGTTCCTCGGTGGTACTGCCGCATGGCACCGGGAAAGTGACCCGGGTCCTCGTGTTTGCCAAAGGGCCCAAGGAAGCAGAGGCCACAGAGGCCGGTGCCGATTATGTCGGTTCCGATGATCTGGTGGAAAAAATTCAGGGCGGTTGGCTCGAATTCGATAAAACCGTAGCGACCCCCGATATGATGGGTACCGTCGGCAAGATTGGCCGCATCCTCGGTCCTCGCAACTTGATGCCCAACGCCAAATTGGGCACGGTCACTTTTGATATCGCTGACGTGGTCAAAGAGATCAAGGGCGGCAAGGTCGATTTCAGGGTCGACAAGGCCGGTATCGTCCACGCCGGTATTGGCAAGGTGTCCTTTGGCGATCAGAAACTCTACGAAAACGCACTCGCTTTCATCGAGCGGCTTGTCCAGCTCAAGCCGTCAACCAGCAAGGGCGTGTACCTGCGCTCAATTTCAGTGTCATCAACCATGGGCCCGGGATTCAAGGTGGATACCTTGGATGTCAGGACCAGGATCAAATAAAGTAGTTAACAGGCTAGAGGAAAAATTAAGAGCCGCCGGATGCGGCAATTAATTTGTCGAAGACAGCAGGCACGAAAGTTTAATCGGGCTCACCGACCTGCCGAGACTGGGGTGTTAATGACACCTGGAAGTATCACGTGGTAACTGCTGTTTCGAAAAACGTAATCAAACCAAAACGAGGAGGGTAATTTGAACCGAGACGAGAAAGCAGCAATAGTCGCCGAATTGAACGATTCGTTCAAACGGGCGAAGTTTTCTGTTGTTGCAGACTATTGCGGTTTGACGGTTGCAGATCTTGAGAAGATTCGTCGCGATCTTCGGGAGACAAGTTCTGAAATCCGCATCGCCAAAAACACTCTTCTGAAACTGGCAGTTACCGACACGTCCTGTGAATCTCTTACCGATGATTTCACCGGGACGACAGCCATTGTCACGTCCTATGATGATCCGGTTGCCCCGGCCAAGGTATTGGCAAAGTGCGCTGAAGATTATGAAAAATTTCAGCTTCGGTCTGCTGTTCTGGAAGGAGAGAAAATCACTATCGACAATCTGGTCGCCTTGTCCAAACTTCCATCCAAGGAAGTTCTGCTGGGCCAGCTGCTGTCGGTCATGAATGGTGTTCCAACCGCTTTTGTCAGAGTGCTTTCGGCGGTACCGCAGAAACTGCTCTATGGTCTGCAGGCAGTTCAAGATCAAAAGGAACAGGCCTGAGTAGGGTCTGAGAAATTTTCACATCAAGATTATCTAGCAAAGGAAAAGAGGAAAATAAAATGGCTGTAACCAAAGAAGACGTGATTGAATTCATTGCCAATATGAGCGTTGTTGAGGTTTCCGAGCTCAAACAGGAACTGGAAGAATTAGTAGGAGTTTCCGCTGCCGGGGAGGTAGCTGTTGACGGTGGGGTTGGTGGCGTTGTTGCAGGGGCTGCTTAGGTTGCTTTAGATTAAAGCTCTCGGCCTCAAAGAGGCTAAGGAACTGGTCGAGGGAGCACCCCAGCCGGTTAAGGAAGGCGTCACCAAAGAAGAGGCCGAGGAAATTAAAGCCAAGATCGAAGGTGTCGGCGGATCAGTCGAGATTAAATAATTCTTTCATAAATCGGATGGTTCACCAGGTGAACTGTCACGGCTACGACACGCTGCGCTTTTATGCGCGGCGTGTCGCGTTTAGGCAGGCTTTCTTAAATTTGCTGAAAACATATATTAATATCAATATGTTGCTTGTTTCTGGCAAAAGCGTCAGAGATCGATCGATGTTTGACGACAGAATAGGCAATGCTTAACAATTGAATTGGGCAATTCCCACACTGGATGTTTTCACATGGCTCAACCCTATACCACCATATACAGCCGCTTCCGGACATACACCGCAGAACCTCTGGTCGGTGTCCGATGATACGCAGCGAATTTTACAGAATAGATCGATAAATCCAAGGTCTTAGCAACCTCGAGGAAGAACATGGAAAGAATCAGAAAGCAATTTGCCAGTGCAGCCAGCATTCTGGAACCACCGCATCTGATTTCAATGCAGAGAAAATCCTATGAGCATTTTCTGCAGAAGAATTCCGATCCCGATCAACGGGAAGATATTGGACTCCAGGCCATTTTAAAAGAAATTTTTCCGATCAATGACTTCAATGGCGTCTGTTCCCTGGAGTTTGTCAGATATAAGTTCGGCGAGCCGAAATACACGGTTCAGGAATGTCAGCAGCGGGGCATGACGTATGAAATCCCATTGAAAATCGTGGTCCGGCTGATCACCTTCGACGTCGACGAGGAGACCGGGGTCCAGTCGATCAGAGATATAAAAGAACAGGAAGTGTTTTTCGGTTCGCTGCCTCTGATGACCGCCGACGGCGTGTTCGTTATCAATGGCACAGAGCGGGTCATCGTTTCTCAGCTGCAGAGGTCTCCTGGCTTGTTCTATACCCATGATCAGGGTAAAAGCCACGCCAGCGGCAAACTGCTCTACTCGGCCCGCATCATCCCGGTACGCGGCTCCTGGATCGATCTGGAATTTGATATCAAGGATGTTCTCCATGTACGCATCGACCGGCGACGTAAATTCCCGGTTACCACCCTGTTGAAAGCACTGGGGTACAACGGTACCGAGCTGCTTGAACATTTCTATCCGATCTCCACGATTAAAAAACAGAAAGACGGCTATCTGATCAGCTATGATGAGGAGACCGCCTTTGGAACCCGCCTGGAGTTCGATCTGATCAATCCTAAGGACGGTGAGGTTCTGGGCAGGAAAGGACGGAAAATTTCCCGGGCCATGTGCCGTAAAATCGAGGCGGCGGGCATCGAGTTCATGAAAATCTCGCCCGAGGCGCTTATCGGCAAGGTTATCTGCCACGATATCGCCGATCCAACCGAGGACCAGCCGCTGGTTTTGCACAACACCGAAATTACCGAATCGCTGCTCGACACCCTTGGCGAAGCCAAGATCAAGGAGTTCAAGGTGCTCGGTATTGACGGGGTGAAGTATTCTGAATCCTTCAGGAAAACTTTGGCTGTCGACAAAGTCAGTTCGACCGAAGAGGCGCTGTTGGAGATTTATCGCCGGCTGCGGCCGTCAAGCCCGCCGACACCGGAAGTGGCTGAGAGCTTTTTCCAGAACCTGTTTTTCAACCCGGAGCTTTACGATCTCTCCGAGGTCGGCCGCTACAAGATCAACGCCAGGCTCGGCCTCGACGTGGACATTTCCCAGCGGGCGCTGACCAAGGAAGACATCGTCGAATCGGTGAAATACCTGGTGCGTCTCAAAGACAGCCAGGGAACCGTAGACGATATCGACCACCTGGGTAATCGAAGGGTCCGCACCGTTGGCGAACTGGTGGAGAACCAGTACAGGATGGGCTTGGTCCGCATGGAGCGGGCCATTAAGGAGCGCATGACCCTGCAGGACGTGGAGACCCTCATGCCCCACGATCTGGTCAACCCCAAACCGATCTCTGCGGCCATCAAGGAGTTTTTCGGCACCAGCCAGCTCTCCCAGTTCATGGATCAGACTAATCCTCTTTCCGAGGTTACCCACAAGCGGCGTCTTTCCGCCCTTGGGCCGGGAGGTCTTTCCCGCGAGCGGGCGGGCTTCGAGGTTCGTGACGTACATCCCACTCATTACGGCAGGATCTGTCCAGTGGAAACCCCGGAAGGTGCCAACATCGGTCTCATCGTCTCCCTGGCTACTTACGCCCGGGTCAATCCGTATGGGTTTATAGAAACCCCCTACCGCAAAGTCGGTGATCGGATTGTCTATGACAAGGAGATCAGTTACTTGAGCGCCCTCCAGGAGCAGAACAATTACATCGCTCCGGCCCTGACGCCGGTCGACGGCAAGCATCGTATAATCCCGGAGACATTGATCGCCAGGGAGGACGGCGAGGTTATCACCACCAACGCCGACAGTATCACCTACATGGATATTGCTCCCAATCAGCTGGTCAGTGTGGCCGCTTCGCTGATTCCCTTCCTGGAAAACGACGACGCCAACCGGGCCTTGATGGGCTCCAACATGCAGCGTCAGGCCGTACCGTTGATGCGCACCGCCGCACCGCTGGTCGGTACTGGAATGGAGCGCTATGTGGCCAGGGATTCCGGCGCCTGTCTGCTGGCTGCCGGGGACGGCGTGGTTGAAGAAGTCGATGCCAACCGCATCGTTGTCTGCTATGACGAGCCCGGCGTCGACGGTTCCGAGACCGGGGTAGCGGTCTACCGCCTCGAAAAATATAAAAAATCAAACCAGAACACCTGTTTTAACCAGAAACCTCTGGTCAAGCCGCATACCCGTGTGCAGCTGGGGAGCGTGCTGGCCGACGGCCCGTCCTGCGACAAGGGTGAATTGGCCCTGGGCAAGAACGTCACCATTGCCTTTATGCCCTGGCGCGGTTTCAACTTCGAGGATTCAATTCTGGTCAACGAGCGGCTCCTCAAGCAGGATGCCTTTACTTCACTGCATATCGAGGTGTTCGAAACCATGGCTCGGGACACCAAGCTGGGCAAGGAAGAAATCACCCGCGACATTCCCAATGTGAGTGAAGATACCCTGCGCAACCTGGACGAGTCAGGGATTGTCAGGATCGGTGCCGATGTCCGGGCCGGCGATACCCTGGTAGGCAAGGTGACCCCTAAGGGTGAGACGGTGCTCTCGCCGGAAGAGAAGCTGCTGCGGGCGATTTTCGGTGAAAAAGCCCAGGATGTCAAAGATTC
>JARRLH010000349.1:0-3476 GCA_037387205.1 Desulfofustis sp.
GGTTTCCTCCCCCTGCCTTCGATCTGATCATTAACGGTGGCGACACCTTGGTTTACGGCCCCTTTCCAAACCAGACCATTGACTGGCTCAGATATCATCGGGTGCTCTCCATCCTCGGCAACACCGATCGCCATATCATCGCCCTGCTCGCCGGCAAGACCTTCAAGAAACCACGCAAAGCCGAGAAAAGAATCATGTACGGCTGGACTGCAGCCGAACTCAGCGGCGACAATCGCAACTGGCTGCATAACCAGCCGGCGGCAAGGGAAATAGCGGCGCCTGCAGCGCCGGGGAACAACACAAAACTGCCGATTCTGGCCATGCATCACGGCAGCCCGGCCGACCCGGATGAATTTCTCTTCGGCGCCACCCCCGTCTGTCGATTTCTGGAACTCTCAAGAATGGTGTCCGCCCCTCTGGTAACCATTGGCCACAGCCACCAGCAATTCAACATTCAGGCCGGCGGGGTCACCTTCATCAATCCCGGCAGCACCGGCAGGATGTTTGACGGCAAGCTGAGCGGGGGATGTGCAGTAATCACGGCTGAAAAATACGGAGTCACCATCGACCTGCACCGCGTCCCTTATTCGGCATCTGCTGTTGCCAGTGAAATCAGAAGGCAGAGGTTGCCCTCCATTTATGCTGAGATGTACCTGCGCGGCCGAAAACTCAATTAGCCTCAATTACCATTTGCCTTATCTGACTTTACTCTGTTAGATTCTTGTCAGGTTTCTTTACTCGTTTCCGAGTGCAGACGAGCCCCCTACCCCTCGATAATGGAGCCAGACCATGGGTGACAACGGCAAAAAAGAGAAGAAGTCGAAAGGCACTAAGGAAGACATCAAACTCCAGGAACTGACTGCGCTGCGCAATATAGATGCCAAGGAGAGCAAGGAAAGAACTGCGGTCTGGATCAAAAACTGGCACCTCGCCTATGAATACGAATTGAGGCGACTGCAGGTCGAGCTGATGAAGCTCCAGCAGACCATGCAGGCCGAGGGCACCAGGTTGCTGCTGATTTTCGAGGGTCGCGACGCTGCCGGCAAGGGAGGCACCATAAAAAGGATCATCGCCCACCTCAATCCTCGCTACACCAGGGTAACGGCCCTGACCAAGCCCAACGAAACGGAACAGACCCAATGGTATTTTCAACGTTATATCAGCCATCTTCCAGCCGCCGGTGAAATAGTGTTCTTTGATCGCAGCTGGTACAACCGGGCCATGGTTGAACCGGTCATGGGATTCTGTACCGACGAGCAAAACAAACGTTTTCTCAAAGACGTTCCGCTGCTGGAGGAGCTCATCGTCAAAGACGGCATCAAACTCTTCAAATTCTATTTCTCTGTATCCAAGGAAGTTCAGAAAGAGCGCTTCGAATCGAGGCGTGAAGACCCGCTGAAACAGTACAAGCTTTCGCCGGTCGACAACCTCGCCCAGAAGTACTGGGACCAATATTCATTGAGAAAATTTCAGATGCTGCAGGAAACGAACCGGACCATCGCTCCCTGGACCATCATCAGATCCGACAACAAAAAAATGGCTCGAATCAACTGTATCAGATTTTTGCTGAGTCAACTGAACTATGAGGGAAAACTGTCGGCCAAGGAACTGACGCCGGATCCCGAAATCATTGTCTCGGGCATCGACGAGTTGAAGCACATGGAAGAGCACTTGATGAGTCCGGAGAAGCTCTACGGCTAAGGGTATCGCTTAAGACCCGCTGTGCTGGTCAGCTATCTCCCGAGCGCATGGCGTTGAGCTGACTCTCAAGCCCAACCACCTGGTCCACGGGCATCACAAAAGCTATGCCGGTGCCCGGCTTATGGAACTCACCAGCCGTCTGTATGGCGGCGAGCACCGGATCCACCAGGTGGCTTCCCAGCAGAAACATTACGATATCGGTCTGCGACTCGAGCGTCAGCCCGAAAAAGGACTTTGCCTCCCGGATGCCGGTGCCCCGGGCCGGAATTATCGTTGCCCCGGTCGCCCCTGCCGCTTTTCCCGCATCCACGACCCGGTCGGTATAATCAGGTTTGACACTGGTTAAGATCACCTTAAAATCCATTGTGCTTCTCCTCCTCTGTGCTGCGGTTCCGGTTTTTTGCATACCAGTCGGTGAACTGGCCATAGGCCAGAACCGAAATTATGGGAAACAGGCTGGCGAAAGCTATGAGACCGAACCCGTCCAGGGCCGGATCCCTGCCCGGGACCGTTTTGGCCAGTCCAAGCCCCAGAGCGGCGACAATGGGAACGGTCACGGTCGAAGTGGTCACTCCGCCCGAATCATAAGCCAAGGCGATAATTTTCTTTGGTGCATAGAAAGTTTGGATCACCACCACCAGATAGCCCCCCAGAATATAGAGATAGAGCGGGGTACCGCTGACGATTCGAAAGCAACCGAGGGCGATACCAATGGCCACGCCAATGGCCACGACAATGCGCAGCCCCCATTTATCGATGGTGCCGGCTGAAACCTCGTTGGCTTTGTAAGCGACGGCCATAAGCGACGGTTCGGCAATGGTGGTGGCAAAGCCGATGGCCGCGCCAAAAAAATATATCCAGCCGTATTCTTTCCAGTCGGCTGTCAGATACTCGACGCCGATGCCGACGATGAAGTCCGGATTCGAGAGCTGCCTGGCCATTGCCTCGCCAACCGGAAAGAGAGCTTTTTCCAGGCCGATAAGAAAGAGAGTGAGGCCGAGAATAACATGGACGACGCCAATCAATACACTTTTAAGCCGGGGGATGGATCTTTTCAGGACCACAGACTGAAAGAAGACGATCATGAAGACGATCGGGGCCACATCTCCCAGTGTAGCCAGAAGCACCGCGAAGAAATCGCTGAATATGTGCATGCGCACCTCAGTTGAAAATAATCATGCCGTAACCCATCACGAACATCATCGGCAACAGACTGGCAAAGGCAATCAAACCAAAACCGTCAACCAGGGGATTGCGTCCCCTGATAATGGTGGCCAGCCCCACCCCGAGTGCGGTAACCAGAGGCACCGTCACCGTAGAAGTGGTGACGCCCCCGGCGTCATAAGCGATGCCGATAATCTCCTTGGGCGCAAACGGGGTCATTGCCATAACACAGCAGTAGCCGCCGATGATCAGATAGTGGATAGGGATGCCTTTCAATATTCTGAACACGCCGATCACCACGGCCATCCCAACGGATACTGCAACGGTTAGTCGCAGCCCGTTGCTGTAGGAGCTCAGTGATTCCGGGCCAGGATCGATAAGGTTGGAAGCGGCAGCGATATCAGCCGATTTGTCGGCGACGGCAATGAGGGACGGTTCGGCAATGGTGGTGGTGAATCCCAGTCCAAAGGAAAAAAGCAGCAGCCAGAACACAGAACCCTTTCTGGCAAGGGCATCGGCGAGGGTCTCGCCGATGGGAAACAGCCCGGTCTCAAGTCCCTGGACAAAGAGACTCAGACCGACAACCACAAGTACGCAGCCGAAAAGGATAT
>JARRLH010000350.1:0-3475 GCA_037387205.1 Desulfofustis sp.
CCCACAACCCTTCCCGGTTGCCTTTTAGCGAATGCAGCCGCCAACCGGGAATATCCATATCTTCAATATATGTTGCAGTATCAAGGGCAGTAAGCCTCATGCGCAGCTTCTGTTTATGCGGTCGAAGACAGAACACCACGGGTTTACCCGTGGATGAATGAGCCCGGAGGCGGTATGTTCTTGTGGTATGGAAGTACGACTTGGAGCTCACTGTGCGTATCGTCTTCAATATCACGTGGTGTGGGTATGCAAATACCGCCGGAGGATCCTGAAGCCTGGAGTCCGGGATTATCTCGAGAAGGTCTTGCAGGGGCTGCTGCGAAGTATGCCCGGCGTGGAGATTGAGATGATCGGCTTCGACGGGGATCATCTTCACATGGTGATGACTATACCGCCGAGATATAGCATTTCCGATGTAATGGGGAATCTAAAAAGCCGGTCATCGTCGGTCATGCGGAAGAAGTTTACATGGCTGGCAAAGGTGTATTGGAAGGAAAACATTATGTGGTCGCCGGGCTACTTCCTAAGCAGCGTCGGCGTCGACGAAAAGACAATCAAAAAGTACGTCGAATATCAAGGACGAAAGGATTCAGATCAGCTCCGTCAGGAGCTGTAATGAAAATAAGAACCCCGGCTTTAGCCGGGGGTATCTATCTTACTTTCTCCTCTTAAATCGATAGAGGATAGAGTTGTCAGGTTACATTTTCTTTCATGTAAGCTTTGCATCAAATCGGTCTATTACACCTTGACGTAGTACTACGCAGTGGTAATGATTTCTAAGTAACACTCTAAAAATCTTACCAGATACCTGCCAGCACCCCCTCCAGCCTTTAAGGTATTTGACAAGGAGGCAGCCATGAACTTTCTAAAACAATCATTCTGCATGTCATTTTTAGTTTTTGTCCTGCTAATCACTTCTGATTCCGCTTTAGCATTTGAGGAGGTTAATACAACTATTTTCGGGGTGGCTATCAAGGGCTATGATACGGTAGCCTATCACACGAAGGGACAGGCATTGAAGGGAAGTAGCAAATACGCTTACAAATGGAATGATGCGAAGTGGTACTTCTCCAGCCAGGAACACAAGGATTTTTTTATTAAAGATCCGGAGAAATATGCTCCTCGGTATGGCGGCTACTGAGCACGAAACCTAGCAAACACCGGTAAGGTTGCTGGTGCAAATCCCAAAGTATTTAGAATCATAGAAGGCAGACTCTACCTCAATTACTCAAGTGAATCAGCAGACGTATTTGAAAAAAATTCCACCGAATTAATCAGCAAGGCTGATCAGAGTTGGGAAATGCTACAGGCAAAGAATCAGTAGAACTAGATCAAATCAACATCGTTATTGTAATCCTGCTTTGTACAATCCATCAGCAATGAGCACTCTGTGGTTTTGGTTTTGAAAGGCGGTTCCGAAATACTGTACTTTAAAAAACGGATCGAATCGAAGAACAACATCTACGGAATCTTGGGCGGCCTGAAGGCGATCGAGTTGCGCATAAGTAGCGGCCAGAAGGATGTGGTAGCCGACGAAATCCGGTCTCTTTATGTGACCTTTTTCTAATATATCCAAAGCCTTTTCATATTCTCCTTTAAGGTAATATGCGATACCAAGATGATACCAGGCATTTCGTACCAAGGTGTCATCTAAGAGCAGAGAAATCTCCAATACAGAAATCGACTCATCAACCTGTCCCGACCACAGCAACGCCCATCCCAACTGACTGTAGATGGATGCACTGTTGGGATTTAGTTCAAGTGCCTGCTGTGCCTCAATAATTGCCAGATCGAATTTGTTTTGAAATGTATATATACTGCTTAGCAGTTCATGTGCTTTAGTGTTATACGGGTCTAGTTTTACAGCCCTCTGCGCATAGGTAAATGATCTTTCTAATGATTTGCCTGGAAACTCTGTCCAGCCATAACTCACCTTAGCAAACTCAGCGAGTCCTAACCCGGCATATGCGGCTGAATAATCAGGATCCAGGGAGATTGCCTTGGCAAACATCTCTCTAGCTATTGGGTTTGACTTCTTAACTCTGCTATAAAGATGAGCCAATCCTCTGAGGTAATAGTCATAGGCATCTAAATCCTGCGGCGGTTTTCTCAAGGCCTGGTTTTGTTCCGCCTGACTAACGTTTATAGCCAATGCTGCGACGATTGAAGTGACGATGTCAGCCTGGAGTTCAAATATATCCTTGAATTCTCTATCATATCTCTCAGCCCAGATGTGAGTTCCATCCGTGCTGTTAATCAACTGGGCATTAATGCGGATTTTGTTATTTGCCCTTTGGACACTGCCCTCAAGCAAATACTCAACCCCTAAATTTCTTCCTATCTCCTTGGCATCCACAGCTTTTCCTTTATAAGAAAAAGAGGTGCTGCTTGAGGTAACCAACAAATCGTGAAACCTGGAAAGGTCTGTGATGATATCATTGGTTATACCATCACTGAAGTACTCCTGCTCTTGATCACTGCTGAGATTCTTGAATGGGAGGACAGCTATTGAAGCCCCCCAGTTGCTGGAGACTTGCTGTCCTGTTTCGGCATTAGACTTAGGAGATTTTAACACATCTTTTTGAAATGGTTTGAAATAAACCAGGCCGAGAGAAACCACAACACCAATTGAGGCTATGATAATGACCCAAAAACCTAGCGAATGCCGCTTTGTTCTGATTGATAAATTTTTCAAACCAGAGGATTGGTGGGCTCTCATATCAAGGCGATATATTCTTATCGGGTCAACTATATTTTTTACCTTTTTCTCTCCTTTATAAGTGAAAAAGTAGGGCAGCTTACCCTTTACATGATCGTAAGCCGAACCTGACAAGCTGATTCCTCCTGGGTCCGCAAGGCCTTCGATTCGAGAGGTTATATTTACCCCATCGCCATAAATGTCACCTGATTCAGATATTACATCTCCTAGGTTGATACCGATCCTAAACTTCAGTTGCGGATCAAGTGATTCTGTCCGCTTTTGCCATTCCACCGCACAATTTACGCTGTCTACCACACTGGGGAATTCCGTCAGGTACCCATCCCCCATGCGTTTTACTATGCGTCCACCAAATTTGTGTACGGTCGGCTCTATTATCGCAGACTCATAGTGTTTGAGGGCTGCAAGGGTACCGGCTTCGTCTTTACCCATTAATTTAGAGAATCCAACGACGTCAGCAGCTAGAATGGCAACCAGTTTTCTTTCCATATTTCAAATCTCATATCTGCTCAGATAGGCAAAGCACTACTATGTAGTATATGCATAGGAACAGTTGCCGTCGAGGTAACCTCTTTGACTTAACATAAGTTCAAGTCGATGGGGTATCTGCGTGTTAATGGGGTATGTAATGATGTTATCTGCGCTTAGAAATTCTAGAAAGAGAACTACGCTCGTTTTGAGAGCAATTAGTCGCGTTAGCGTGAATAAATTTAGATTTTTTCTGCCGTGCCCAGATAAACCCACAACCTCGGGAGT
>JARRLH010000351.1:0-3236 GCA_037387205.1 Desulfofustis sp.
GCTATTCCATGTCGTTCGGCCCCTCAATTGGCGGTTTCAACGGCGATCTCTCCTGGTTCGGCCTCAGCGGCGTGACCTCGGCGCCGAGTCCTGATTATGCCACCACCATTCCCCAGACGGTGTTCATGATCTACCAGTGCATGTTCGCCATCATCACCCCGGCGCTGATCACCGGAGCCTTTGCCGAGAGGGTCAGGTTCGTACCCTTCGTGGTTTTTTCGGTGCTCTGGGCAGTGTTTGTCTATAACCCCGTCTGTCACTGGATTTGGAGCAGCGGCGGCTGGCTCGGCAGCCTCGGTGTGATGGATTTTGCCGGCGGGCTGGTGGTCCACGCAACCTGCGGCATGGCAGCGCTGGCCGGCGTACTGGTCATCGGTCCGCGGAAGGGGTTTGGCAGAACCAATTTCATGCCCCACAACCTGCCGATGACGGTACTGGGTACCGCGCTCCTCTGGTTCGGCTGGTTTGGCTTTAACGGCGGTTCGGCCCTGGCTGCCGACGAGGTTTCAGCCACGGCCTTTGTCGCCACTCATCTGGCCGGCATGGCCGGCATGGTCATGTGGGTAGTCCTCGAGTGGAAAATGCGGGGTAACCCGACGACCCTGGGTGCCGCCTCGGGAGCCATCGCCGGGCTGGCAACCATTACGCCGACGGCCGGGTTTGTGGGTCCCAACGCGGCCATACTGGTGGGCTTGCTTGGCGGAACTTTCTGTTATACCTTCGTGAGCATGAAGATGAAATTCAATCTCGACGATTCTCTCGACGTGGTCGGCATCCATGGCGTGGGCGGATTGCTGGGTACTATCTGCCTCGGTCTGTTCGCCTCCACGGCGGTAAACCCAGGCGGGGTAGACGGCCTTTTGCACGGCAATCCGGGGCAGCTGGTTGCCCAGATCATCGGCGCCGTCGTCGTCAGCTTTTATGCGTTCGGAGCGAGCTGGCTTATATTCAAAGGCATAGATGCAACCATTGGACTGCGGCTCAGCGAGGAGTCGGAGGTTGCCGGTATGGATTCGACTGAGCATTCGGAGACGGCATACAACTAGCTGACCAGAAAAATTGTCCTTTCGTCCAATCTTTGCGCGCGGAAATTTTATCCACAACATATTTACCTATATGCCTTCGGTAAAATTTCCGCCCGCGCCTCGATATTGAACGAAAATCCTTATTTGTCATGAACCTCAGTTAAATTGAAAATTACTGAACACTGCTAATGACGATCCAGAACAAGTAGGTGAGATATGAAGAAAATCGAAGCGATCATCAAGCCGCACAAACTCGACGACGTCAAAGACGGGCTGACCGAGATCGGCATCAAGGGTATGACCGTTACCGAGGTAAAGGGGTACGGGAGGCAGAAGGGGCACACCGAGATCTATCGGGGGGCTGAGTACGTGGTGGATTTTCTGCCCAAGATCAAGATCGAGATAGTGGTCCCGGCCGACATAGCCGATCAGGTCGTGGACAAGATCAGGGAAACGGCCAACACCGGTAAGATCGGCGACGGCAAGATCTTCGTGCTGCCGATCGAACGTATCGTCCGGGTAAGAACTGGAGAAGAAAACCGCGACGCGGTCTGATCCGCATGTCCACCAAACTGAAAACCCAGCGTCAGGCTCTGGACGACCTCTGGTCCCAGGGCCTGAGTGGGAAATCGCTGCTGCGAACCCTGAGCGGCCTGACCGACGAGTTTATCCGGGACTGTTTCGCGGCCATTGCCGAGGCCGACAAAGAAAGCCAGGTGGCACTGGTCGCCCTGGGCGGCTATGGTCGTCAGGAACTCTTTCCCTTCTCTGACATCGACCTGATGATCCTGTTCAGGCCGGAAATCAGAAAAAACGTCAGCACCATCGCCGATTCAATACTCTATCCGCTCTGGGATACCGGTTTCGAGGTTGGGCACGGGGTTCGGACCATCGAGGAATCGCTCAAGCAGGCCGCCGATGATATTATCTTTCAGGTTGCTCTGCTCGACGGGCGCTGTATCGGGGGCTCCACAGATCTGTTCGAGCAGCTCATGGCCGATTTCCGGCACAAGTTTGTCGACGGCAGACGCCGTGAATTCATCAGCGATCTCAATCAGCTGAGCAGCGAGCGCCGGGAGCGGTTCGGCAGCCACGGCTACCTGCTGGAGCCCAACATCAAGGAGAGCAAAGGCGGGTTCCGCGATATCCAGTCGATGATCTGGGCCGCCAAGGTGGTGTTCGGCATCGCCACTTTCGACGACATTATCGACGCCGGTTTTCTTTTGCCCAGCGAGGGTGAGCGCTTCAACGAGGCCCATAATATGCTGGTGCGCATCAGAAACCGTCTGCATTATATTAGCGGTAGAAAAAACGACCAGCTCTACTTCGAACAGCAGGAAGAGATGGCCCAGGCCTTCGACTACAAGAAGTCGGGCCCCGCACTGAGCGTCGAACGCTTCATGCGTGACGTCTATGGACATCTGCGCACCATCACCGTGGTTCACGACCTGTTTTTCGATCATGTCAACGAGGTGCTCGGACTTGCCACGCAGGAGCAGCGGGTGAGCGACCGCGATCTGGAAAAAGGCATCGAGATCCGGGATAACCGGGTTCACCTGCGGGCCTCTCAGGACACCCTGGCCGCCAAGCCGTACCTGCTGATGCGTACCTTTCTCGCCTCTGTCAAGACCGGGGTGCCGGTGCACCATCGCTCCAAGATGCACATCACCGACAATCTCGGTCTGATTACCGAGAAAACAAGAAATTCACCGCGGATGGCCAAGCCGTTTCATGCCATTTTAGGCTCTTCCGATGCGGTTCTGCCGGTCCTGGAGGGTATGCTGGAGACCGGGTTGCTGGGTATGTACATTCCCGAATTTGCCCGTATTGACGCACTGGCCCAGCACGATGTCTATCACATTTACACGGTGGATCGCCATTCCCTGCAGGCGGTCGTGGAGCTCCACAAAGTGCTCGACGAAGAGCCGGAAATCGTCGACCAGGTGCGCCATCGCCGTCCTCTGTTTCTGGCCGCTCTGCTGCACGATATCGGCAAACGCTCGGGCCGGGACCATTCCGAATACGGCGCTGAACTTGGAGCGGCGATTGGCCAGCGTCTTTGCTTGGGCGACGAGGAGATCGAGCTGCTCGCCTTTCTGGTGCGCTACCATCTATTTATTCCCGAAAACGCGCTGCGCCGTGATCTCGAAGACCAGGCCTTCATAAAGCGCTGTACCGAGACCATCACCTCGGTTGAGCGGCTGGCCATGC
>JARRLH010000351.1:3263-8879 GCA_037387205.1 Desulfofustis sp.
GCGGCTGGCCATGCTCTATCTGCTCTCGGTTGCCGATTCGAAGGCCACCGGACCATCGGCCTGGAGTGACTGGAAAGCGGTGCTGATGCGGGAAATGTATCTCAAGGTCAAGGCTTTCCTCGAGGCCGCCGCGGCCCAACTCGATAGTCCGGCAGCTGTCGACCAGTATTACGAGGATGGCGTGGCCTGGCTGCGCGAGCAGGTTACCCTGCTGGTTGAGGCGGAGAACGGTCTGAAAATTGAGGTGGACAATCTGTCGGCCGACTACCTTGCCAGTTTCACCCCGGGCACCATCGTCAGTCACCTGAGGTATCACCGCGACCACTATGCACTGATTCGGCAGAAGGCCCTGATGCTGGCCGAAGACGCCGGCGATCACTGGTCAGTGCTGGTCATGTCCTCCGATCGACCCGGCCTGCTCGCCAAAATCTGCGGGGTGATGACCCTCAATCAGCTTGAGGTGGTCAATGCCCAGATCTTCACCTGGTCCGACGGCACCGTGGTCGACATGATCGACGTGCGGCCCACTGAAACCTTCGATTTCGAGGAGTGTGACTGGCAGGCAATCAACGAGGACCTGAATCGCGCTGTCAACCACCGTCTGGGGCTGGGTTACCGCCTCTATGAAAAGTTGAAAAACAGCTACGGAAGGAGGCGGGATCTGGTCGGCAGCCATGAGTATCGGGTTGAGATCGACAACCAGGGCTCGGACGATTATTCGATCATCGAGGTGCACGCCGCCGATCATCCCGGTCAATTGTACAGGATCACGCAGACTCTGGCCGATTTTGGCATCAATATTTATAAAGCCTTTATTGCGACCGAGGTCGGGCAGTTGATTGATGTGTTCTATATACTTGATAGTAATGGGAAAAAACTGGAAAAGGGAGAGTTTCTCCAAGAGGTGGTCAAGGGCTTGATGCACGCCATTGGGGCTGACGAAGAGCAGGTACCTAAATAACAAATTTGTAATAAAAAATATTTTTGTAATTTTCTTCTTGCAGAAAATGTAACAAATTGGTAAACGAGGTCCTGACTGATTAGAAAAGCAATCAGGTCAACTTTGCAATAACCTTCACACAGGAGACAAGAGAGATGACAAGAGATGAAATAATGAAAATTATCGAAGAGGAAAACATCCACTTTTTCCGTCTTCAGTTCGTCGATATTTTCGGTTTTATGAAAAATGTCGCCATTCCGCGCAGTCAGATAGAAAAAGCCCTGGACGGCAAGATCATGTTTGACGGCTCTTCGATTGAGGGGTTTGTCAGGATCAACGAGTCTGATATGTACCTCAAGCCCGACTATGAAACTTTCGTAGTGCTGCCCTGGAGGAACAAGGAAGGAATCGCCGCTGCCCGCATCATCTGCGACATATACAAAAGTGATGAAACTCCTTTCGAGGGCTGTCCGCGCGTCAATCTCAAGCGCGTCCTGGCCGAGGCCAAAGAGCTGGGCTACACCATGAATGTCGGTACCGAAGCCGAGTTCTTCCTGTTCGAGAGGGACGAGGATGGGCTGCCTACCACCATTACCCACGATGTGGCCGGCTACTTCACCACCGACCCCGATGACAAAGCCAGTGACTGCCGCCGTGAAATCATCGAAACCCTGGAGAAGATGGGCTACGAGATCGAGGCCTCCCATCACGAGGTGGCCGAGGGGCAGCACGAGATCAACTTCAAATATGCCGATGCCATTACCGCGGCGGACAATACCATCACCTTTAAATGGGTAGTCAAATCAATTGCCTCCAACTACGGCCTGCACGCCACCTTTATGCCCAAACCGATTTTCGGTATTAACGGTTCCGGTATGCATACCAACCAGTCTTTGTTCAACCTGGACGGCACCAATGCTTTCTTTGACGAGTCCAACGATATCCAGCTTTCCGATATCGCCTATAAATATATCGCCGGCATCCTCAAGAATGCCCGCAGTTTCGTGGCCGTAACCAACCCGCTGGTCAACTCCTACAAGCGGCTCGTTCCCGGTTATGAGGCCCCGGTCTACGCTGCCTGGTCAGCCTCCAACCGCTCCGCACTGGTTCGTATCCCGGCCGCCCGCGGCATGTCCACCCGGACCGAGGTGCGCTGCCCCGATCCGAGCACCAATCCTTACCTGGCCTTTGCAATGATGCTCAATGCCGGTCTGGATGGAATCAAGAATAATCTCAAGGCGCCGTTTTCTGTCGATGAGGATATCTTTGAGATGACCGCTGCCCAGATGGCGGCAAAGGGAATCACGGTGCTGCCCGGCAGCCTCATGGAAGCGCTCGAAGAGTTCAAAGCCAATCCGCTTTCTAAAGAGACCTTGGGCGAGCATATTTTCCAAAAGTATATCGAGGGTAAAGAGAAGGAATGGGATGACTACCGCTGCTCGGTCACCGAATGGGAACTCGATAATTATCTGAGCATTTACTAAGCACCTGCCAGCAGTTCTCCCGGCAGTGAGGCCCGCATGTCTGCGCGACATGCGGGCCTCTTTTGTCTCTGGCGGGGCTTGCCAATCTCCTTCCGAACCATTAAAACGAATGGTATACAGAGCGGCATGAGTTCAAGGGTCCGCAGCGAGAAACGCTGCCTGCGGTGATGTATTGGAGTTGTTTCGATATGCAGTGAGGCGTGCACAGGCAGTGCACAGATCTACTAACTTGGCCGGCGGCTGCACCATGAGAAAGCGCACCTACCAGTACGGCGATCAGTCGCTCCAGGCGACCTTTGCCGGGATTATCCGGGACAAGGATTGGGAAAAGAAATTCGATCAGCACCGGGTCTTTCTGAAATGGACTGAGTTGGTCGACCAGCAGACGGCCAAGTGTTCGAGGCCTCTTAAGATAGTCAACGACGTGCTCTGGGTCGAAGTCGACAACTCAGCCTGGGTTCAACAGCTGCAGTTCCAGAAGCTCGAACTACTGGATGTGCTCAATGATCACCTCCGGGTTTCATATTTCACCGATATAAAATTCACCGTCGGGGAAACGACCCGGATCGACAAGCCGGAGGAGAACACGGGCCCCCGGATGAAGCCGCCCAGCGGCGAGGAGATCGCCAAGTTCGAAAAGCAGATCGAGTTTATCCAGGACGAAGAGATAAGAAAGGCCATGACCCGTCTCTGGTATGTCTCACAGGCAGTCCGGCGCGACTGAACCAGTGGTTCACTCCCCCACCCTGAAAAGCGGCTTGACCATAGAAATAAAAGAGGTAATGTCTGGCCAGAGCCGAGTGGGGCGGCCGTACATGCGTAAAACCTCAGATCCGGTGCAGCGATGATACATCACAACATACTCGAGTCTATCGGAAATACACCGCTGGTAACCGTTAACCGGCTCAACCCGAACAAAAAGGTGACGGTTGTCGGCAAGCTCGAATCGCGAAATCCCGGGGGATCGGTAAAAGAGCGTATTGCCCTGTCGATGATCGAAGCTGCTGAAAAATCAGGTGAGCTGAGAAAAGACACCTATGGAGCCGAGATTCTCCTGACGCCTGCGGCCCGGGCCACCGACGGGGCAATCGAAAAGGCCTACTCCATGGCCCGGGAGTTCCCTGAGCGCTATTTTCTGACCGATCAGTTCAACAACGAGGCCAACTGGCAGGCCCACTACGACCGGACCGGACCCGAAATCTGGCAGCAGACCGATGGCCGGATTACCCACCTGGTCGCCACCCTGGGAACGTCTGGCACGGTGATGGGGCTGTGCGCCTGGTTCAAGGAGCGGCAGCCGCATGTTCAAATCGTTGCGGTGGAACCCCATCTGGGGCACAGGCTGCAGGGACTCAAGAATATGAAGGAGTCCTATAAGCCAGGGATCTTCGATAAGAAGGCACCGGACATAATTGTCAACATCGACGACGACCATGCCTTTGATACCGCCAGAAAGCTTGCCAGGCACGAGGGCATGCTGGTTGGCATGAGCAGCGGCGCCGCCATGTATGCAGCCCTGGAGATTGCCAAAGATCTGGATGAGGGGATGGTGGTGGCCATCCTGCCGGACGGCGGTGAGCGTTATCTGAGCACCCCCCTGTTTACGCCTGAGGAGGCGCCGGCCGAGGGCAAGAAACGCAAACTGCGCTTTTTCAACACCATGACCAAGAAAAAGGAGGTCTTCAAGCCCCGTAAAGAAGGGGAAGTCACCTTCTACTCCTGCGGCCCTACCGCCTACGAACCTGCCAACCTGATACTCCGCTATCTCGAGATCAGGGGCTTTAAGGTAGCGTCCTATATGAACTTTACCGACCTGGACGACAATACCATAGCCGGAGCTGAAAAAGCGGGTATGGACCTCAAGCCGTTTACCGAAAAATACATCAATTCCTTTCTCTCTGATATCGACACGCTCGGCGTCAAGAGGGCCACCGGTTACCCGAAAGCATCCGAGCATGTGCACGACATGATCGACATCAGCAAGGAGCTGCTCCGCAAAGGCTTTGCCTACGAAAAGCACGGGTCGATTTATTTTGACATTTCCAACTTCTCCAATTACGGAAAACTCTCCGGCATCGATCTCTCCAAGATCCAGCTCGGCAAAACCGTCGACCTGGACAATTACGAAAAGGACAACCCCCGGGATTTTACCTTGTTGAAACGCTCCACCCTGGCGGAGCTGAAAAAGGGGATTTTCTTCGAAACCGAATGGGGCAATGTCCGGCCGAGCTGGCACATCGAGTGTTCGTCGATGTCCACCGGCTACCTTGGGGAAACCCTTGATGCGCTGACCGGCAAGCAGCTGGCCAGGTATTGGATGCACTCGGAAATGCTGCTGGTGGACGGCAAGAAGATGTCCAGCGACAACAATAACGTGGTTACCTTGAAGGACATGCTGGCCAAGGGGTTTACCGGCCGGGAAGTGCGGTTCCTGCTGCTCTCGGTACAGTACCGCAAGCCGATCAACTTCTCCATCAAGCGGCTTGAGAACGTGCGCACCGCCCTGCGGCGGCTCGATGAGTTCACCTCCAAGCTGCTCTGCCTGCCGCCGGGCCGCCCGCACCCTGAAGTCACCGCCTATGTGTCGGCCATGGAAGAGCAGTTTTTTACGGCCATGGACGATGATCTGAACGTGTCGCTGGCCATGGCGGCGATCTACAACTTCATCAAGAAGACCAACCCGATCCTGCAGGTCAACCATCTCGACAGGGATCAGAAAGATTATATCCTGGAGAAACTCAACCTGCTCAACCAGGTGCTGAAGATCTTCAAACTGCAGGGCTGCCCGCTTGAACCGGAGATAGATGCGCTGATTCAGCTGCGCGAAAAGGCCCGGGTCGAAAAAGATTGGCAGACGGCCGATTCAGCCCGCAACGAGCTGGCTGAGCGTGGCATCGCCGTCATCGACACGGCCAACGGACCGATCTGGAAACGGGTAGTGGAAACCGAGGAGGACTGATTAAGAGGGCTTGATTTTTAGCCGTGTTCTATTATTATACTGCGCTTCATTAAAATAGAGCACTCTATCACGCGCCCGTAGCTCAGCTGGATAGAGCAACGGACTTCTAATCCGTAGGCCGCAGGTTCGAATCCTGCCGGGCGTACCAGTAATATCAAGCGGTTAAGTCATTATGGCTTGGCCGCTTTTTGTTTGGTTAGATGCGGGTTAGATGAATCTGCGAAACTAAAAGA
>JARRLH010000352.1:0-3456 GCA_037387205.1 Desulfofustis sp.
TTTTCTCTGAGCTCTCTGTGGACTCGAGAGCCCGCAGGGCTCGGGCGAGAGATTCTTATACGCAAAAATATGCAATTTAGGTGAGCCTGCCTTCGAATGACAAAAAGCGTCAGTTTGCGCCGTTTTGGGTCGTAAGGGTGATGAACGTGCCGGATTGCGACACCACCATTATTCCCTTATCTTACTGATTATATTAATAAATAAATGATACTGCAAATTTTTGCTGGAGTTGGCACCACTCATGCACTGAGTCGTGAGTACTTTGTGAATCCAAGGCATATGAAAATGGAACACTCATACGACCGTGGAAATATTATGTCTGATCTGGAAAGAGTTGTTAAGGAAGCTGACATCTTGAAATGGGCTGAGGAAAACCGCAGTTGCAAGCTCACTGAAGCACCCCATTGGATCATTATGGCCCTGATGGAAGACATCGTTTATTTCGACTGTCATCTGGTTGAGCAATTAGTTATGGCCCTGAATGGATCCTGGGGGGCAGTGATGCAAGACGGATATCTTGAGTACGCTACTGAAAAGCTCATGACCAACGTCTTACTCGCCAGCCTTCATGAGGATGGTTTTATTGAGATCTCTTCAGGTCTGATAGATGACCCACAGTTGTTTGATTTTGACCACGAACTTGAGGTTCAGGTGAGTTTGACTCAGTCAGGGGAGGATGCCCAGGTATGGGAGGAACTTAATCTGTTTGAGCCTATCGCTCGCCAGGTTGAGCTGCAATAACAGTGTAAACTGAAACCATTTGACACAGCAAACAACGATTTTGCCACTCTCCGCGTAGACCACGCACAGAAAGGGCCCGGAGCCAACAAGCTCCGGGCCCTTTCGCTTTTATCCACCGTTTTAGTGTTAGACCCTCTGAATAGCAACCCGGTGGGAGTGGCTTTCCAGCCACGATTTTTCCCTTTGTCCCAGAGGTCAATCGCGGCTAGAAAGCCGCTCCCCCAAGTTTTCTGCCCTCAGTGCGTTTCAGAATTACTCGATCTCAATAAAAAGTACGTACCTCGCCTTCCAATTCCGCCCCTTCTTCCCAATCCAAAAAACGTGTATTAATATTTGCCTGGAGATTGGCCGAATTCTTGACCCTCAATCTGTTGGTTACCTCCAGTTCACCTTGAATCTTACCGGCCACTGTGACGTCTTTCGCTTTGACCTTGCCCCTCACCTCGCCCTCTGGGTAGATGTGAAGCGCTCCTTTGGTGACAATTGTGCCTTCAAATCGTCCCGCCACAAATACGTCCTTTTCGCACTCGATTGTGCCGACAACCAGACTATTTAACCCGACAACGTTCATTCCCAAACTCGCAAAAGAGATGAAACCTTACTTCACACCTTTTCGGCAGGATAAACCTATTCGCCGCTTGCTCGCCTTTTCTTCATCTTCTCTCGGCAATTTTCCCAAATGATGCAATGCGTGCGAAATTTACAGTATTCCTCAGGATCGCTGCAGGCCAGTCGAGTTTCCAAACACTCGTCGCAGTAACCATATTCGTACTTATCACAATAAAGCACACTCTTTCGTTCTGGGTGATAGCGGCAGTGACTTTTATTTATCATGGCGGAAGCAGCCTACTCGAAAAATCTCTTAGCGTCAAGATTTGCTTCCGCGTCAGTTGTCAGTGGTCCGTCGTCCGTTGCTTGTCAAAAGCTGTTGCGTAAAAATGCTGCTGCTCTGAATTTGGCAGACCAGCTTAATCATATGGTTTATAATGGGTCAGAATAATCCAAGCAAAAACGACAAATACCATGACACTAGCGCATCAAAAACCAAAGCCGCCATGGCTAAGGAGGCGGTTCAGCTTCAAATCCTCTGTAACCGAAGTCAACGATTTGCTCCTGGACCTCAACCTCCACACGGTGTGTCAGGAAGCGCATTGTCCTAATCAGTCGGAATGCTTTGGAAATCACACAGCCACTTTCATGCTTTTAGGTGACCATTGCACGCGCAATTGCACCTTTTGTGCCGTAACCCAAGGAACCCTGGAAATCCCAGATCCAGAGGAACCCCAGCGAGTTGCGGAAGCAGTCTCACGACTCGGTCTCAGTTATGTGGTACTTACCTCGGTAACTCGCGATGATCTTGCTGATGGTGGTGGTTCTCATTTTGCCGCCACAATCAAGAGCATTCGTTCGGTTGGTAGTGACATTTTGGTGGAGGTTTTGGTCCCGGATTTCCAAGGTTACGCTCAAGCCCTGGCAACCGTCATTGCCGCTCAGCCTGCGGTTCTAAATCACAACCTGGAAACCGTGCCCCGCCTCTATCCTGCCGTCCGGCCACAGGCTGACTACCAACGATCTTTGCGGCTATTGGAAGAAGTAAAGCGTTTGCATCCCGAAGCTACTACCAAGAGCGGCTTCATGGTGGGCCTCGGGGAAGAACAAGAGGAGGTCAGCGGTCTCCTTCGAGACCTCCGCAAGGCAAACTGCGAACTGGTCACCATCGGCCAGTATCTTCGTCCATCCCAGGACCATCATCCCGTGGTGGATTATATACATCCTGAGATTTTCAAGGCTTATCAGAAAGAAGCTGAAGAGCTGGGCTTCTCAGGTGTCGCTTCCGGTCCTTATGTCAGAAGCTCCTATCAGGCAGAGAAACTTTACAGGAGAGCGAAAGGCATGTCAGGCGCAGAAGCTTAACTCCGCAGGCCATATTTTCAAACCCGAAATCCGAAGCACGAAGCACGAAACAAATCCAAAATCCTAATTTTCAAATGTTCAAAACAATGCGAATCAATCTGCTGCTTCCCCGTTTTGGTCATTCGTATTTCGAAAATTTGAATTTGTTTCGAAACTGGGGACCCGCTCGTAGGGTGGGGAGTCCGAAGGACCAATTTCGATATTCGAATTTAGGATTTGAGATGAGCCACAGTAGATCATCAAACGGTCAGTTTCCAAAACTACTTGAATTCTAAGTATTTAGCTCCCAAAAAAACTATTGCTCATCTAGGATGCTGTACAGCTGCGGGCCACCGAACCATCCCAGAAAGGCGAAATGGCACGCAGTTCTTCAATAATAGGGGGCGTAACCTTGAGGATAAAGTCAATCTCTTCCTCGGTATTGTAATAACTCAGGCTAAAACGAATAGAACCGTGGGCCGCGGTAAACGGCACGCCCATGGCTCGGAGCACGTGGGAGGGTTCCAGCGACCCGGAGGTACAGGCTGAGCCCGAGGAAGCGCATATCCCACGATCGCTCAGTTTCAAGAGGATGGACTCTCCCTCCACATATTCAAAGCTGATGCTCGAGGTGTTGGGCAGCCGCTGGTCTCGATCACCATTCACAATACTGTTGGGAATTTCCTCCAGCAGGGTATTTTCCAGCTTGTCGCGCAACCCCTTTACCCTTACCTGCATATCTTCCAGGTGGATACCTGCCAATTCACAAGCCTTGCCCATACCGATAATGTAGGGAACGTTTTCAGTTCCCCCTCGGCGACC
>JARRLH010000353.1:0-4239 GCA_037387205.1 Desulfofustis sp.
GTCGTGTTCGAGAAGAAGATCGGATCACTTCTGCTGTTCAGGTTGCAGTGTGTGGAAGTGGGACGCGGCCGGCCGCTGCAGCTGGTAATGAAATACGCCCACGACCTCAATAGCGGCGAGTGGCGCTTCTACAGCGACGGCCAGTAACCGTAATAAGTCCGAGTCCGCGGTTCAGCAGCTTTACCTCAGCATCCAGGCCGCTTTATACGTTAACCCCAGTGAATCAGTTGAGACAACCTGCACGCCACACGCCGTGCGGCAGTGTCATTGACGCCTTAACCTTTGCGGAGTCTGTCGATCAAGGCTATGGATGGGTGCTCCTCTAGCAGCGTCAGGCTAAAGCAGGAAGCGGAACTCTCCCTTGCCCAGCAGGTCGTGAAGATGGAGGATCCCGGTCAATCTTCGCTCAGCATCGACCACTGGCAGGACGGTTACCTCGTGACGCTGCATGATGCTCAAGGCATCAACGGCCTGAATATCACCGCCAATGGTAATCGGATTGGAGGTCATCGCCTCTTCGACCCTGGTATTGTGCAAATCCAGGTTTGAGGCTACATAGCGCCTCACATCTCCGTCGGTGATAATCCCCTCGAGCCGATAGTTGTCTCCGGTGACAACCACGGCCCCGAGATTTTTGTCATTGAGTTCCGCTACCGCCTCCTTGGTACTCGCCGCAATGGTGACGAGCGGCATCCGGGTTCCGGTCAACATCACTTCCTCGACTTTTACCTGCAGACGGGCCCCGAGGCTGCCGGCCGGATGATTGGAGCGAAAATCCGCAGCCTGAAAATGGTTTTTGTTCATCAGCACTACTGCCAGGGCATCGCCCAGCGCGAGAGTAGCGGTTGTACTTGCTGTCGGGGCCAGGCCGAGCGAGCAGGCCTCTTTGGGAACAGAAATGTCCAGTGCCACATCGGCGGCCTCGACCGGATGCAGAAAGAAAGAGGGGGTGCCGGTGCTGTTCAGGGTTGCGGTTATCTTCTGGCCGATAATGCCGGATTTACCGATGCCGGTGATGATCACCCGGCTCGGACAGTCGTGAATTAATTCGACCGCCTTGACGAATTGGCTGCCAATTCGTTCACGCACCGCCGCCAGTCCCTGCTCTTCTATCAACAATACTTCCCGCGCTTCTTCAATGGTCATGTGTCTTTCCTGGTTGACGCTGTTTTCCGACAATTGAATCCAGCGGATAGCAGCAGACACGGCAATCCGCCGTGGTGCTCAGCGGTGCGTGGGACGCTGATCCATTGACCTGCGTCCTTTCTAGTTCAGCACTCCAGGCGCTGAAAAGGGCTGGCCGATTCCCCTTGACATCCGCCTCGTTCAAGGTTCAAATATCTGGTTTGGCAATTCGGTGCTTCATGCATACAGTAGCTTTCAGCGAAATGAAATCATAATAACTAGGACGGAAAAATCATGTCAAATTATCTTTTTACTTCTGAATCAGTTTCAGAGGGACATCCGGATAAAGTCGCCGACCAGATTTCAGATGCGATTCTCGATGCCATAATCGACCAGGACAAAAACGCCCGGGTGGCCTGCGAGACCATGGTTACCACCGGCATGGTGCTCATCGCCGGTGAGATTACCACTTCCGCCTGGGTGGACATGGCAAATGTTGCCCGCCAGACGGTCAAAGACATAGGTTACAATTCCTCCGACATGGGATTCGACTGGCAATCCTGTGCAGTACTGACTTCGATTGACAAGCAGTCTGCCGACATCGCCCAGGGCGTTGACGAGGGCAGCGGACTCGATCTTGAGCAGGGGGCAGGCGACCAGGGTCTGATGTTTGGTTACGCCTGCAACGACACCCATGTACTGATGCCCATGCCGATTTATTACGCACACCGGCTGACCAAGCGTCAGGCCGAGGTACGAAAATCAGGCAGGCTTCCCTGGCTGCGCCCCGACGCCAAAAGCCAGGTGACAATCAACTACGTCGACGGCGTTCCGCAGCGAATTGATGCGGTCGTCCTGTCGACCCAGCATGATGAAATAGTAGAATACCATGATCTCAAGGAAGGGGTCATGGAAGAAATCGTCAAACCGGTGCTGCCCGAAGAAATGATTGATCGCGATACCAAGTTTTATATCAACCCGACCGGCCGCTTCGTCATCGGTGGTCCTGTCGGCGACTGCGGGGTGACCGGCAGAAAAATAATCGTCGACACCTATGGAGGAAAAGGCTCCCACGGCGGAGGCGCTTTTTCCGGAAAGGATCCTTCCAAGGTTGACCGTTCTTCATCCTATATGGGGCGCTATATTGCCAAGAACCTGGTGGCCGCAGGCATCGCCTCGGAACTCGAGGTACAGGTCGCCTATGCCATCGGCATCTCTCAACCGGTATCGATCAATGTAAACAGTTTCGGTACCGGCAAAATAAGCGATGAAAAAATCAGGGAGCTGGTGGGCAGCCATTTTGACCTCAGACCCAAAGCCATCATCCAGCATCTGGACCTGCTGCGCCCCATATATCGGGCCACCGCAGCATACGGGCACTTTGGCCGCAGACGCGATGATTTCACCTGGGAGCGTATCGACAAGGCGGAAGAATTGAAAGCGGCCGCCGGACTATAACGGAAACGGAGTTTCCCACAAGGAATATACCATGACTACATCAAACAACGATTACAAAGTGGCTGATATCTCCCTGGCCAACTGGGGGAGAAAAGAAATCGCCATTGCAGAAACGGAGATGCCGGGGCTGATGAGCCTCCGGGCCCAGTATAAAGATTCACAACCGCTAAAGGGGGCCCGTATCGCCGGCTGTCTGCACATGACCATTCAGACCGCGGTGCTGATGGAAACCCTGGTCGAACTGGGCGCTGACCTGCGCTGGTCGTCGTGCACTATTTTTTCCACCCAGGACCATGCCGCAGCGGCCATGGCCGCCGCCGGTATCCCCACCTTTGCCTGGAAAGGGGAAAGCGAGGAAGAGTTCTGGTGGTGCATCGATCAGACCATTTTCGGCCCCGACGACTGGCGCCCCACCATGATTCTGGACGACGGCGGCGACCTCACCCTGGTCATGCACCAGAAGTATCAAGCGGAGATGAAACAGGTCAAAGGCATTACCGAGGAGACCACCACCGGAGTGCATCGCCTCAGCGAGATGGCCGCTGATGGTTCCCTGCTCTGCCCGGCGATCAATGTTAATGACTCGGTCACCAAATCAAAATTCGACAACCTCTATGGCTGCAGGGAATCGCTCATTGACGGCATCAAGAGGGCAACAGATGTGATGGTGGCCGGCAAGATCGCTGTGGTCGCCGGGTACGGTGACGTCGGCAAGGGCTGTGCCCAGGCGCTGTCCGGAATGGGGGCGACGGTCCTGGTGACCGAGATCGACCCGATCTGCGCCCTGCAGGCAGCCATGGAGGGGTACCGGGTGGTAACCATGGAGCAGGCGGCAGCCATCGGCAATATATTCGTCACCTGCACCGGCAATATCGATGTCATTACCAGAACCCATATGGAGCAGATGCCCCATGAGGCGATCGTCTGTAACATCGGCCACTTCGACTCCGAGATTGATATCGCCTCCATCCGCGAACTGGAATGGGAGAACATCAAGCCCCAGGTTGATCACGTCACCTTTGCCGACGGCAAGAAAATCATCGTCCTGGCCGAGGGGCGTCTGGTCAATTTGGGGTGCGCCACCGGCCACCCCAGCTTCGTGATGAGCAACTCGTTCACCAATCAGGTACTGGCGCAGATCGAATTGTGGAACAACTTCGACAAATATGAGAACAGGGTATACTTTCTCCCGAAACAACTCGACGAAATGGTCGCCCGTCTGCATCTGCAGAAGATCGGTGCCAGCCTCACCGCCCTGAGCAAAAAGCAGGCCGATTACATCGGGGTCGAGGTAGAGGGGCCGTTCAAGCCCGACTATTACCGCTACTGAGACATTCTCACTTTTTCACATCCAGAAGGGGCAGTCACTGCCAGGCTGCCCCTTCTCTTGATCGCTCCAGCAAAAACCCACATGGGAATATAATTGCTGATAGCATGAGGCGGGGAAAAATTGGTACGTGCTGCACTAGGGTACGGATCCTGCCAGTGTGACATCTCCCGAGATCACCTTGTGGCGGTTCCCGTCGGAGTCCTGCACCACCAGAGATCCGTCGAGGTCGGGACCGAGGCTGATCCCCTCCACCGGTTGCCCATCCTCACGAACCCAGGTCATGTGTGTTCCCCGAAACGCATCGAAGCGGTTCCATCTGGTGAACG
>JARRLH010000354.1:0-5752 GCA_037387205.1 Desulfofustis sp.
AAATCGTCCCCATGCAGAGGAGCATGGGGACGACTCGCAGATATCCTGTCATCGAATAAGAAACTATCGAACTCTTGTTTTTGAGTCGGTCTCTAACACCTTTTAAGCCAGAGCATAGCAGATCTTAGCATGCCTCCCTCAAAAGCGAGACCGGATTAAAGGCCGTATCAAAACGCCTTATCCTATGTGTATTTCTGAAAGCATTTCCGGCGGAATCTTTCGCCTGATTCTTTTGATCGAGGCCGAAACCTCCTTCACCGGGCAATCCTCCATGACTGACTCGCTCTTGTCGCTGTAGGCGGTGAGCACCATCTGCCTGTCTTTCACCTTGTGGGTGTGGCTCCACTCGACTTCTATGGTCTGCGGGTTTTCGTCAATGGGGACCGGCAGCGGTTCCCCGTCCCTGGCCAATTGTACGCAGTCCGACTGGGTCACCTCGAAGAGCCAGCAGTTACCCTGGTTGGTGGCCAGCAGCACGAACACTCCCAGTTCCTGGATCATCTGTTTCTTCTGAACGGCGGCCTCCACTATCTTTTCCACTGCCTTCATCAGAGAGATTTTAAGCTGTTCCTCGGCGCTCGAGGGTCGCTTTTCCACCTGGGGGGTGCGGGCGCAGCAATGTTTATATTTCTTGCCGCTGCCGCAGGGGCAGCGTTCGTTTCGGCCGATTTTCGCCATTTTCTCAGTCCCGGTTCAGCTGTCCGTTATGCGCATTTGGAATAACCGCACGATTTGCAGGTCTCGCAGCCTTCTTCGAACACCAGGCTGCCGGAGCATTCCGGGCAGGTGTCGGAAAAGCCGTACTGAGTGCCGGCCATGAACGATTTGAACAGTTTGCTGAGCTGAGCCGGCAGATCGAGCATGTGCCCGCTGGAGCGGTCCAGCTGTTTGATGATTTCGTTCATCGGCACATCGAATCTCAGGGCCAGCGACACCAGGCGGCAGGTGGTGGTCCACATGGTCGACTTATCCTTGAGGTCGACCCGGTTGTCGAAGGGAAACTTGGCGAACACCTCCATGGGCTGCTCGTGCTCGTTGAAGCAGACGATGATGTAGACAGATTTTCCGTCCTGGTCCTTGACCCGGTAGCGTTTGGCGCTGAGGACATCGGGCAGGTTGCGTTTGCCGTTGCTGGAGACCACTGCGGTCTGCTCTTCGCCGCTGGATTTCTCGGAGCGCTCCTTGGTATTGAGCACCTGGGAATCGCGGGAGCCGTCCCGGTAGACGGTGAGTCCCTTGCAGCCCAGGTTGTAGCCGAGCAGGTAGGAACGCCGCACATCTTCACGGTTGGCGGTCGACGGCAGGTTGATGGTTTTCGAGATCGAGCTGTCCACCCCGCTCTGCTGGAGGATCCCCTGCATCTTGATATGGTCGTCGGGGCTGATGTCCTGGGCCGTTCTGAATACTTCCTGCCACTTCTGGGGAATTTCGGGGTGGCCGATCACGGTGCCGCTGTCTGCCACTTTGTCCATCAGTTCCTTGGAATAAAAGCCCTCCTCCTTGGCCACTTTCTCGAAATACTTGTTGACCAGGATCAGCCGGTCATCGTCCATCACGTGTTTGATCATGACGATGGAAAAATAGGGTTCACAGCCCGAGGCGCAGTCGGCGATCATCGACACCGTGCCGGTGGGCTGAATCGAGGTCAGGGCCGCGTTGCGGCGCGGCTCATAGGTGGCCGTATCCTTGTCGAATGCCGGAAACGGCCCTTTTTTCTTGGCAATCTTGATCGATTCGTCTTCGGCGATGTCGCGGATGAAGACCATTACCTCCGAGGACTGCTGACGTCCCTCGTCGCTCGCATAGGGTATGCCGAGCTGGATCAGCATGTCGTGCAGCCCCATGATGCCAAGCCCTATTTTCCGGGTCTTCAGGGTCATCTCCTCGATCTCGGGAATCGGGAAACGATTGCAGTCGATGACGTTGTCCAGAAAGATCGTCGCCGTGCGCACCGTCTGTTCGAGCCGGCCGTAATCGACCTCGCCGTCCTTGACGAACATGGCCAGGTTTATGGAGCCGAGATTGCAGCTTTCGTAGGGCAGCAGCCACTGTTCGCCGCAGGGATTGGTGGCTTCGAAGGAGCCCAGGTGCGGCGTCGGGTTGCCTTTGTTGGCGCTGTCGATGAACAGCACGCCCGGTTCACCGTTGAGCCAGGCCAGATCGACGATCTGATCGAACACCTCGCTGGCCTTCAACTCCCCGATCGTCTCACCGGTGGAAGGCTCTATGAGCTCGTAGGTGCCGCCCACCTCGAGCGCCTCCATGAACACGTCGGTGAGGGCCACGCTGAAATTGAAGTTGTTGAACTTTTCCTGTTCCTGTTTGGCGGCGATGAAGTCGAGGATGTCGGGATGATCGATGCGCAGTACCCCCAGATGGTCTCGGTGGCGGCATCGAATACGGCGGCAAAAGAGAGCGGTCCCGAGGCCACCCCCTGGGTCGACTGGACCGAGGAGTTCTTGGCCCGCAGCCGGGAAAAGGCATAGCCGGTGCCGCCGCCGGTCTTGTGCACCAGCGCCCCGTTGCGCACGGCGGTGAAAATGCCGTCCATGGAATCCTCCACCGGCAGCACGAAGCAGGCGGAGAGCTGACCCAGATCGGTGCCGGCATTCATCAGGCAGGGCGAATTGGGCAGAAACTCGAGGTTGTACATCATCTCGTAGAACCGCTTGCGCAGCGCCCCATAGTTCTTCGGCTTGCGCTTGCCGGCCGCCACCGCATTGCCCACCCGCTCGCACAGCGCTTCCCAGTTCTCCACCGGGTTACCGTCCTGGTCTTTCAGGTAGTAGCGCCGCTTCAGTACGGTTTCGGCTGTTTCCGTCAACAACTGCGAGGCACCGCTTTCGGGTGCCTGCCCCTTTTCACCATCGGTATAAGGCTCAAGCATTGTATCACCTACAAAATGTCAAGATAGAAATAAGGCCGCTGCTCTCTCCCCAGGCAGAGCTGGTATTGCCGTGTTTGGTAAGCATATACACTACATTTGCCGCCCCCACAAGAGGAAACTACAATATATAGTATACAATAAGGAATAAGGACAGAAAATCGAGACGATAAAATGTTTTTGAAGAAACTGGCTATTTTTGCTTTAAGTTCTTGGCATGGTTGAGATTTTCTTTGGCAATCTCGACCAGGTGAGAAGGAACCGCAGCACCGGCCCCGCCGCTGCCTGGGGCCCGGCCCGCGGCTCGCGCCAGTAACCTCTCATAGAGCTGAATTGCCCGCTCGTAGTCGCCCTCTTTCTCGAAGGCGACGCCAAGGTTGACCAAGGCGTACGGATTGCCAGGATCGACGGCCAGGGCCTCGCTGAAATAATCCCTGGCCCCGCGGGCGTCTCCTGCGCTCAGCAACGCAAAGCCCATATCGGCCAGCTTGGCCGCCTGCAGGGGATTGGCGGCCGGATAAAGTTCTTCTTTGACTTGCCGCAATGCCGACCCCATCTGCTCCTCCTTATCGAGCGTCACACGGGCGATTTCAGCCGGATTTTCCACGATCCGCGGGGTTATGAAAATGAACATGTTGGTGCGCAGCTCCCGGGTCGACTTGGTCTTGAACAGCCAGCCAAGCAGCGGAATGTCGCCCAACGCCGGCACCTTGTTCTCCTCATCGATGAGATCCTGGCCGATGATCCCGCCGATGACAATGGTGTCGCTGTCCTCCACCACCACGGTGGTCTGGGCGGTCCGCTTAAAGGTCGTGGGGGTGAGGACTTCCTCGGGGCTCTTGAGTTTGATCACCTCGGTTTCTATCTCCAGCCGCAGGGTGTCGGCCTGGCCGATATGCGGGGTGATTTTCAGCTTGGTGGCCACATCCTTGTAATCGAACTGGGTGTAGTCCTGTTGACTGGCGGTGGTGTTCTGGGAAGTGATGAAGGGTATATTCTCACCCACCGAAATCTCCGCCCGCTTGTTGTCGGTGGTCAGAATCTGGGGGGTGGCGATGATATTGATATCCTCGTCGCTCTTATAGGCTCTGAGGATTGCAGCGATATTGGGAAAGGTGATGCCGCCGATCTCGATCCCCTGCTTGAGCACGCCCAGAGATAGGCCGGCAGGAAGAATCGGCGTCTCGGGATCGGACAGTCCCTCGATCGTCTCGAAGGCCGGCTCGCCGCTGAAGGCGCCAAAGGCCACACCCTCCCCGCCGGATATCTCCTCGCCGCCAAACCACTGCACCCCGACCTCGAAGTTTTTATCAACATTGACCTCCATGATCAGCGCCTCGAGATAGACCATGCGTCGGGGAATATCGAGCTTTTCGATGACCGGCTTGAGCACCCTGAACTCCGCTTTGGAAGCCGTCACAATCAGGGCATTGGTCTCTTCGTCAGCCATGATGGTCACATCTTCGGAGATGGCGGCCGTATCGACCTCCTCGGTTTCTCCCTGCTCCTTTCTGGGCAGCGCCGTGAGTACCTTGGCCAGCTCCACGGCCATGGCGTTCTGCAGATAGACCACGTGGATATTGCCGGCTCCCTGCTCGGGCTCGACATCGAGCTTGGCCACCAGTCCCCGCACCCGGTCAATCTCAGTTTCACCACCCAGCACTACCAGGGCGTTGATGCGCTCGTAAGGCAGTACCTTGAGACCCCTAGGAAGAGCTGCTCCGTTTGTGTCCCCGGCTCCGCTTTTTTGAAAGATGGTCTGCAGGATGGCGCCGACCTTCTCGACATTGCCGTGCTCCAGGGGGATGACTGCAACCTGTTCGCGGCCGTAGGGTACGTCAAGGGTCTCGATGATGGCCAGCAGCCGCTTGATGTTGGACATGGTGTCGGTGATGATCAGCATGCCCGACTGGGTGTGGGCGACGATCACCGAGGTTTTACTGATCAGCGGCTTGAGCACCTGGGTGATTTCCAGCGGCGAGGTATACTGCAGCGGCACCAGCTGGGTAACGATCCTGTCACCGGGTGCAGCGCTCTGCTTGACATCGAGAATATCGACGCTCTGGGACCGAGCCGTGGCCAGGGGAACGATCTTGGTCACCGTGTCGCCCGGCACCGTCGTGAAGCCATGGATTTCGAGCACCGACTCAAACACCCGGTAGGCATCTTCCGCACTGATCTTGGTGGGGGAAATGATGGTCACCTGGCCCTGCACAGAGGGATCGACGACGAAGTTAACGCCGCTCAGTTCACTGATATATTTAATGAAGATAGTGATGTCGACATTGTTGAAATCGATGGTCACGAATCGCTGGGCAGCCGGCGGGCCGGTCTGGGCAGCAGCAGAATCCGGCAGCTCCAGGGTCAGGTGCCCGCCAATAAAGAGCACCCAGATCACCACCGTGTAAGTGAAGAATCTGGCGACCATTTTCAGCCTAAGAGTTTCCCGCAATCGATCTCAACTAAAATAGAGATATTCATTATATGTTTTCTGAAATACGTCCTTTTATGATGATACTTTTGTTATTTTCTCCGAGCCTGTTCAGGTCGACGCGCACCGGGGCCTCTTCTCGTTGCCCTGCCTCCTGCCGGCTCCTGTCTGGCGCATCCGGGACTATACCGAGGTTGGCCGGAGAGGCGCTTACAGCCTGCCCAGTGATGGCCGCGCGCAGCTTTGCCGATTCGGCGATATCGAGCAGCTCATTCCGCCCCTGACGGCTGATGACCACTTTGCCCATGGTAATTTTACGGACACTCGCTCCATTGATCATATCGCCTTCGCTCAGCATCACCTGTTCTTTCTTTTCCACATCGAGCACCACCGCCCGTCTGAGGCCTCCGCTTTCAACAATGGGGCCCACCAGCAGC
>JARRLH010000355.1:0-3366 GCA_037387205.1 Desulfofustis sp.
TTTCGCGAATGGTGATACAACCAGTCCCCATGGAACGGTTGGGTCCGTGGCGCTGGACAAATGTGGCAATTTAGCAGCAGGGACCTCTACAGGCGGGTTTGGAAGAAAAATTCCCGGGCGCGTCGGTGATAGCCCTATCATAGGTGCCGGAACATATGCAAATGACAAGGTAGCTGTTTCCTGCACAGGTCATGGAGAGTACTTTATTCGATGGGCGGTCCCCCATGACGTAGCGGCACTTTATTCCTACAAAAACCTCACAATTGCTGAGGCTGCCAAGCAGGCACTCGACAAAATAGTGGCAAACGGAGGAACTGGCGGTATCATCGCCATTGATTCCGCCGGAAATATTACGATGCCTTTCAATACAAAAGGGATGATGAGAGGGCGTGTGTCAAGTAATACGGAACCCTTTGTAGCTATTTATTAGAAGAAGATGGGGTCACGTCTGCCCTTGACCCTCATCGATGAGAGCAAATGATGTCAAACCTTGAATAGTGAATAAAAAGAATTGGTTACTTCTTCTTATATGTTAAAGATTTGCTGTTAAATTAATGATACGGAATTTATGCTAAATGACTTACCATTTTGACCCCATTTTTGTCACTGACCGGGATGTGGAAAAACGCGGTCGGGAAATGTCAGAAGGTGCACATGTATGAATAAGCGTGAAAGGATTATGGCGACGCTGAAAGGTGAAGACGTAGACCGTCCGCCCATCAGCTTTTGGAGGCACTTTTATAAGGAAGAGACAACCCGGGAGGGCCTTGCCGAGGCCATGCTGGGATTTCAAGGCAAATATGATTGGGATTTTATGAAAGTCAATCCGCGGGCCGAGTACCACGTCGAGGACTGGGGAAACCAATACGAATACAGCGGCGATGATTTTATCAAGCCCGTATTGATCGAGCCCTGCATCAAGAACGCAAAGGACTGGAAGAGACTGGAAGTTCTGCCTCCGGATAAAGGTGTCCTGGGAGAGCATCTCAAGACTTTAGAGCTGATAGCAAAGAGCCTCGATGCGGAGGTTTTATTTGTCATGACCGTCTTTACACCGCTGTCCATTGCCTGGAATCTCACAGGGGATTTGTCCAGGCTGGTTCAACACATCCGGGAAGCACCGGAGGCCCTGCATCAAGGCCTGGAGGTGATTACAACGACCTTTGTCGATTTCACCCGGGCCTGCCTGGATAGGGGTGCAGGCGGAATTTTTTTGGCCACTACCGAATGTGCCCGCAAGGATTTGCTGTCCAAAGAGCAATATGATCTGTTCGGTCGCAATTACGATGTGAAGATATTAAATGCGGCCAAAGGTGCTGACTTTAATATCCTCCATGTTTGCAAAAGAAATAACATGTTGAATCATCTTCTGGATTATCCGGTGCATGCCTTGAATTGGGATGCCGTTGATCCGACCAACCCGTCGCTGGGCGAGATCATGCGCAAAACAGACAAGGCCGTGATCGGCGGTGTGGATCATTCTAAAAGTCTGATGGCTGATAGCCCTGAAATGGTCATTGACGAAGCCCGTAAGGCTTATCATGACACCAGGGGTAAAAAATGGATGCTGGGCGGCGGATGTACGTTTTCGCCGGAGGTCAAAGAAGAGAATCTCATGACGCTGAGAAACCCGGTGAAATGGTTGACCCCGTTTCGGAGGGCTTAGGAAGGACAACGGGGTCAAACCTTGAATCGTGATTAAATTGCTCATATTCGCTATTCGAGCTTTAAAAAAGGGCGATGCTCATCGAGCAAAATATATATCCCAACCACAAAACCGGAAGACTGGCAATCGCTGCTGGCAGATCCAGAAAAGCATTGGCGAAAAGGCGATTCCAAGTATTTGGAAAAATAATATAGGAGCTTGATAAAAAAATGGTTGAGCATACTGAAAAAAATGGACAACAGCATAAACCCAAACTCGGCCAAACCCTGGTTTCCAAAGGATACATCACCGAAGAAGAATTGGATAAGGCGCTGTCAGAACAAAAGATCAGACTTGGCGAAATGTTGATTCGATCTGATCGTATTACAGCCGAACAATTGCACATTGCCTTGGACCACCAAAAGAAGGAATCGATTAAGATTGGCGAGATCTGCAAGAAAATGGGATATGTAACGCCCGAAGACCTTGATTGGGCGTTGAACAGAATGAAGAGACGACTCGGAGAGATCCTGATAGAAATTGGCGCTATAGACGTTGATGAGCTGCAAAACGCATTGGCTTTACAAAAAGACTTCTCACAGAACACTTAGTGGAAATTTGCAGGGGACACGGGGTCTGTAAACGGGATAAAATCTTGATGAGTGATTTTCAGCGTTCAAGAGTGATCTGAGGGACGTCGGTGAAACATTGACATTTGAGCTAAGTAAATGGTGGGACTGACCATGCTGAGCTACCTGACAAGAAGAGAGATCCTAAAAAAGATTACCAATTATCTCGTGGCAATTTTTCTTATGCCTTTTTTCTCTATCAAAAAGGCCATGGCTGGAAAGGAAGATGGCACAACCCGGGGGAAGGAGCGCCAGATGAACTTACCTAAACCCAGATTAAAAGGAGACGTCTCCCTAGAGCAGGCCATTAAACATCGTAGAACCATTCGGTCATATCTATCGAAACCTTTAACCCTGGAACAGCTCTCACAGATTTTCTGGGCTGCACAGGGTATCACCGGGGATAGGGGCTACAAGCGGTCGGCCCCGTCTGGTGGTGCTTTATACCCTATGGATATCTATGCGGTAGTGGGTGATAATGGCGTGAAAGGACTAAAGGCGGGTATCTATCATTATGATCCTCATAAACATGCTGCATTGTTGATTACAGAAGGGGACTTCAGAAAGGATGTGGCCAAGACAGCGCTCTCACAGATGTGGATGGCCAGAGCCCCTCTAAACCTGGTGATCACTTCAGAATATAGCCGGATTACGAGCAAGTACGGTACCAGGGGAGAAAGGTATGCTGTGATCGAGGCAGGTCATGTTGGGCAGAATATCTTTCTCCAGGCGGAGGCCCTTGGTCTGAGAGCCGGGATCGTGGGTGCTTTTCATGACAATGATGTGATCCGGGTCATGAAAATCAACAGATCCCATGAACCTTTGCTCATCTTGCCTGTGGGATATGAAGCATAATTTACAAGCCATCTCAAAATAATCTTTTGGCCCAACCTCTGCGTTGGCGCCTCGTTCTAAATCCTCGACATACTTGAGTATGCGTGTCGAAGATCCCGTCAACAGTCGGGGCGGGTTAAAACTCGGCTCCGCCTTGATATTGAACCAATATCTTTATTTTGAGATGACTTCTAGTATATCATTAAAATTTATATGAAAAACAGAGCTGAATAATCACTGCTTATTCCTTTCAATGCA
>JARRLH010000356.1:0-3364 GCA_037387205.1 Desulfofustis sp.
CTTTCACAGCCTTTGTGGTCTCTGCGGCCTTTGTGGTTCAGCCTCCCCTGGGAACGCCTCAACTGACGTGCTTACCCTAATGTTGCAAACCTACTCCGTGGAAAAACGTGTCAGAGTGTGCCAGATGTGGCCGCGCACAGGCTCGGAGAGGATGAGGTGTACTTGACCGTACGTGATATCCTGTCCGAGGCGAGCACGGTCACAGATGGCGCTCTATCACGCGAGCGCAGCGGTTTTTACCGGTGTGGGTTTGCAACATTAGGGTTTACATGGCGTAGAGTTTTTGTCCCCCGATGACCGTCACCCCGTGTTTCGTCAGCACATCCACGGCATTATCAATTTCATCGAATCGGAAAATGAGTACTGCGTTCTGGCCGCTTTGCTGGACAAAGGCATACATGTACTCAACGTTGATACCATTATCAAAAAGAATCTGCAGAATGTTGTTTAGGCCCCCTGGCCGGTCCTCCACCTCCACCGCCACGACCTCGGTTCTCCCTACGGTGAACCCGTGTTCTTTGAGAACATGTTTGGCTTTCTCATGGTCGTTGACAATCAGCCGCAGGATACCGAAATCAGAGGTATCGGCTAAAGCCAAAGCCCGGATGTTGATATCTGCTTTGCCCAAGATTCCGGTGACCTCCGCAAGCCTTCCAGCCTTGTTCTCCAGAAATATGGAGATCTGTTCAACTTTCATGGTTTCCCTCCCCGTGCGTGGGCTTATACTCATTTGGTCCAGCCGGTTTAGGCGGCTATGTCGGCTGTGCCGGTTTGGACTGGCTCAACTGCATAGGTGGTTAGCCGACTTAACTGGACAACCGGTCAAACCGATCTAAATCTTTCTCTTGTCCACTACCCTTACAGCCTTACCTTCGCTCCGTTGAATGCTCTTGGGCTCTACCAGCTTAACCTGGGCAGAGACACTCAGCATTTCCTTAATATTCTTTTCCAGGTTACGTTCCATGTTCTGTAAGTTCTTGACCTCATCTGAAAAAACCTTCTCATTCACCTCCACCTTCACCGTGAGTGTGTCCAATCTGCCCTCACGGGCAACCTCTAATTGATAGTGAGGTTCAATGCCATCAATCTCCATGATCACACTTTCGATTTGGGAGGGGAACACATTAACGCCGCGAATGATGAGCATATCGTCACTGCGACCCTGGACTCGTCCCATACGGACGATGGTCCGCCCGCAACGGCACGGTTCAGGATACAGAACGGAGATATCGCGGGTTCTGTACCGGATGACTGGAAACGCCTCCTTGGTGATGGTGGTAAAGACCAACTCCCCTGGAGTACCATAGGGCAGGACCTCTTCAGTATCCGGATCGATAATTTCAGGAATAAAATGGTCCTCGAAGATGTGCAGCCCATTTTGGGCCTCGATGCATTCCACCGAAACCCCCGGACCTATAATTTCACTGAGGCCGTAAATATCCATGGCCTTTATGTTCAGCTTCCGTTCAATCTCCTCCCGCATCTGCTCGGACCAGGGTTCGGCCCCGAAAATGCCAGCCTTGAAGTTGAATTCGCGAAAATCCACCCCCATTTCTTCTGCCACCTCGGCAATTAACAAAGCATAAGAGGGTGTGCAGGTGAGGATTGTGGGGCCAAAATCCGTCATGATCATCACCTGCCTTTTGGTGTTGCCCCCTGAAATGGGAATAACCGAGGCGCCCAACTTTTCGGCGCCGTAATGAAAGCCGAGACCACCAGTGAATAGGCCATAGCCGTAGGCGTTGTGAATCATATCTCCCCTGGTGGCGCCCCCTGCCATGAGGGTTCTTGCCATGAGTTCAGACCAGGTCTGGATGTCCCGGGCTGTGTAGCCCACCACGGTTGGCTTGCCGGTGGTGCCCGAGGAGGCGTGGATTCGAACTACATCGTCCATGGGCACCGTGAACATCCCAAAGGGGTAGTTGTCCCGCAGATTGTCTTTGTAGGTAAACGGCAGCCGGCGCAGATCGTCAAGAGATCTCACATCATCAACCTTTACGCCGACCTCATCGAATCGCTTCTTGTAAAAGGGAACGGTGTTGTACACTCTGGCGACCGTTTTTTGCAGTCGTCTCAGCTGAATAGCCTCTAGAGCCTCCCTGGGCATGGTTTCATACTCTTCGCTGTAAATCATAGGTCCTCCCTCTCAATCAGAATCTCAGTTAACCGGTTCGTCCATCCCATAGACTTTAGAGCAAAACGGTGGTTCAAAAGAAAAATTTTAACGACAAACTCACCGAAGGCGCTCGGGGTTGATCGAAACTAATCTTTCCGTAGGGGGCAAGACGCTCTTGCCGTCGCTGTTCTTCCCGATCATTGTATTTATGAGCCACATTTACAGCGCTGTAGATATTGCCACCATAAAAAGCAGCGGTGACCAGAGCCAGCCCTACTCCTACTCCCTCATGGTCCTGGTTGAAAGCCTCATACGTAGCCCAAGCAAATGCACCGGTAAATACGAATGCTATGGCTGCATCACGGGGTCGATCGCAATACAGGTGACCTGCACCGGGTAGGAGCGCTGCCAACAAACCAGCCAGAGAAGGATCTTTCCGTTTTGCCTCTGACTCCTCTGCTACGATCTGCTGCACTTTTTTCGCTCGAGCATAAAACAAATCCTCACTTCCCACCTGGCTCAGAGCTTGGTCAGCCTCCAACCAGCGTCCTTCTTTGGCGTAACTGAGACCGATAAGATACCAGGCCTCTGCCACTAAGGGTCTTCCCGGTTGATCTTCAATGATGGCCCCATACTCCTTCCTGGCCTCTTCTCCCCGACCCAACTCACCCAGAGTTCGAGCTTTCAGAAAACGAGCCTCCCATCGAAGAGAACTCTGAGGGTAGCCACCTAGGAAAGCATTTACTGCTTCCAGGGCTTGGGGCCAGCGTTTGCCACGAAAGTAGCATTGGACAATTCGTAGGGCGGCGTTCTGTGCTTGGGGATGATCAGGGTGGAGGAAAAGAAAGCGCTGGTACTCTCCAATGGCTCTGAAGTACTCTTGCTCGGAAAAAAGATGATGGGCGAATTCCAGCACCTGTTCCGGGGAAAATTCCATGAGATGTAAGGGCGACTGGGCGTGGGCAGGAATTCCCGAACCCAGAAACATCGTCACTGCGACAGTTAACAGCAACAAGCCTACGAAAACATGATGCGATTGTCTCGGTCTCGTGCAGCCTGACTTTCGAGTCATGGTCTGTTCCTGGGTTCAGTAAAAAAGCCGCGGGTTTCGGCTAACCCACGGCTTCTAAATGAAAAAACCATGGGCTTGCTTCCCTGTCCGCCCATGGTTTCGGATGCTCACCTTTGTACCGGCTTACCTGTACAACCAGTGGGCGGACTTCTGAAAAAAGAAGCCGCCACAGGGAA
>JARRLH010000357.1:0-3354 GCA_037387205.1 Desulfofustis sp.
GCCCTGTTGCCAACAAATATACGGCTTACTTTCGCTAATCCTAAATTTTTTGGTCATTTGCATACATTCGATACAGGCACGAAGTCCACAATTCGATAGCCTCAAAATTAGTTTAGATATGATTTAGTAAGATTTATTGGCTTCAGTGTTAAGTTTAGCACTTTATGATTTTCCTATCGATCCCCTCTCAGCTTAATTGTTTATTGAAATTTTGTTCATTTATGCTATTCATTTTGTATATCATTGTTATTTGCAACCATACATGAGGGACGAGTATGATGAACATCTTTTCGGGAGCCTGAGGTAGAGGTCACCAGCGCCATGCTGGCTGATCTTCACCCGAAACTGTTCCAAGAAACTTCGGGAGGCGAGCCTGTCGCTGGATGTGGAGGCCATCTCTGCCGACATCGAACGCATCGAACCACTGGTCCCGGATAAGGCGAAGGACCTATTAACTTTGCTGGATGATATTCATATGATGCGACTCCGGGAGCTGATAGAGAAACCGGGGTGATGGAGAATAGAATTGGAGTATTGGCGTAATGGATTAATGGGAGTGCTCCATCATTTAAAACTTCGAACCAAAATCCGCCCAATTTAGGTAGAGCTAAAAATGCACAAGAATCAAGATGCAAAACCACCCCCCGGCGATATTCTCATTGTCGATGATGAAACTGCCAACCTGAAAATGCTGAAAGAACTGCTGAACCTGGAGGGGTACCCAGTGCGTCCTACCGGCCATCCCCAACTGGCAATCGACTCAGCTTTGGCACAACCCCCGGCCTTGATCCTGTTGGATGTGAAGATGCCGGAGATGGACGGCTATGAGGTTTGTAAGCGTCTCAAGCAGGATGATCGCACTCGTTATATCCCGATCATCTTCATCAGCGCCTTGCAGGACGTGCAGGACAAAGTCAAGGGATTCGAAGCCGGTGGGGTGGATTTTATCTCCAAGCCGTTTCAGGCGGAGGAAGTCCTGGCCCGGGTGCGAACGCACATGGAACTCCACAACATGCAGCTGAACCTAGAAGGGATGGTCGCCAAGCGCACCGCTGAGGCCTTGGAGGGTGAGGAACGTTTCGGCGCCACCTTCGAACAGGCCGCGGTCGGTGTCGCCCATGTATCACCCGATGGGAAATTTCTGCGATTGAACCAGAAATTTTGTGATATTGTCGGATACTCAGAGGAAGAGATGCTTGCTCTGACCTTTCAGGATATCACCCATTCCGATGACCTGGATGTTGATCTCGAATATGTCCGGCAAGTGTTGGCTCGGGAAATAGAAAACTCCTCATTGGATAAAAGATATTTTCGCAAGGATGGTTCCATTGTCTGGGTCAGCCTGACCGTTTCTCTGGTGTTTGATAAAGAGGGTAACCCGAAATATTTTGTCTCGATTATACAGGATATCACCGAGCGCAAACAGGCTGAGCAGGCCTTGCGCCAGAGCCGCGATTTTCTGGAGCACCTAATCTCTGCAGTACCCGATGCGACCTTCTCGGTCAAGTTACCGGAGCGAACGATAAATTGGGCCAATGATTCCTTTGATGTCTTAGGCTATGAACCTGAAGAGTATATTGGGCAAACAACCGAAAAGTATTATGCAAATTCTGAATATTACGCTGCAGTTGGCCGTTTACAGCAGGATGCAATCCGCAAGGGTGATGATCTGATAACCACAGAGGTCAGGGTGCTCCGCAAGGATGGGAGGGTTATTCCAGCGGAACTCACGGCCACATATTATAGGGAAGGCGGAAAGTTATCCCAAATCACTGCTTTCATAAGAGATATTTCTGAGCGCAAGCTGGCTGAAGAAAAACTTGTCAAAAGCGAAGCGAAGTACCGCAGCCTGGTCGACAATTCCATGGTCGGGGTTTTTGAATCAACGACCGATGGCCGATTTACCTTTGCCAACGAAGCCATGGTCCAGATGTTTGACTTTGACAGCCCGGAACAAATGATTGCCCATGGGTCTATTGAACTCTGGAATGATATAAAGGATCGTGAACGAATGCTGGCCGAACTTCAGAAGCACGGCAGGGTGTCGAGTTTTGAAGCGGAAGCCGTTACCCGCACCGGACGACACATCCATGTCCTCTTTTCGGCGAAACAAATCGACGATCGTATCTCCGGCATGCTGATGGATATTTCCGACCGCAAGCAGGCTGAAATCGAATTGAAGCAAGCCTATACCGAAATCGAGCAGCTACAAATACAGCTGCAGGCTGAAAGCGAGTACCTGCAGGAAGAGATCAAACTTGAACACAATTTTGAAAACATCGTCGGCCAGAGTGAAGCGCTGAAATATGTGCTGCACCGGGTCGAAATGGTTGCCCCCAAGGATTCCACTGTGATTCTTCTGGGGGAAACCGGGACGGGCAAAGAGCTCATCGCGCGGGCTATTCATCAACTGAGTTCCCGCAAAAAACGGCCCCTGATGAAGGTGAACTGCGCAGCCCTGCCCGGTGAATTGATTGAAAGCGAGCTGTTCGGCCGTGAAAAGGGGGCTTTTACCGGAGCAACGACAACCCAGATCGGACGTTTCGAACTGGCCGATAAGTCGACACTTTTTCTCGATGAAATCGGTGAATTACCCCTTGAACTCCAGGCAAAACTATTGCGCGTTCTTGAAAGCGGTGAGTTTGAGAGGCTGGGAAGCCCCCGCATGTTGCATTCCGATGCCCGCATCATCACAGCCACCAATCGCGATCTTGAAGCAGAGGTGCGTAAAAAACGCTTCAGAGAGGATCTGTGGTATCGGTTGAAGATTTTCCCGATTACGCTACCGCCTCTGCGTGATCGAACCGAGGACATTCCCTTGCTGGTCGATAATTTTGTTCAACTCTTCTCAAAGAAAATGGGGAAAAAGGCAGCATCCCTGAAAATCACCAAGTCTTCCATGCAGGCGTTACAATCATACCCCTGGCCCGGTAACGTAAGAGAATTAATGCATGTCGTTGAAAGTGCTTTGATTGCCTTGAAAGGTGATAAATTGCATTTTGATCTCCCCAGAACTGCCGATGTCGCGACAGGCAAACTTAAATCATTTGAGGAAATGGAACGGGAATATATCCTCGAAGTTTTGAAAGCGAAGAACTGGAAGATCGAGGGCAGGGACAGCGCTTCTTCCATTCTGGGGCTGCCCCCCAGCACACTGCGATCACGAATCAAGAAACTCGGTCTGAAAAGGCCATAACTTCTCAGATCATTTTGTATGACGACCTTTGGTCAACCCTTGATGCGTATATTTCCCGGTTCTGTATATCATCGTTAAAGCCCTATCATTTATCCCGATCACAGCCGTTATTCATAGTTGACGAAGCCCATCTTTAAGCCACGAAATGTCGTGGTATC
>JARRLH010000358.1:0-4332 GCA_037387205.1 Desulfofustis sp.
GCCTACGTTGCTCACGCAATAGCCAAACAGCAAGAAGAAATTCATTTTACTAGATTGCCAGAGTTGAGGAGAAACTATCATTCTACGCTCTGGAGATTTTTCCACTCGCTATTTCTAAGATCGATTTTCGAGTTTAGAATTGTTTTTAGTTATGCTGATGTTGTGTTATTAAATTCAGATAGATACGCTTAAGATCGTGGGCGGGATGCCGGCAGGGAGCAGTTCTATTGATGAACCTTGATGGCGTCTTCCAGGCCATCGTAAATTTCAACACATCTCATGAGACCTACCATTTTAAATATTTTCTTGAAATGGTCGGATATTCCTGTAATTGAGACAGTCTGTCCAAATTTTCTCGAGTTTAAGGCAATACCAATGAGAAAAGCTATTCCACCACTATTAAAATAGCAGTCTGGACTGAAATTCAAAAGGATATGGTTTGAATCGTGAGTATTATCAGGATTGCAGGCTTCTTCGACAGACTGTCCAGTAACAGCAGTTACGTCACCAGTAATATACAAAACGGTGACATCCCCTATCGACTTTACAGAGAGATCAATTTCATAGCCCATAGTGTCCCCGGGATAGCTTTACACTGAAAGCCACAGATGTCGCGCGGGCAAGCCGTTGGACCTAGCTACTGTATAATAGAAATATGACCTTTGCCTTAATTTGCAACGACCCCAGCAAATTACCATCTATTCAATCTGGGAAAGGGCATAATGACAACCACCAGCCCAATATATCCAAGGGCATTCTGACTGGGGACTTTTTCTGTGCGGTAAAGCAAATGGTAAGTGATGAGATTATAAGGTTTCGTATAGAACGAGAGCTAATAATTTTGTGTGGTAATTGCCTTCAAATCGATCCCTGCATACTGGGATTGCTCCATCATCCTAATATGAACATCGCAATATATAATCCCGCTAAAAAGTAAACCAGGAAGCGCCGCACATACAAGGGTTTCGTCTTTTCTTCGTGTGGTATCTCATGATTTTTTATTAGGATATTCAGAAAGATCAGAGAAGTGAGCAAACCAAAGAAAACAGAAAGTATTTGCCAGGGTTTTGAAGAGCCTGCAGCTATGGCAAAATCGAGAAATTGCAGATCAATGCCAAACTGGCGGCCCAAAATCGGGAAAAAGTGGCCCAGTCGCTCGAGAAACGGCCTGATCTGGTACCCCAGTTCAAAGGCAAAGGCAAGCGGAATGAGCGCATTGGTAAAAAGGGCGCCTTTGTCAATGGAGTCGTCTCTGAGTTCTGCAAAGGCCAGTTGACCGCCAATTTTTATGAAGTAATAGGATAATGCAGTGGCCGCAACAAGAATGATTCCATAGGCGGCCCAATATGAGTGAGTTGCATTCTCAAGCGTTCGAGTCAGGTATGTATACTCGAGACCTCGCAAAACCTGGGTGCCCATGATAACAGGCATAAAAATGATGCTCACCCTCTCCACACTCAGGGCGGCCCAGAGCTCGTGACCGGGGATCCGAAGATTCAAAGTCGGCGATGCATTTTCACATAATTTGACACAATTGCCGCAAAGAATGCAGTTATGATTTGAGCGTAGAGAAAAAGGCCCCTGATAGATGGGACAACCTGGAACCAGCTCATTTCCTTTGAAGCAGGCATTCGTCTGACAAGTGGAGTTGCAAATGCTTGAATTTGCACGCCATTCAATAATTGAACAACTCGAAAAGACAGCCGCCAGGCGGCCGAGTGGGCACAGGTAGCGGCACCACAGACGCCGCTCGAACAATAATCCGGAAAGGACCGCGCAGAGCAGGATGGAAAGCAGCAGAAAACCGGTCGCCCTCGGCGAATGCACCATGTTGGTTGATGCCTCCACATAGATTATCAACCCAAGCCCCGCCGCACTTATGTAGGCTCCGTATTTTCTCACAGATTTTGGTACCTGCCTCTTCAGGCTGCAGAACCTGTTGAGCAGGTCATTTGCGGCACCCATGGGGCAGACCGCACACCATATCCTTGCCCCTAACAGCCAGCTGATGACCAGTACAGGCCACCACAAGGCCCAGACCATGACAACGATGATATTTGATCCAGATGAGTTGCTGCCGGTGAAGGCAAAGAAAAAGATAAGAGCGAAGATGGCTCCCGTGACAAGTTGAAGCCCAACGGGATAAAAGTTGTGTAAAAAAAGATCTCGGACATTGTCAAGCTTGAGCAGGTTAAAGACATGCTTGCCTTCCGGAGGGGCCATGCCGACAAAAATATCTTCCGGCATAAGGTAGTCGCCCTGGGCCAGAATTATGGCACGACGGATTACCACCTCCAACTCCTCCATATTCCCCGGCCAGTCGTAGCGCATGATGCGCTGGTAGGCTTCATCGGATATGCCCTTTATCAATTTCCTATCCGGACTCTTAAAACATTCCTGAATAATGATGAAATCGACAAGGAGCCTGAGATCTTTTTTCCTCTTCTTTAACGGCGGTACAGAAAGAACGTTGCCTTCAAGCAGGTCGCAGAGTTCCTGATTGAAAAGTTCTTGTTTGACCAGATCCCTGAGGCCGCTCGTGGCGGTGCCGATAATCCGTGCTGAAGACGAGATCTGCTCGAGCCCCCCGAGTTGTTGAAATAAACCGCTGTTGATAAAGTTGAGCAGATCCTCCTGGAGTTTCAGGGACAGATGATCGACGTTTTCGATTACAACCGTGCCGTCCCTGCATATCTGCAACAAGCCGAGACGGTTTGTTTCTGCATGGGGGAAAGCACCCCGCAGATGGCCGAACAAAGCGGAGCTCTGCGATGTTTCAAGCAGGAAAGGATCCGTGGCCACCGAGTCCGAGCCGTTCAGAGAAACATCCTCGGCATCCATGAACATAAACGACTTGGAGGAGCGCCGACTGCTTTTGTGAATTTCTGCCGCAACTGCCAGTTTCTCAGTGCCCTTTTCGCCAATGATCAGGGCCGGGCTCTCTTTACCGGCCACATCGGCGATTTTCTTCCGCAGGTTGGCGATAGTCCGGGTCTCACCAATAACGTCCGCTATGGAAAGGTCATCTTCCTGACTGACGTATTGCTGGTAGGCCCGCTCATGAACGGCGGCGTTGACTAAATCCTGATTGCCCCTGGCAACTCTCGCAGCAAGGATCTTAAGGTACTCTCTTGAGATTTCGGGAAAATCCTGGCACAAGCTGTCAAAATCGCTTTTGGAGAGCATCAGCAGGCTGGTGTCACAGGTCGCCATGGCGGATGTCGAATGCAGCCCCTCTGAAAGCAGAGCTATCTCTCCGAAACTGTCTCCTGGCTTCAGCATAGACAGTATATGTTCCTCGCCCTCCTCGGTCTTGACAAATATCTTGACCTCGCCGGATATGATGACACAAAGATCTTGACCTCGCCGGATATATTGACGAAGAACGAACCGCTTTCGCTGCCTCTTTCGAAAATGAGGGAATTCTTCCAGACAACCTGTTGCGATACTTGTGAGACAATTTGAATGAGCAGCTCTTCCTGAAAGTTGCGGAATGTGGTGCTGGCCTTCAATATGTCGAGATGCATTTTGTTAAAACAGAGCTGCAAATCTTCTTTCGCGATATTGAAGTCTTCAATAAGGATTGAACCAAGAGATTTGTGTATACTTTCTTCTTTCAAAGCCGTTTGTGTGGCAAGGGCCTTGGTCATTACCTCATTTGTACAGAGCCCCTCTTCCAGAATATAGTCGCCGATGCGTTTGCCTTCACTCATGGGGGGCTCCAGCTGCTGTAGCCATTTGCTGTCTCTGGCCTAACACATCTCTTCTAAGGTAGAAAAAGTAGGGGGTGGCAAGAGCTATTGCCATTAAGCCATCAATGACTGCGGTAAGATAGATCATAGGGGGAAAAGGAGTCAGATGAGCGTTTGACAGCAAAAAAGCCACGGCAAAAACTTTGGATACAATGGAGAGAATAATAAACTGATGATAACGGTTAATATTTGTCAGGGGAAACAGATAAAATAGACCGATCAGAAATAGAAAAATCCCTGACTGTCTGACAAAAAAAGGATTGGCAATAGGTTCGCCCAGGAAAAACTGATAAAAACTGCTTGTGAAAAAATAGATGACTGTGCCGAGAGCCACACTGTGCACCCCCACACAAAAGACGATGATTTTAAGAACCTTCACAGTGCTTTGCTGCTTCTCATAGAGTTGTGTCATTGGCTCCGACCATTTCTCGCATGATATGCTGACAGCTATCCGGCTATAACCATCAAGAATTTTCCACTCCACAATATCATGAAGCCTCACAATCTGGCAATAAAACAGCTGAATACGTTTGTAAGAAAATTGGTTTGCTGCAGAAAATCAGCGAATCAAGAAGAGTCT
>JARRLH010000359.1:0-3346 GCA_037387205.1 Desulfofustis sp.
GGCAAAAAAGCTGGAACTTCCCGGCTACGATCCGCGGGGTGCCAAAGGGATGGGCATTCTTTACGCGACCTCTAACATTGGCGCCTCCCATATGAAAGGCGATATGATCTACCTGGAGTTTGGCTATTTCGATTTTCGCCTGGATCCCCTTACCGAGCAGGACAAGGCCCGCTATTGCAAGCAGATGCAGGATATCTATGCGGTGGTCGACTCGGCCGGGGTGTGCGCCTTTGTGGCCATGCGTCATTTGATGAAACATGGTGAGAGCCTGGAGCTTGACCGTATGGCCGAGGCCATGAGCGCTGCCAGCGGAATGGATTATGATCCAGCCGGGCTGCTTGAGGCCGGCGAGCGGATCTACAACCTGGAACGCCTCTTTTTGATCGCCGCGGGATTTACCAGGGACGACGACAGCCTGCCGCCGCGGATGCTCACAGAGCCTATGCCCGAGGGGCCGGCAAAGGGACAGGTGGTTGATCTGGCAACCATGCTTGCCGAGTACTATGAACATCGCGGCTGGGATGCGGCAGGTGTTCCCCGGGCGGAGACCCTGGCGCGGCTGAAGCTGGCATAGGGTAGGGTTCCATAATTAATTTACAAAGCACCGTTATTTTTTTAAGGTGTCAGGGGTCGGGTGTCAGGTTTGAAAAGATAGGACTGAGTGCTGAGGTCTGAGGTATATCGAAATAGAAAGGTGCGAAAATGGCCGTGCCAGCTCAGTGCGGAAAACGACCCTTCTTCGCTAAAGCTACGCAGGACAGGCAACTCATGGTCCTATGAGGACGATTCATGACGGAAACCGACACGTCATGTTGAAATAGTCAGCCGTCAAGCAGGCTTTTTTGCTCAGTCCCCAGTCCTCAGCACTCAGTCCTTATTTTTCCTGACACCTGAATCCGCCTCCGGCGGAACACCCGAAACCTTAGACAGGAGGACATTATGTACACTTACACGCAGCGCCTGCGAGACGAAGAGGTCCACAGTTTAGAAGGTCAGGTCGTTGGTGGTGTGGCTATTGGAATCATCCTTTTTGGTCAAGCCGGCTATGCAATGCCCCCCGGCAGCGTTGAAAATGCAACCTCTTTTAATTACCCGGTGCTCTATACCGCTATCGAAGCAGCCTCGGTGGAAAGCGTTGTTTCGCCCGAATTAGATCCGGCGGTTTTATCTCAGCTGATTGAAGCCGGAAAGTACCTGCAGCGGCAGGGCTGCCGGGCCATCATCGGCGCCTGCGGCTTTTTCGCCAACTACCTGCCGGAGGTGGTCAGGGAGCTTGATGCGCCCTGCTTTTTCTCAAGCCTGATGCAGGTTCCCCTTATCCTCCGTTCTTTAAAGCCGGATCAAAAAGTCGGGGTGCTCACCGCCAATGGCGAGGTTCTCGGCGGCGCACCGGTGCTTAAAAATTGCGGGATCGAGGATCCATCCCAGGTGATTATCAGCGGTGCAGAGGTTTTGCCGGAGATGCAGAAAATTCTGGCCGGTGAGGGACATTACAATGTTTATCAGCTCGAAAAGGGGCTGATGCGGCTGGCACGCGATTTGGTGGCAGAACACCCGGAGGTGGGAGCCATGCTTTTAGAATGCACGCTTTTTCCCACCCACGCCCGGGCGGTCCAGGAAGCAGTCAGACTGCCGGTCTATGATTTTGTAACGCTGATAGATTGGGTCTACAGTGCGGTTGTTCGTAGAGCGTTTCCCGGTTATATCTGAGTTAGGTCCCATTTTAGGTTTCAGGTGTCGGGTGTCAGGTGTCAGTTTTCAGAAAACAGAAGTCGGACGACAGAAGACAGATTGAAAAAATAGAAGATCAAGCGGTTTTTCTGTCCTCTGTTGGTTGAAACCATAGACATTCCGAAATTTGGTTGAGTATAATATCCTGCTGCAATGTTTGGATAATTTAGAATCATTATTCACAAAAATCATCTTATCGGGCATTGCTGAATTCGATCCTCTCCTCGATGGTGATACTCAATTCGGCAAGTTTCTGGAAACAATAACGGCGAGCATCGGCCTGGAGTTGTTCTGGGACAAACAATCCTTTTGCCGAAAAGGCATCTTCCACCATCATTCTCACAAAAACCGATGCACACTGACCTGTTAAATAGGCTTCGTGACTTAGACCGCTTGTTTCAAAAGCTTCCACCAATCCCGGTGCATTGACATCGCAGTCAATTCGCATGGGTTTATCGTCTTTATAACCATCGACGCGCACCAGAAAAGCACCTTCTTCCATAACTAACCCTTCATCGAGAATGACCTTGATTTCATCGGGAAACTTCGGGGCTGGCGGACACAGTTTGAGAACCAGATCCATCGGGGCAATGTCGATACCATTGACGTTTACTGGTTCCTTTGACAGTAACCCTAAATGATAAAGTGATTCGGCAAGTTCTACATGGGGGCCGCCATATTTAAACTCCACATTTTTAACACCCTTAAGCACCTTGGCGGCAAGCAATCCCATAGTGACCGGCTCATCATGTTCATGATCGACCATGCGAATCTCCTTATCGATTCCCCTGAATTTCATCATCACCGGGCGACTGAAGGGATTGTCTTCTATGATCTTACCGGCTTCAAATCGATACGTGCTATACGCCATATCCCCGAGGGCCACTTCCGGTGACCACCAGAATGGCGTATAGCGCTTTGCCCATACTCCCTCGTAGATATAAATACCAATATGATCACAGGAATCCATCTTATCCACGGATTCTCGCGCGATGAGATTGGCCAAACCGGGCGAAGATCCACAGCCGACCAGTGCCGTAAGCTTCTTTTCCTTGAATTTCTCATGCCATTCTGAAAAAATCAGCTTGTAGCTTTCAACAAAACCAATATCTTCCATTGGGCCGGCCATATCCAGATATGAAGCATTTACCGCTAAGGCAGCCTCCATGATGAGCAGGTCGTATTGCAGCGGCAACCCATTTACGATTAAGTCACAGCCGTCTGCGGCCTTGATGACATTATTTACATCCTTGGCGTCAAGCATTAGGGCGTTTGCCTTTTTTAGTTCACCGCTTAATTTTTCCGCAGCCTGAATATTAAAATCCGCACAAATAATTTCAGATACCCCCGGGTGTTCATCCATTCGTCTGGCAATAGTACTGCCCTGGGCGCCCACACCGATAATTATAATTTTCTTCATTCTCTTTCCTTTCTAATTGACTCCAAAATATTTCTGCACCTCGACCAGGGTGTCATCCTGCCGGGTAAGCATGATGTCGATGGTTTCATAACTGATGATTCCCGGAGTCTGGATCAGATTAAATCTGACATTGTATAACGTCTAGCCAGTCACAATGTATCCCAACAAAAAGAAAAGTTCGATTTATAGGCCAAG
>JARRLH010000360.1:0-3324 GCA_037387205.1 Desulfofustis sp.
GGGGCATCAAAGGCCTGAGTAATCAAGACCTGAGGATTGTCGAGTTCATCTCCCGGGGATACAAAAATCGCGAAATCGCCGAGCAGCTGTGTCTCAGCGAGGTGACGATCAAGGCCCATGTCAGCAGGATTTTCAAGATGCTAAATGTCAGGAACCGAGCACAGCTGGCATGCTTAGCCTGGGACAGTGAACCGCCAGCGTCTTGAATGGCCGTCGTCTTTACATCTTTGCCTAAGACTCTGCAGTTCGATGGAATTACAGGACTTACATAGATAAAAAAACATCCGATTGCTTCGCTTGCAGGAGGAGCCCATGATCAGATCGTTTTTATCTCACGTCTCAGTGCTGTATTTTCTCCTGTCTGTAACGGTCTTGCCGGCATGGTCTCAGGAGGCGCTTACCGAGCAGGCGGAACCTGAAGAGCAAACCGCCGCCACAGAGACCAGATCTTTTTCCGGAATCGAAATAGGCTCGCTGCGCCTGTTGCCGAAGTTGATAGTCTCCGGAATGTACGATGACAATATTTACGCAACTCGCAATGATACAGTAGGCGATCGCATCCTCCACCTGTTCCCGTCCCTCGAGCTCAAATCAAATTGGTCAAAACACAGCTTCGGTCTCAACCTTGGGGCAGACATTGCCAGGTACGACAAATACACAGACGAGGATTTCGAGGACTACTGGGGATCGGCAAATGGTCGTTATGACGTTACAGAAGCCCTTAACCTGTTTGGCGGCATCAGCTACAGTCGTGAGCACGAGGAGCGCGGTTCTCCCGAGGATCAAAACGGCATTGAACCGACGATCTTCTATTCCCAGGCCGCTCATCTTGGCAGTGAGATTAAAATCAACAAACTTTCGTTTCGCTTTGGCGGCACGTACGAAGCACTGGACTTTGACGATGTTGACACCACCGCAGGGCTGACTATCAACAACGATGACCGTGACCGTGAACTGTTGGGCGCCGGGGCCCGGATCGGCTACGACTGGTCGAAAGATGTTCAGATTTTTGCGCAGTATATTTACGACGATCGACAATACGACAGCAAAAGGGATGACAACGGCTACCGTCGCGATTCGGACGGTTACGAACTGGCGGCCGGCCTTAAATATATCATCAAGCCTGCCCTTTCAGCGGAACTCTACGCAGGGGCATTGCACCAGGAATATGCAGACGACCGCTTTTCAACCGTCAGTAAACCGGATTTCGGCGCCCAAGTCACCTGGCTGCCGAGACCGGTAGCCAAAATCAGTGGTGTTATCGAGCGCTCCATCGAGGAAACCACCATAATCGGCAGTTCAGGCTACCTCGAGACCCGCTACGCTCTCGATGTAGGCTACAACCTGACCCGCAACACGAGCTTTCACAGTCACCTGCAGTTCTCCGAGGATGATTACCAGGAGATCTCACGGGAAGACAAGAATATCGAGGCGGGGTTCGGCCTGCAGTACGATCTGAGCAAAAATCTTTTTCTCGGCGCCGACTACAGTTTCAGCCATCGCAATTCGAACGTCGACGGCGACAGTCCCGACAGCAACGATTATTACCGCCACCAGTTCATGGTCAGCCTCGGCAGTCGACTCTACCCGGTCAAGGATGACCCCCTGGAGGGCTTTACCAAGGCTCTGACGGGTTTGTACGAGGGCGCTGAACCGCCACGAGGATTTTACCTGGGTGGCTTGTTCTCCTACGGTGCCATGGCGACAAAAGCCAGTGAGGAACGCCAGCATGGTGGCTCGAGCAAGGCGGACTTCGGCGCCGACGGAAGTGCCGGCGGCATCTTCAGCGGTTACAGCATCACTCATGATCGCTGGGTATTCGGTCTGGAGCTGGAAGCAGAGGACAGCTCCCTGGAATGGTCGCACGAAAAAAACAAGAACGAGAGCAGAACGTTTTCCGTCAAACAGAACGAAGGTCTGGGCGCCAGTGCGCGAATCGGCTACACGATGTTAGACGGCTCGATCCTTTATACCCGCGTCGGTTTTATAAATACCCGCTTTGATACCTCTTACGTGATAAACGAGGCCACCGAGGAAAACTACTCAGAGACCGAGACATTGACCGGCTTGCGGATCGGCGTGGGTCTGGACATCCCGCTTTCGCAGCAGTGGTTCTGGCGCATGGAGACAACCTATACCGACTATGAGTCGTATGCCGTCGACTCTGCGGTCTTTGACGAGAAATTTGAACCGGAAGCTCACTTCTTCAGCTTTGGCCTGGGATGGCGCTTCGATGCCGCGGAAGAGCCTGCATCAGCCCCGATCAGCGAAGATTTGACTGGACCCTACGCTGGAGTACAGCTCGGTTTCGGAACGCTTGCTACGGAAGTTGAGGGATCGCATCGTGACGGTGGAGGGAGTGAAGCAGGCCCCTTGCCATATACAAGCGACTTTGCCGATCAGGGAGTCAATTCAGGCCTGTTTGTCGGCTACGGGACAATGTTTAACCGCATCTACGTTGGGGCCGAGCTAGAAGCAGAAGTCAATGGCATGGAATGGTTCCGTGAGCGCAAAACATCGGGTGGCGGCAGGAATTTTTCCGTTGAGATCAAGGAGGCGTATGGCGCCAGCGCCAGGCTCGGCTATCAGTTTCGCAAGGGTACGCTGGGCTATTTGAGGGCCGGCATCATCAGTTCAAAGGTCATCACCCGATATGCCAAGGGAGGCAATCGGGCCAACGATATTTACCGCGACGATTCTCTCGACGGAGTCCGTTTCGGCATCGGTTTCGAAACCCCGATTACCAGCAGGGTTTCTGCTCGCCTTGAATATACCCACACGGACTATGATGATTACGACCTGGTTACGGCACACACCAATAGCGACCAGTTGAATTTCGAACACAGCCAGGACCTGGTCAGACTGGGCATCCTCTTCAGGTTCTGAGAACCTCTCAGCAAAATTCTCTTCTCTTCCCATAAGCGCCTTCCAGGGAACGAAAGTATCAATACCTTTGGGCCCTAAAATATACCCGCTTGGGTCATTGCACCCTAATATCAAAGTGAGAAAATATTAATGCATATTTTGGCCGGAGCATAAGCAGGATTGCGCAGAAGAAAGCCCTGTTATCTGGGCGGAAAAGGAGGCAGCTATGAGATACATGGTGAAGTCACAATTTTCAGGCGCGACAAGCAAACTCTTTAAATCGTTGGGGATAGCCGTCGGAATTGTTCTCTTGTTGTTGTTTATGACACCTTTCACCAGCAGCACGCTGATGGTTGATGAGGCGATGGCTGCAGGTCCTGCCGCACAACAGGGCAGCGGGAAAATGATGGGTGGAGGACAAGGGGGTAAGGGCGGTAAAGGCGACCAGACGGCAGGATC
>JARRLH010000361.1:0-4836 GCA_037387205.1 Desulfofustis sp.
CATCACTCCTCCACTCGAACGAAATCAAGTGATAGAAGCACTTGACTGGCTTGAACGCCCCTCCTGATGCCATCAATAGCTGGCCCCAACTGTGGATGCTCTCCTGCAAAGCTGCGTGCGCCTCGAGCACAGACTCGTTTGCTCGCAGATCAATGTGCAGGATATCTGTATCGTCAACAAAAAGAATGGCTGCCAGATGGCCAGTGAGGTCAGAGATGGGGCACACAAAATGGCCACCATGCCCCTTTCGTTTGTGAGCGTCGAGAATGGTGATGCTGATGACAGCCCACCCTGCAGGGGCGGCGCCATTGCCCTGACACAGCCCTTGGAACTTCACTTCGATCGTGCTCCCAGCAAAGCCCTTCGAGTCGCCATACGCAGTTCGCAGAAAGTATTTCATCTCCTGAATGGCTGTCAGCATCGACTCCACTGCCTCCTCTGGCACTCCAAACGCCTGAAACACCAATGACGCTATTGCATGAGCAATGCTGTCGTAGCAGTTGGCTGCATCCACTGAGCTCAGGCCTGCAGAGGTGCGAGATTGGCGAGCAATGTCGTAAAAGAGCACTTTCGCAAGCGAGCCATCATCTGCCGTCTTGCCCTTTTCGCTGTAGATCTCCTCTGGCATGTGGCCATACTTTCGAACGTTGTCCATCATGCGCACTCCATACACCACCTTGTTCGAGAAGTTAAAGTCAGCCTCCATCAACAGGATGGCTCGCAGCTTGCTGATGAGCGTGCACCCATACATTTTCTCGAGCATCACTGACAAACCTCGAGACCAACGCGAGAGAGCAAATCCTCGCTTGAGAGCGAGTGTCGTATTTAGCGCATGCAGGTGTGAGACTAGAGGCGACTTCGCTGCAGCTTTGTAATGTCCAAAGTGGAGGCCAGATTCCGACGACGATGTCTTTTCACGAGCGCGTGCCCAGCGTCCAGCCCATTCCTGACGCCTAATCGAAGTGTCCACCGAGCGCGGTGGGATGCCCAAGCGAATGCGAGCGCACGCCTCACAGAGTTCCCTCGTCGCTTGATCAAAGTGAGGAGGATAGCGATAGGTGCCAGCGAGTACTTGGCGCGCTGCAATCGTCGTGGCGAGGTATCCAAACGCCTCTCGCATCGCGCCTTTGCAGATGGGCGCTTGCTCAGCGATGTGGAAGCGCTGGTGGTGAATCCCATTCCAGATCGCCTGCTCCACGTTGGCTTGGCCTTCGTGCTCGATCACGTCACCATCGTCCGTTTCCTCGCTCACAATTCGAGCGCTGCGCCCTTTGGGCTTTTTGGTCGCAAAGTTGAGTCGACGCCAATACGAGCGCTGCTTCTCTCGTTCCAAGATGGCCAGAATGCGCTTCTCTGCCTCCTCGTCGCGCTTCGATCGCGCCACATCGAGCCTGTTTCTGAGGTGCCTGCGACGGTAGCGATGTCCATGCTTGCGAAAGTAATTGCATTTTTCTTTGCAGGCTTTGAGGCGCGCTCTGACCTCAGCCAGCGAGAGCCCCAGTGGATTCTCAATGCCACAGCGTCGCGCAGAGCGTTTGAGATTGCCCCTGTTGCGAATTTTGCCAGCGTGATAGCGCAGAATCGAGCGGTACACTTGCGCACGTCGAATCCACGTCGCTGACTCAGGAGAGAAAGGAATACGCCCAGACTTGATGCGCCTGCAACGCTTCTCCGCCCCACGCATGTATTGGCGCACCTCGCCGTCGATCTTATCGCACTTCTCCTTCACAATCTGCTTGCACGCGCTCGATTCGTGGGCTGCCCCAAAGCGCTGGATGATGTTGTGACGCAGGACCTGCTCCTGCAGCTCGTCGTTGTAGTTGGCCTCCGCGTGCTCGATGTTGGTGTTGAGCCGACGCGCCCCTGCTCGCACGATTCGTGGTGGCGTCAAGCCCACAAAGGAGGATGTGAGAAAGTCGACCACAAACAGTCGATGGTCGCCCACACCATAGCCTGCAGGCATCACGCAAGCGCCTGTCACCACGACGTCAGGAGTCGCCCAAATCCCATCGATGGGCTTCGTGCCTCGAAAGAAGGTCGCTCCCAGTTGCTGGCCAGTGAATGCGCCCACCACCTCCTGCATTTTCAGCCCCTCTGGGTCAGTCAACGTCTTGCCAATGCTCTTTTTGTAAATGTGTTCGTTGGCGTCCATGCACACAATTAATCGATCGCCCTCTGCTCGCCATTGTTCCAGCTGCTTGACCAAATCCTCGCGAAAGCGACGTCGTGGACACGCGCGATCCGACTCCTTCGTGATGAGATAGCGACGATGCTGTTGATACGTCGATCGAGTCGCTTTTCTGGCGCTGACGCAAGGATTGTACCCACAGACGACACGCGTAGTGATCCCCTCTGAGCCTCGAAACACCATCACCACCCATCGACCCAAGCCAGTATCGTCTTTGCCAGACGCTTCAAAGTCGTATTGGTCGATCAAAGGGCCAAATAGAAGCAAACTCGTACCGCCCTGCTGCTGGCGCCCCACATTTTCATGCACGTTCCACCCAGTCACTGTCCTGATCTCTGCCTCCCCCCCATTAAACATCTGTCCCATCCCATTCACATTGTCCTTGTGGGCGCAATTTATCCTATGCTCGTTATACGCCACCACGTCTGCTTCCAATTCGTCGATGAGCTCCTTCGCCTTGTCAAGCTTTTCATTGTCGCTGATTCGTGTGTTCAAGCCATCGACGTTTTCGTAGATCAATCTCGTCACTCCCTCCGCCTTGGGGCCCGGCGCAACTCCATGCACAGTGAGCAAGTCGTCGCAGACCCCCTCAATCTCCTCCCTTTCCAAATATGTTGCTGTTGCTGCTGTAATATGTTCCCCTTCCCCTTCGCTGTCAGAGTCTGTAAGACCAACAGTCGAGACTGTGCCAGTCTCATCAATGGCCTCGTTGTAGAGGGCTTCGTCCAAATCGACTTGTTTGTGGCCCTTCCTGCGATATCGCAGAGCCCTCTTCTCCAACGCTGATAGCACACGCGTGTGCCTCGTGATCCCCAAACGCCCCGCCTGGCGTATAAATTCCCTATTCCCCTGGGCATCGATTAGTTCAATTGTACGCATTGTTTCATTTCGCTGTCTGAATTTCGCTGCACGATGCCTATCCCTCCTCCCCTTTGAGGAGGGTTGCCCCCGTTGCCCATTGCTCTTGCGCCCAGAGCTGCTGGGCCTGTTAATACCCCTACCACTTGACGCGTTTCGCTTTGCTCCCCTCGTGGACCCAGGGGAGTAGCTGGTGGCAACTATCCGCGAGCGGCCTCATCCTGACCACCAGCGGACGACTCAGCACTAGAGCCTGAGGAAGAAGAACCAGAGGAGGAGAGCGCTCATGTCGTCGTCGCTATCGCTGTTGACTTCAATCGCGTCGCCCTCCTTCGACCCCTCTCCTCCCTGCTGCTTCTCGTTTCCTCCAACCTTGAAAGTAGGCGCTCCAGGGGAGCCGCCATACGCACTGCCTGGGCGTTCAGTCATTGTCTTGACGGAGTGGGTGCCGTCGAGATCGTAGATGTTCTCAGGATCAGTGTAAGTTGCTGTGCCGTGTTTCTTCTTTGGGCTGTCCATGTATTGTCCAAATTCGTCCCTGTACCAGGCCGCGTCCTCGATGGCCTTCTTCTTCGCTTCCTCCTCGTCTTCTGGCGTCGTCAGCACCTTCTTCTCTTTATCCCACGTGCACTTGGACGCGCTGTGGAAGAGCGAGGGGTCGCACGACGCCTTCAACAGCTTCTTGACGACGAGCTCATCCATTCCCTCATCGACAAGATAGTTCTGTAGGTACGCCACGACATTCTTTCCCAGCATCAAGGCCATCGTCTCAGCTTCTGCCACGTTGGGAATCACTGCCTCCACATCTGCCATCTTCTGCATCTGGTGCACCTCGGCGAACAGCGAGTGTCCATCTCCCATCTTGAGCATCGAGTAGAGGATCGACCTCATGCTCACGTGGCCTGCCACCTCAGTTGGATCAGAGGCCTTGTAAAAGGCGACCTCCTCGTCCAAGTCCCAAATCCCAGGCAGCCCAACAGTCGTCATACTGGCGTGGAAGTTGACGTGGTGCTTCGTGAAGCTCTTCAGAGCGTGGATTTGGAAGGCCCTGGACTTGTTCTCGTCCTTCTTGTCAGTCACAATCACGTCGCTGGGCTTCGCCTGGTTCCCCCAATACTTCCTCACCAGGCCCCTGTCCTTCGCGATGCGCATCAACGCCTGCAGGTGCTTGACATTGGCAGCTGCCGCCTCGATGTGCAGGGCCTTTCGCTGCGCTGCCACCCTCCAGGGCAGCTTGTTCAGCCTCGTAGTGTCCTGTCCAGGAATTTTGGGCACCATCAAGCGCAGTGTGAATTCAGGGACGTCCTTCTCTCCATACTCAAAGTCGTCCATCGCCTCCTCCTCCTCCAAATCCCTCGCCTCCTCGAGCATCCGTTTCGTTTCCGCGAGGATCGTCCCCTCGTGCCCCTGATTATACAGGTGATAGAGCACAATCGCGCCCTTGGTGACGTGGGTTTTCAATTCCTTCACTCCCAGCCTGTTCCCCCCATTCTTCCTCCACTCCTGCCTGATACTGCTCAGCACCTCCTCTGGCTCCTCGTCGCACGAAATCACCAGGCTGAAGTTGACCTCTGGGTCAACCAAGTCCTCCTCTGTGGCATCCTGGGCGCTCATTCCCCAAGGGCGGCGTTTCTCGAACGAGGCGTTGTCTGGCAGCTTGACGTAGGCGCCCAAATCAGTGTGGTTGAGAGGCACCTCGTGGGGCTGCGTGATGCTGTACCCCTCCTTCCCCTCGTTCGCCATCGCAATCTCGAAGTGCTCGTCCACCTTCTGCGCCTCCTTCAAGAGGC
>JARRLH010000362.1:0-3314 GCA_037387205.1 Desulfofustis sp.
GTCGGCGTTGAGCTGCTTAGTGTGCTTTTCCGTCAGCAGCACGACCTGTTGCTGGTAGCTGATCAGCATTGGCTCAAAGGTGCCTGTCTTCGCAAGGCGGAAATGCCACTTGGACGGCTCTAAGCCCGGCGGCTCCGGGTCGAGCCGGTCATAGCTGGACGCCTGGTAAACCGGAACACTTTCGGGAGGTGGAGCAGCGAGTAATTGTTCGACTTCCCGGACCTGGGAGGTCAGGGCCAGCAGTAGAGTTTGCTGGTCCCGCTCCAGAATCCTTCTGAAATCCGAAACCTTGCTGAGGAGAATCTGTTGGGCCGAATCCTCCAGCAGGAGACGGATGTCGCTCGTCAAGCGGTTGCCGAGTCGCTGCAGGAGGTACTGGTTCAGCATGGCACTCAAGCCAAGCGGAATCAGAGCGATGACCAGGAGAAGGACCAGCAGCTTTGCGCGGATTTGCATAACACCCTCGTTTCATGAATTATAACAGCAGGATATTGTTTGCAAAGTCGGCTGGAATTTGGTCGGCCCGGCCATGGTGGTGGGGTGATGCGAAAGAATAAACGTCATTAGGGAATCCAAAAGGGACACTTGATTTTAAGTGTTCCCGTTAATTATCCCGACTCTTAGCCTTGTATTCATTGTATTTTTTTGATGAACTTTTGACCTGCTCGGCAGGATATTTCTGTTCATTCAGCGATATCTTTTGCTGGGCGGCCTGAACCAAATCAACCCCTAACTTTTCTGACATGCGCAGCAGATAAATAAAAATGTCGGCAAGTTCCAAACGCACCTCTGCCAGCTTGTCGTCTGACAATGTGTAGCTCTGTTCTTCGGTTAACCACTGGAAGTGTTCCACCAGTTCAGCAGCCTCGGCGATCAGAGCCATGGATAAATTTTTCGGCGAGTGAAACTGGTCCCAATCTCGTTCGGCAGCGAAAGCATTGATTCGTTCAATCAGTTCAGTAAGTTCTGACATGACTAGCTCCAAGAACAATCATTGGATATCCTTGCTTAAAAGGGGCTCTCTGCTTTAAGTGTCCCCGGCTCTAAAGTAGGGATTGTAGCAATGATGAATACGAAGGGCAAATGGCTATAAAGGGACACTTAACAGGGGCTTGTTTTTAAATGCCCCCGGCACAATCTTAGGTTTTGCACAGAAGCTGGGTTTTATTACTAAAGGCATATCTACAGACTAGCCTATAAATCCCTAGGAAATACGAGAAACAAATATGAGGGGATTTCTAAGACGCTAAAGACCGGCCAAGTAACCGTTCTTAAAATTGTGATTATTTGGAAGAAGTAAGCCGAAGTAGTCGACCGCCCTTTTTATCCTCAAGGACCCATATTGCCCCTTTCGGCCCTTGCTCAACCTCTCTAATCCGGTTTTCCATGTCGAAACGCTCGACCTCCGCAGCCTGTTTACCTGAAATCCTTATCCGTACTAGTGCTTCTGACCTGAGCCCGCCTATAAAGGCATTATCCTGCCACTCAGGAAACATTGAGCCGTCGTATATTATCAAACCCGACGGTGCAACAGTCGGGACCCAGTAGACCTCAGGGGTATGAAATTCCGGGCGCGTATCATGATCAGGAATGGGGATGCCAGAGTAATGATCTCCCCAGGAGACAATGGGCCAACCGTAATTTTCTCCGCCAACGATTAGGTTGAATTCATCTCCGTGCCTTGGACCCATTTCGTGTGACCACAAATAGCCCTGTCGATCGAAGGCAATGCCAAGCAGATTGCGATGCCCCATCGACCAGAAAGTTTTTGCCAGTTCCCCCTTGTCCTGAAATGGGTTATCAGGGGGAATAGACCCATCCGCGTTTATCCTGATAATCTTACCTAGGTTCTGCGTCCAGCTTTGGGCCGGTTCCTGCTTTTGCCGGTCCCCGGAGGTGATGAAGAGTTTCCCGTCAGGGCCGAATACCAATCGGTGCGAGTAATGCCCGCTACCTGAGACTTTAGGAGTCTGATGCCAGAGGATTTGAAGATTTTCCAGTTTTGGATTGGCAGACTCGGGGTTGAATTGAGCCCGGGCAACAATGGCCCCCTTTTCCCCTTTCGCATTCTCCTCGGCGTACGACAAATATACCCAGCGGTTCTCACTGAATTGGGGATGAAGGATAATATCGCCCAGCCCGCCCTGCCCTCCGTAGGCGACCTTAGGTACACCTGAAACAGGTATCCTGGAGCGGTCATCCAACTTGACCAGAAGCAGAGTTCCGGGTTTTTCGGTGATCAGCAGGTTCCCATCAGGCAAAAAGGTCATGGCCCAGGGTTCATTGAAACTGCCAAAACTTTCTACGAAGAGTTTTGAACCTGCATTACCCTCCAAAGTGTTATCAACGGATTCGGCAATGGATTGACAGGAAATCAAAAGCAGCAGGGACAAATAACAGATTGAACGTGATGGCCACATGTATTATCTCCGCTGAGGCTGTGCAGATCGCCCCTTGTTTACAACTCTCTAGCAGTTCTCCTTCGGCACTTTTTAATCTGCCTTCTATCTTGTCTTAAATCTATTCCCAGAGTCAAACCAACCCCAGATCAGCCTTCCTACGATCCCTGCATTATAAAAAGCCCTCGATCTTCTGATCGGGGGCTTTAGTGTTTTGTAAATGGTGACTTCTACGAAGAATTAACTACCCCGCAGCAAGCTACGGGGTATCAATAGTATTATTGACACTCCAATCGATGCGAACTTCGGTGAATTTGACCATCTTTAGTGACTAAAAACATCTTGCGTTTTGTGTCCAAGACCTGACAAAAAATGTCATTATTTTCTTCACATTTCGTTAAGACCTCTCAAAAAATTCAAAATCTTTATATCATGATGAAAAAAGTCGCCTTTTTCTGGGTCATAACCCCAAGAAAATCAAGCATCATTTTCATCATTCAATAATCAATTTTTACCTTAAAATTAGCCAGGTTCTTATCAATACAATCATAACTAATTGTAATATTGTGACTTTTTAAAAAGAAATAAAACGGTTCGTAAAATAAGACAAGTCATGAGCTGAAGCCATTCGCGGCCTTTACTGGAGAGCTTAGTCGCTGCAACAAACCCCCTGTTGCTTGTTTCCAAATCATTTTTGGCTCAAAAAATGCTCATACAGAAAATGCATCTTTTTGTCACTCAAAACAAATTTGAGTTTCTTTCCTGATGAAGCTTGTTTTTGTTTAACTTCAGCCAATTAGAAACATTCAAATGTATGACGTGTCGATAAAAGGCCCTCAGCAAAGAGGGCTCAATTGCAAGAACAGCAAAAGGGTCACCTTGCTAGAGCTACTGGTTTGGATCGTCTTGTTCGGC
>JARRLH010000363.1:0-6302 GCA_037387205.1 Desulfofustis sp.
CAAAAACAGGCTGAAAGAGTGTATCGCGAGCATCCCCGGCGCCAGCTTTCGAGAACTTATTGATCCCGCCGGGGACAGCGCAACCTTTCTGTCCTTTACCCTGGAGGACTCAGATCATCGCAGAAGAGTCGGTCGAGTCCTGCAGGAAAACGGCGCCCCATCAATTTGTTGGGCGGAAAACAGCTGGCACTTCTATCCCAAGTGGGAGCATCTGCTGGCCGGCTCCACTCAGGCCAAAAGCGGCTGGCCCTTTGCCGAGCCTGGCGGAAAGAGAAGAGTAATTTACGACCCACAGGCCCTGCCGGCGTCAGCTGCTCTGCTGGACCGTACCCTCGTCTATCCGATTTCGATAAGGATGTCGGAAACCAGGCTGCAGGACATGGAAGAAGCCATAAGAAAAGCCGCGGAGGCCTAGGCCTGAGCCTTTTCATCCTGAGGCTGGGGCATCACCGTGCGGTGATGCCCCTTTTTTTACTACTTATAAAATTTGTGCGAGCCGTACTGGGCAATGTAGGTAAACCCTGATGCCCAGGTGGGGGTGATGGTATCGAGATGATAGTGGGTCGCCCCGTTGGTAAAATCAGGAGTTTGAAGAGCCAGATACACAGAATGCAAACACTTCAGAAAAGCATCCGGGTCATCGGGAAGATATGAATCTTTCTGGAACGTCCAACTGAACTGGTAGGGCTGTTTGATAACCTCTTTTAGCGGCAACTGGGTTTCTGAGGCCCTGTTCAAGGTCACATGGGCAACCGCCACCTGACCTATTTGCGGTTCCGATCTCGCTTCGTGGTAGACATTAAGCGTCAACCAGAGCAAACCTTCAAGTAATGTCATCTAAGATCTCTTGCCCCTGGCGAACCCGGGGAAAGCCCTCTTCTTCGGAGCGTGGTGATTGTTTTCTTGAGCCTCTTTTGTCCAGACCCTGCCACCACAACTCATGCATCTTAAATATTGGAATTATTGAAAATAAACTGGCTTAACAGGAAAGCTTCAGAGTCCGGTTAGGACAAAGTATAAAAGCGTATGTACGATAGTCAAGAGCAAAAAATTTGTACTTTTTGTGACAAAATAAAATGGGATTTGATCTCAACAGGTTAGGGATTTGCTGCGGGGAAAAATTTTTCTGACGACAAAAAAGAGCACCTCTCGAGAAGTATTTGGGACAAAAATATGTGTTGGTCATTATTCGTTAACAATTGAGCCTTTTGCAAAACTAAGATTGTCGTTCAAAATCAAGGCATGCGAGAAATTTTACCACAGACATATGACTGATATTTCGAGGATAAAATGTTGAGCATAACGCAGAGTGTGGGTGAAAAGATCGTTTTGCAAATGGCTCAATTTCTTTGCTATAATCAAATCGTTGAAAGGCGATATGGTGAACTTACAAGGAGCGCTCAATGCAGGCAGTTGAACAGTTTCTTATCAGAATATTTACGTTTTTCACCACCAACTATATAGCTGCCGGGGTTCTGCTCTTCATAGTCATCATCGCAGCTGTCAAGAAACCAAAGGAACTTTTCAAGGCAACTGCCCTGATCGTTCTTTTGGTCAGTGTCCTCTATATCATGATTTATCTGGAGCAGTCCATGTTTTCAGGGGTATCGTCAGGACAGAAGGCCTATGACGAGGAGTTACGAACCGGTGGCAAGAGTCTCTAATCAGTCTCGGCTGCGGTCTTCAAAAAAATCCTCGACCGTTGCCTGCTGCCACAAGGCTGCGACCAGTTTCCATCCGCCGCTCTCTTCTGCAAGGGTGATATCAAACCAGTAAATGTCTGCCTGCATCCGGCCAAGAACCGACTTATCCATGATTGGTCGTGCCGCAAAGGCGGTGAGTACCCTGGCCTGGACAAGATCGCCCTCGAAGTAAGCTGAATCCAGATCTGACAAAAGATGCATTGACTTTGAACTTCGTATGTACGCTGCCGCGATAGCGATGACATCGCCGGCACCGCGGTTATGAGTATCTTGATAGTTCGAGGAAACAAGTTTCTTCAGGGCTAGGATATTGCCTTCCTCAAATGCTGTTTCGCTCTGCTTGATGAAGGTGGCGGCGATCTCTTCTGGAGTTGTTGTGGAACTGCAGGACATGACCATCATGGTCAGCATCAGGAGGATAGGGAAAAAGTTTCGCAAGTAGAGAACCAATCGCATGCAAATCGAACGTAGTGCGTTACAGGGAAAAGAGGATGAGTTGTACACCTCAGCTGGCTCAGCCGTCGTGCATCTGCTCAATTAGTCACATCGACTCTGAGCCTCAGGAGCCGGCGCTGAATTTCCAGGCAGCAGCCGATGATCTTATCCCTGTCTTCCGGGGAAATATTCTGAAAGTGATAGGCGGTTTCCCACTGGTGCTCATCGATCTGCTGGCCTCTGACCTGTCTTGCCAACAACTTGATTAGTTGCCCCTGACGTTCGGGCAACGAAAGTTCCAGCCTTACCAGTTCGTCACCCGGAGGTTTCTCAGAAAAAGCGGCGAGAATGCCATTGCCGCTTATGTCAATGGTTTTGCCACGGATTGCCCAGCCGCGGCCCTGGCTGCCAAAAAATTCAGGCTGAAATGATTTGGATATCACGTCGGTGATCGCATCAACCCGGAAAAATTCGCGCATCTGAGCATGGCTGACAAGTTGTTCAGCTTTCATGGCCAGAGCGACAGGGGTAACCGATGCTATGCTGGCTTCCATGGAGATGTTGGGGCCGCCGAAATCTACGTTGACCAGACAATTTTTCTCAAGGTCAAGGTAGTCCAGGGGTAAAATTCCTGGTTGAAACCGCAGCTCAAACCGAGGTGGTGAAGCGGATTTGTACACGGCCTGGGTCCGATACCGCTGATTGTTATTCTTAATCGGCAGGTAAATCCTTACTGGTTTCAGATCGGGAATTTTACTTAATGCCGCCTTGTCGTCCATGGGAAGCGCCTGCCTGAAAAGGTTCCTATCTGTCTGCCTCGCTAGAGACAATTTCAGCATGACAATCGATGGTAGCACGATCGACCGGCTATTTCAACCCAAGCTGGTCTACCGCACTCCGATAATTTCCTGTAATTATAATTTATTGCAATAGCCCTGTGCATCAACCCGGGTCAGCTTGCAGCAGCTGCTTCCAGAAAAACTGCACACTTCCCTTGGGATAACGGCGGCTGGTTATAGTGACTATACGTTCAGCGAGTGCGGTGAAGGCACTGGCTATGGCGCCCTGCGGATAAAGCTCGACGATTGCCTGCTGTTTTCTTATCGCCTCAGACATCTGCCGGTCATATGGAATTGAGCCGAAATAATCAATGGAGATATCCAGGTAGCGATTGGGACGGCGAGATTGAAATGCTTTTCATGATATCTCGTGGAAAGCAGTTTCATCAGGGCGTAGACGTCGGTGATGGCGGTGGGGTCTGGTGTTGTTACCAGCAGGATTTCCTGGGCAGCAGTATTGAAATAGGTGACATTCTCGGAAATGCCGGCTTCGGTATCGATGAGAAGGTAGTCGAAGTCGATGTTCAGGGAGTCGAGCCCGTCGAGCAACTTGAGCTTATGGTCGCTGTCGAGCTGAATAAAGGACTGCAGCCCTGATCCTGCAGGTAGAATCCTAATATCATGGGGCCCTTTTACCATGATGGACTCAAGGTCCGTTTCTCCTGAGAAGAAGTGGTTCAGGTTGTAGGCAGGGGTGAGACCAAACACGACGTCTACATTTGCCAGACCAAGATCGGCATCGAGAATGAGGACCTTGTTGCCTGACCTCGCAAGGCAGATGCCTATGTTCACAACCACGGCGGTTTTACCGACACCGCCTTTGCCGCTGGTGATCGATATAACCTTGGTGGCTGAATTGGGGTGAGTGTCTGCCATTATGCCACTTACCTCAGAACCATCTTGCGGTGAAGCATGGCCAATCGAATGTGCTGGGTTTATATCTCAAAGGTACACTGGCCCGACAAGTCAGGCTTCCATTATAGAGTATCAAAGATGGGGATCAACCAAGTTTTTCGATGCGGTCACTGGTGCTGATTACATCGGTCAGCTTGATACCGAATTTATCCCCGACCATTACCGGCTTGCCCCGGGCGATCAATCTTGAATTCACATAGAGATCAAGCGGCTCATCTGTGCTTTTATCAAGCTCTATAATCTGTCCAGCACCCATTTCGAGCAGATCCTTGAGCAGGATTTTGCATCTGCCCACCTCCACGGAAACCTGAAGAGGGACATCGTAGAGAAACTGAAGACCTCGGCTTTGAGAGGTTTCTTCAGGTGCGGAGATTTCCTCGAACGATCCTGAACCATTGAAGCTTTCTTCTAGAAGATCTCTCAGTTCTTCTGGGTCGGGTCGGGGATCTTTTTCTGGTGCATCGGCCGGATTCATGGTGTGTCGCCCCTCTGATTATTGGTAAATATCTGTGATTTTCACACTTTTTTTATGATTCTCTGATCCCTGAAATCCTGAAAATTTAGGGATGCCTTCCACCAGAATTTTTACCGAGCCGTCTGGTTCTTGATCGATGGGGATGACATCTCCCACCTTGAGATCGATGAGCTGTTGTATGCTGAGATCAATTACACAGCTCTGGGCCATTATGGTTATCGGCATGGTATCAAGATTGTTTTTGATGACATTCGGCCAGTTCCTGCCTTCGATACTGTTCAGCTGAGTGAGTTTTGCAAGCGAAGATTTATAGGGTAAAAGCGCATCGATCGGGGTGACCAGTTCAAGAATACCAGATTCCTCATCTACTTGAACTTGGAAACGATAGACTATCATCACCGAGGTCGGAGAAGCAAAAGAGTGCGCCCGGGACTCGCTTGCGGTTTCGATTACCGAGCTGTTGATCTGCAACAGTGGCAGAAATGTTTGATCCAAGGACTTACAGGCGGTTTCCATCATAGAGGTAAGCAGACTCAACTCCAACCTGGTAGGTGACCGGTCCGGCACATTCATGCCGGGGCTATTGACTCCGCCGAGGAGAATTTCAAGCAATAGAAACCAGAGATAAGCATCAAAGCTCAGCAGGAGACTGCTGTTCATGGGCTTCAGGCCAAGCATTCCAATGATCCGGCGCTGCTCTTTAACTACCAGGTAGTCGCTGAATGGCACTGTCTGGTTCTCAATAGTTGTCATCGAAACCGTCCGCTGCAGATGGCGGGAAAGAGATCTGCTGAAGACAACACGGAACCGCTCAATAATCAGATCAAAGTTGGGGATTTCCATCGGCTGAAGCGTGCCCGCGGGTAATGCAAAGAGATCAATCTCTGGATGGTCGACGCCAATTCCCGTGATCTCATCAGGTCCCTTCTTTGAGACAGCCGCCCCTTCGTGCTGCAGAGTTTGCAGCAGATCGGCTATTTCCTGTTTAGAGAGGATGGGTTCCATGTCCGGTTTTGCTGTGATCCTCGTTACTGAACAACGAAATCATTGAAATATACAGCCACGGCTTCGCCTCTGGTCAACATCTCGTTCAGCTCGATAAGCAGTTCCGCCTTCAGTTGTTTTTTACCGTGCACATCATAGAGTTCCTCGAAGGTTTTGCTGCTGGCCAACATGAGTATCGCATCCCTGATCTGCGGCATGCGCATATTCATTTCATCATAGGCGTCCTTATCGGACAATTCAATGGTCATTGAGATTCTTAAGTAGTGGCTGTTGTCCTCGCTGATAATATTGACGATAAACTCGCGGATATCAATCATCGGTCCGATTTCCACCCGAGAGTCGCCTTGCTGCAGGTTGGCCTCGTCGGAACTCGAGCCGGCAGCTCCGGGATCACTGGTATAATAGAGCCAGGCGCCTGAAATAGCTGCGCTCAGCAAGAGAAGAGCTGCGACTATAGCTAGACTTTTTCGACGGGCAGCACCTCTGCTGTCTTGCATGTTGTTCGTGTTGGTGGCCATTTTAAATCCCGCCGTTCAGGAAGGGCCGGTGTCAAAATTTTTACAGGGGAATTGCGCTTCTCTGTTCTTCTGCAGGAGTTGTGCCTGATGCGAAATTCGCTTTTAGAATGATATCGACACGCCTGTTCAGATGACTGTCGGGGTCAGAAGGATCTTCGATGAGTGGATGTTCGGCGCCGTAGCCGACAGCGGATAATCGTTCGGTGGCAATCAGTCTGTGGCTGACAAAATATCGCAGCACACTCACCGCACGTGCGGTAGAGAGCTCCCAACTGTTGGTAAACCGGCTCGACCCCGGGTTGATTTCATCGGCATGACCTTCGATGCGAACCTCAATGGGGTGGTCCCTGACACCGTCGGCGATTTTAACAAGAACGGGGTGGGCAGTTTTTTGCAAGACATCACTCCCCGC
>JARRLH010000364.1:0-3294 GCA_037387205.1 Desulfofustis sp.
CCCCAGTTCGGATACGGAGGAAACATCAAACTAGCTCTTTTCGTTCTGATATGTTCTGAAACTTTCCTCTAAAATATGAAGGTTTCGGAGGAGAAATGGGAAGAGAATAGATTTTTCAGCATGTTACTTACTTCCTTACTGGTAGTTGATATATTTAGGTGGTTCTTTGATCCTGGTATCGCCAACCTTCTCCATTCCCAGAACCTGCTTAGGGGTCATCAATGAAGGCTTGTCTTCTAGGAAAAAAAGTTTGAAACCACCAGCAACTCTTTCTGCGGCAACTTCTGAATAGAGGCCATTGTAAATATCTACCTTCAACTGTGGCGAGCCATGCCCGTCCAGATTCATGATCAAATCTATATTCTCAAAGTACTTGACCGTTTCTTGCTGCTTTACCATGCTTTTCCTGAACATATGGACGATAAGCATCCTGCTACCAGAGATATTGTTCTCTTTCATGTACTCCGTCATGGCAGATTGAACTTGATTGATGTCGTCCCCTGAAATGTGTCCAATTATTTTACCCGGTGGAACATCCAGGTTGTTAACTTCGAATTCAGGGTCGATCGCAAGGTGTACGTTGTCGTGTTTCAGATAAGGTAAAACTGGCGTGACAGCTTCGAGGGGAGGTAGTTTACCCAATTGCAGATCTAAGATTACTGCAAACCCTTCAGTTTTTGCCGTGTTTATGTATTGCATTACCTTATCCTTCGATAAAGGAATTAAATAATCTTTGTCTCTTCCGGGTTCATAGGTTGCCAGACCGTAAATTAAGTGAAATGCGGGGATTATGTTTTTATTATCAATAATTTGAGCGTATTCGTCGGCTTTCGCTTTTATCATAGGCATCAGTTCTTCAATTGAATGCTGACCAAGCACACCCAATGAAGCAGCGCCAGGTCGACCATAGTATCCAACCATCAGATCGACTTCAGGGGGCAGTTTTTGTTGTGCGGCTGCTGTGTAACAAATAGGGATAGTGCCCAGTAAGAAAACGAAAATGATGTAGTTTCTCATAATCATGCAACTCCTCTGGAGAAATTAAGAACATCGATAATCACCGCACACTGTTTGAAGTTGTCCATCTGATATCAGATTTCTCACTTCATATGTACGAACTTGCTCGGTCATGCGGCTCGGCTGAGTCGAATTAAGAACTGCTTATTGCACAGGTGCGGTTAGCCGAGCCAACTTGACGGCGAATTGAAACCACCAAGGTTTGGCGTCGAACTCCTGGGCTTCCATCAGCCGCGAATTGGCGAAGTCATTTTCGAACATATGCTCGATCTCGCCGGCAAAGTCGAGGTCGGCAATGCCGGCGGTGATTTCGAAATTGAGACGGAATGACCGGTTATCGAAATTGGCGGTACCGACGGTTGCAAAATTGTTGTCTATGAGCATTACCTTCTGGTGTAGAAAACCGTCCTGATAGCGGTAGAACTTGACGCCAGTTTCGGCGGACTCGTCCAGGTAGGAATAAGCAGCTAAATAGACTAGAAGGTGGTCGGCCTTGTCGGGGATGAGAATCCGGACATCTACCCCGCGCAGCCCGGCAAGTTGCAAAGCGGTGATGACCGGGCGGTCAGGTACGAAGTAAGGGCTGGCAATCCAGATTCGCTCCTTTGCCGTGTTAATGGCATGAACAAACATCAGATTGGCGGTCTCAAGCATATCAGCCGGCCCTGATGGAAGAATCAGCACAGGGATATTCCCGTCTTTCGAAGCCACCGGCTGCCAATCGAGTTCGAGCTGCTGTTCGGTAGCCCAGTACCAGTCTTCGGCAAAGGAAAGCTGGGCACCGAGGGTAGCTGGTCCCTCAATCCGTACGTGAGTATCCCGCCAGTGACCGAATTTGGGGTCACGCCCGAGGTACTCATCGCCCACGTTGTGACCGCCAATCCACGCGATCTTGCCATCCACCACCACGACCTTCCGGTGGTTTCTAAAGTTAATTTGAAATCGGTTGCCTGGGCCCTTCCTGGTGTTGAAGGCACTTACTTCAATCCCAGCCTCACGAAGTTCCTTCTTGTACGACTTCGGTAGATCATGACTGCCAACCTCGTCGTAGAGAAAGTAAACGCGGACGCCTGCTCTCGCACGCTCGACCAGTCGACGCTTTATTTCCCTCCCGATATCATCGTCGTGAACGATGAAGAACTGGAAGAGGATATAATTCTCGGCGGCGTCTATGCCGTCAAGGATGCTGGTGAAGGTAGAATCTCCGTCAACGAGCAACTCGAGTGAGTTGCCTTGCAAGATATCTATTCCGGCCAATCGCTGTGCAGCCTGAGCGGCAGGAGTGATGTTACTCGGTGGAAGTAAAAACTCTCGAACCGCCTCTTCTGCCGATTCTGACAGATTGTCGATCTCTTCCATCTCGCTTCGGCGCGCAGTGGCGTAGCCTTCAAAACGACTGCGGCCAAGAAACCAATAGGCAGGCACGGCAACATAGGGAATGGTATTGAGCGATACTGCCCAGGCAATTGCACCCTGCTCGGTGCGGGTAGTCTGAATGGCATGAATCGATGATAATAAGCCCATCGAGTGGAAAAGTATGACCACTAATGCGATCATTTTTCGTTTCCACCTCGTTCTTGTTGGCAGCTCATCTGGCATATCAGCAAAGTCATCTTACTTGTGCAGGCTATTGGGATGTAACCATCTATTTACAAAATTTTGTGGTGAAGTCAGAAATACTAATCAACTCAAGTAGATATAAGTCATTTTCTTTCACCAAGAACTCCATATATAATATTATCGACCTGCCTTACCACACTTTTTGATTTTGCCCAGTTATATTCCGATGTAAATCAAATAGAGCGCATCGGTAGTCCAAAACACATTCGCCAAGTCTTGCAGTTATTTTCCGAAGATAAAACGACCGGAGAGTAGCAACAAGACAATCAAATAATTGATGAGACTTGTTTCCATAGTCTGAACTTTAGAGGGAACCTTGAATAATCCGTTTTACAAACACTGATATTCTGTAATCTGCTTAGCGGACACCATGTTTTACGATTTCTGTCTTTTTGAGGCTCATTTTGACCATTAATTGGTCCGGATTATATCCAGCATCGGCCTATTTTCGTATTGTAGGCGGACTAATCCTCTTACGGAGAGGCCAGCATGGCAAATCTGGTCATGTTATAGGCCATGTTCCGCAATCCGATCTTGGCCTTAATGCGGACTACGCTGATACCACGCATCACCGTGCCGCCGATACGCATTGCCATGACTCCAAAGACATGTTCAACCCGGCATCGTATTCTTGCCCGACTCCGATTCCCCTGTTGT
>JARRLH010000365.1:0-3271 GCA_037387205.1 Desulfofustis sp.
AGACGACGAATGGCCTCGGGCTTTAAAGGAGATTCCTGGGTGTCTTTCAGAAAACGACGATAACTCAGCATCGCTTTGTCCAGCCCGCCTTCGATCTTTTCTTCCTTGATCTCGATTTGCTTATGACGCAACTTGGCGATAGTATCCTTGCTCCCGGTTGATGAACACGCGACCAGTATCACCGGTAGCGCCAATATGAAAAGTCGTATCCGGTTCATGGTTCCATCTTCTCCTGGGCTTGGGCCCTTATGGCACGGTCGTAACTTTCTGCCATTGCGAAGCGCACTTTGATTTGGAACTCGGCAAGCCGCTCGCGACGCTTGGTGAGTTCATTTACGGCCATTGATTCTAGCATATGGCCTTGACGTGCCATTAGTTCCCCTACCTTTTCTCCAGCCTCTCGAATCAGAAAACGCAGGCGGCGAATCACGTCATCGTAGCCTTCATAGCTTTGGGTGGCGGCCTGACGGGTACGCACGAAGGCTGTGTATTGTTTCTTCAACCGCTCTACATCGTGATTCAGGTCGCGAAAATGCTCGTAAGCATCAGTCAAGCGATGGTCATATTCCGTATAGATGTTCCAGTGCATCACTCCCCTCAAACGTTTGATCCGCGCCTCTATTCCTTCGGGTACGGTGGAGCCACCCGAAGTCAGCTTCTTTTCCAGTTGCATGATCTGTTCACCGATGACTCGCTCCTCTGAAGTTGCCAAGTAATCAGGCCTCGGGACCACCAGCATGTTTTTAAGACGTTGTCCGATACGCTCTCGCTGCTCCAGTCGCAGTCGCATCTGCGAGTCGAGCCGCCGGAATTCCTTGTCGATGCTGGGAAGCAGCGGCTGGTAATAAGCCCGGCGTTGATCAATGATTTCTTCAAAGGCATCCAGATCACCTTTCCAAGTCTCAAGCTTCTTGCGCAATTCCTCAAGGTCAAGATAGTTTTTTAAAGACTCCTGGAAACTGTGGGAAGCCATCAAGTCAAGCAGGTAGTAAGTCTCGGGTGTTTGCGGAAGCTTGCGCAGTTTGACCACCCAGTCGGCATCCTGTTTCAGCTCTTCCCGCACCAGAGCTTTGAGAAAATAACCTTCTCGGATACTCTTGATGGATGAATCGAGCTTGTCGATCTCAATGCCGAATTTCTCCAGCGCGTTGTCATACATCAATGCTGCTTTACTGTATACATTCAGCTTCCCATAAGCATAAGGAGCGGCAAGCATGGCTTCCTGCACCGACGCATCCGTGACCTCCCTCGTCACAAGAATGCTCCAGGGCACCAAAGCTCTTTCGAAATGTCCCTGGAAGGCATCCGCCCATCCCGAGCCCAACAACGCCCGGTTGGAGAACGGGCCTTTCAAACGCACCCGATCGAGTACCTGCTTGGCGCTCTCGAAATCTTTTTCTTTCAACATCTTAGATCCGAGGACCAGGTTTGATTTATCTTTGATTGCCAGCGTAAGATCATCATTGCTGCTGATCTGGCCGGTGCGATCAAGATATTGACGTCCCTCAATCTCCTTTCCGTCCTTGATCAGCGCAATACCCAGATTATAGGTGCTAAAGCCTTCCAGGTTTTTTGCACTCTGAAGGTCTTTCAAAATACGTTCAGCCTCTTCAAATCGGCCGTTTGCCATCAAGATTTGCGCGCGCAAGAATGCCAGATCACCCTGAATCTTTTCCGGAACAGCCCCTTTGATACGCTCTATGGCATAGAGGGCATTGACCGGTTGGTTTTTCTGGAAATAGATACGTGCCAGGCGGAAGATCGCCTCGTTGCGTACAGGCTCCTCGACGTTGCCCTCGATGACCGCCTTAATAGCGCGTCCTGCACGCTGGTGCATCCGATAGGCCAGTTCAAAATCACCCACGGCAAACTCAGCCTGGTTGATGTGGTAATACAGCGTGTCGAGTTCGGGTTCATCAAGCCCATAGTGCTGTGCAAGCTCGGTGTCGAGTCTGGAGATCGCATCGAACCAGTCCCCTTGAAAAGCATCGTACAGGGCCTCTCCGAAATAGAGATCTTTCAGATCTTTCGGAGCGGACGTACCGGCCAAAGCCGAAGACACAGAGAATATCAAAAATGTTAATATAATAAACAGCCTGTACATAGACTACCAATCCTTAAGGGTAATACTTTGCGAGGCCAAGGATATTTCCACTATTTTTGGGCCTACATCCTTATTGACCTTGAATCGGTTCGTTTTTTGCAAATCTCCGCCTCCCGAAGATTTGCCGATGACAGAAACTTCTAAATCATGGTCACCTGACCGGATATTACCGGTATATATCCGTTGCACCCCTCCCTGTTGCAGGGCTTCGAGTTCCTTGAAGGTATAAATATGATGGGCCACCGGATTTCCGTCCAACTGGATCTCCACAGAGTCAAGACGGAAGGTTTCGCCGCTGACCAGTGATACGAATACCGCGACCTGCGTATTCGACGGATACAGAAGCTTCTCTTCAAGTTGATTCAGCTCCGCTGCAATGGACAGAACATCGCTTTTGATTTCCTGAACCTGCTCATCCAGGCCCTTGATCTGTTCTTTGGAGATTTCCTGCCCAAAAGTGGCGACGCTCAAAATAAGCACTGAAATCCCTAAAATAACTCCCCTCAGCCAGCAATTCATGTCGGCCTCCTCACATCTCAAACATTCATGGAATGTTTGAATAATGGGTTGAACGGCTTTCAACCGATCTAAGAAAAATGTGGTTAATAACTTTATTCACACAATGTTTCAGTTTCTCAACATTCCAGGTTTCCATATTTCTATCCTAATAGGGCCTGCTTCCTTGTGCCTTGCAATGGAAGGCCAAGCGAAGCCTCAAATTTCTAGAACTTCCCGATCAGGTTGATGAATAGACCCTGGTATTTGTAATCCAGTTGGGTCAGATCATCCGAAAAATCACTGAAGTTATAGCCGACCCCCACCTTGAAATGATTACCCAAATGGCGGTATATCCCCACCAGCACACCGCTACGGCTGTCATGCGCGTCGGGCAAATCAAGCATACGCCCCTCGATTAGTGCGTCCCAGCGGTATATAAAGTGCCAGTCCGCGCGCAGCACATACAAATGGGCCCGGCTGACGAAGTATTCCGGATTTTCTCGATCCACAGCCACCTGGCCATAGCGGAAGCCGTACTTGCCTCCTACGGTCCAACTAGGCGTCAGGTCGTACATGGCATCCACTGATACGATATGGCTTCGCTGAGCAAAGTCGGACAATGTATCGGTACCGGTCAACTGGTCGGTCGCCGGAACATTATAGAAATAA
>JARRLH010000366.1:0-3270 GCA_037387205.1 Desulfofustis sp.
TATCTGCGGCCATTGACTACCCTGACTCCGTAAATAATGTAGTACCTTGAAAAGCTGTGCTGGAGATCGATTCGCCTCACAGACGCTTTTCGGGAGATGCCGCAGAATGGAGAACGCTATGAGGAAATTGTCGTTCATGATCCTGCCGCTGTTTGTGGCCGGACTATATGGAGTCACCGCTGCCGCGGCAGCCCAGCGCACGGCCGAGCTGCTGCCTGCGTTTGAACTGGAGGTTCCCGCTGAAGAGAAGCACCGTTCCTATCTTGGACTTGAGGCTGAAAGCGGGTCTTTCAGCGTCCCCGATATCGATGCCGACATCGTGCTTATCGAGTTGTTCAGCATGTATTGTCCGTATTGCCAGAAAGAGGCACCGCTCATAAATGAGCTGTTCGAGTCAATGAACGAGCTGCCGGAGGGCGCTCCGAGAGTGAAAATAATAGGCATCGGCGCCTCCAACTCCGAGTTCGAGGTGGGTCACTTCCGTTCCACTTACAATGTCCAATTCCCGCTTTTTCCCGACCAGGATATGGCAATTTACAAAGCCCTTTCCGGGGCAGGCACTCCCGGGTTCATCGGCGTCCGCCTCTCGGGCGGGGGAGATCCGGTCATTGTCCTGAGGCAGTCCGGTGGCTTTTACTCAAAAGAGGATTTTCTCGCTGAACTGATAGAATTTGCCCAACAATAATGAACGGGACCAGCTATGCGACTGGTAGACAGGAAAGCGTCGTTGACGGTTGTGCTGCTCCTGCTTCTCTTCTTGGGGAACGCAGCAGCAGTGGAGAACGGTCTGAAAGATGCGTTATATGATACGGGCCAGCTCAAACCTGTTGATTCCACCCTCAAGGTAGCCCCGGGGCAGGCTGCCCCGGACTTCACCCTGCCTGCCATCTCAGGCAAGGAAGTGACATTGAGCAGTCTGCGAGGCCGCAACGTGGTCATTTCCTTCGTTCCGGCCGCCTGGACCCCGGTCTGTTCCGATCAATGGCCGGGCTACGGGATCAGCCGCCATTTCTTCGACGACAACGAGGCGGTGCTGCTGGGGATCACGGTGGATAATATTCCCACCCTGCACGCCTGGGTCCGTCAGATGGGCAATATCTGGTTCGAGGTACTCTCAGATTTCTGGCCCCACGGTGAAGTGGCATCGGCATACGGCCTGCTCAGAACCGATGGTACCTCTGAGCGGGCGTTGGTGTTCATCGACCGGCAGGGCATCATCAGTGATATCTACGTGTCCGATATCAATGTCCGCCCGCCTCTGGAATATATCGTAACGCAGTTGCGGTCAATGAAATAGCGAAGGGTGGTGAGGGGCAGCTACCCGGATGTGCCGAAGTGTTCTTTTTCCTTCCAGATCACCGCGTGCCTGGTAAGCTCGGCGGCACTCTTGATGCACAGTTTCTGCTTGATCCTGTCCCGGTAAGTGCCGATGGTTTTGATTCCCAGTTTCATTCGTTCGGCGATCTCCCTGGTTGACAGCCCCGAGCCGATGAGCCTGAAAACCTCGAGTTCGCGGTCGGTTAAAATGTCAACCGTGGGGGCCCCCTGGGCATCCGGGTTGCCCCGAAATTTGTCGAGCAGGTGGGCCATCATATCGGGACTCAAGTGAATTTTGCCGCTGAGGATGTTCCTGATCGCCGAAATGACCGATTCGGATGCTTCTTTTTTCATCACGTAGCCGCGCGCCCCTGCCCTGATGGCCCGCTCGGCCCAGACCGACTCATCGTGCAGAGACAGCACAAGCACCGGCAGGCCGCTGTAGTTGAGGGTGATCTCCTTGACCAGATCGAGGCCATTTTCCTCGGCCAGGGAGATGTCGATGATGGCCAGGTCAGGCCGGTCCTGGCTGAGCGATTTGCGGGCACTGGTGAAATCTTCGGCCACGCCGCAGACGGTCAGGTCCTCTTCCTGATTCAGAAATTCTTTCATACCCATCCTGAAAATGGGATGGTCATCGACGATAAGTATCTTTTTCATCAGTTTATCATTTCACGCGAAACGGAGATGGCCGTCCCCGAGTAGCCGGTCCGCTGAGGGCGCAGGACTGACCGAGAATGATGGGCGCCGACGAAGGTTGCGCCGCAACACTGCGCGGTGCTGAGAGAATCGCACAGATCAACCAGACAAACAGCAGCGAGCGGCACAGGAGTCTATGGAGGGAGAGTAAGCCGACCAGCAACTTATTTACTCACCCCCCCTATAATGCCGCGCACCGCCGCCGGTATATCGGCGGGGAGGACAATGGTCTTGCCGTTGTTGCTCTTTGCCATGTCCCTGATCGATTCGATATATTTCTCGCCGAGCAGATACATTGCCGGCAGTTCCTGGTCTTTAATCGCCTGGGTTACTTTCTCAATGGCCTGCTGGCTCGCCTCGGCCAGGACAATTTTGGCCTCGGCGTCGCGCCTGGACGCCTCAAGACGGCCGTCGGCCTGGAGGATTGCCGCCTGCTTCTCGCCGTCGGCCCGGGTGACGGTGGCCCGCCGCTGGCGTTCCGCGGCTGCCTGCTCCTCCATTGCCTTCTGCATGGTCGAACTCGGGTTGATATCCTGGATCTCGACTGTTTTAAGGGTGATGCCCCAATCGGAAATATCGTCGGAAATGGATGCCTTCAGGGTGGCTTTGATGGCATCGCGGCTGGACAGGGCGTCGTCAAGCTGCATCTCGCCGATGATCGAACGCAGCGAAGTCTGGACCAGGTTCTGGATGGCGATAATGTAATTTTCCACACCGTATACCGCTTTTTCCGGGTGAACAATGTTGATAAAGGCCACTGCATTGGCAATAATCACCACGTTGTCCTTGGTAATGACATCCTGGCTGGGGATATCGAGGACGATGTCCTTGGTGGTTACCTTGTAAGCCACCCGGTCGAAATAGGGAACGATGAAATTGAGACCCGGATTCAGGGTCGAGCTGTATTTACCCAAGCGCTGGATCACCCACTTGGACCCCTGCGGCACGATTTTAACTCCTTTGAAAACCGTGACGGCCACGATCAGAACGAAAATAAACGATGAATACAAGATGCCGAATTCCATGATCAGCCCTCCCCCTTATCTGCGACTTATTTCTTTAAATTGACAACCAGCGTGTTGCCCGAGACATCGACCACCTCCACCCGGTCACCCACGTGACACTCCTGACCGCAGATGAACTCCCATTCGTCGGCTCCCAAAAGCGGCAGGGAGAAGCGGACGATTCCCCTGATCTCGTCATGGGGCGCCCTGATGACGATGCCCGTTTCCCCGGTAACCGCCTCCTTGGAGA
>JARRLH010000367.1:0-4593 GCA_037387205.1 Desulfofustis sp.
ATAATTCGAAAGTAGCCGGAGGAACCCAGGTGGCATCGGCCTACCGTTTGGTTAACAGGCTGGTGGAAAAGGAGAATCTGGTGAGAGACTACAACATCTATGTCTTCCACGGAACAGATGGCGACGACTGGGACACCACTGGCGAAGAGGCGCTTCCGGAGCTCAGGAAGATACTCACCTATGTCGCCCGCATAGGCATCACCATTGCCGAAAACAACTTCGGCATCCCGGGACGCAGCGACCTCGAACGCTATATCAGGAAATCGGGGTTGCTGGAGGAGAAACCCAATCTTATCAGGCTTGACGTGCTTGGTAAAGAAACCGACGAGTCAAGGCTTATTGAAGGTATCAGAGCGCTGATATCATAAAAGATGAGCAGCGTATGGAACTGATCAGTCAACACGCAAAAAAGATAATGGAGGGCTGCAAAGAACGGGCTCGCGACGTCGGGCTTCGTTTTCAGGATGACAGCCTTGAGTACATCGTCACCAACCGGGATATACTGGAATTATCACCAAAAACGATGATACCCACCCTCTATGACTACTGGGTCCAGGACGTTGAGGTATTGCGGGAGTCGGGACGTTATGAGCTGTTCCCATCCAACCCCTACGAGACGGTCATCAACACGCGGCCGCCGATCTCCTTTTATAACGACAACAATCCGGACTGGCTGAACGTGATGATTTTCTACCACGTCATCGGCCATATAGACTTTTTCCAGAACAATCTATTTTACCAGCATACCTGGGATTACGATTTTACCTCCAAAGCACTCTCCGATAAACGGCTGATCAGCCAGCTCCGCTCTGAAAAGGGACGCTGGGTCGACTACATCATTGAATTTGCCAAATCGATAGACAATCTGGTGGGCTATTTTTCCATGATGTCAGACCAGAGAAAATTGCCTGTCACCCAGACAGTGACCTTTGTCGACTATTATTTCGATATCTTCCTCCAGGAGGAAGTAAAGGTATCCGTGCCCGATTATTTCCAGGAAATCGAACGCTACAATCTCCTGCAGCGTGAACATCCCGGCTCCCTTGAATTCATCATGAAGCATTCCATTTTTCTCAACCAGGAAGAGAACCGGTGGATGAAAATGGTCATCGAGGTCGTGCGCAACACCTCTCTTTATTTCCAACCCCAGATTCGCACGAAAATTCTCAATGAAGGGTGGGCAAGTTACTGGCATGAAATACTTTTTTTAAACGATGATCGAATTTGCGGACATGAAATCGATTTTGCCAGAGTGCATGCCAAGGTGACATCGATGCGGCGCATCGGACTTAATCCCTATGCCCTGGGCATGCACCTGTTCTGCTTCCTCGAGAAGATGGCGGACAAAGGACGGATCAGCAGTGAATATCGCCGGCAGCAGGACAAAAGCAAACGGGACACCTTCGACAGCGGCGCCAGTACCGGGCGAGACTTCATTTTCAATATACGCCAGACCTACTGCGATTCCATGTTCATCTCCGAGCATATCAGCCAGGATTTTATTGATGAGCATAAACTGTTTGTCGCCGGCAGGACACTCAACGAGCAACGCATGACCTGGCAGTATTACGTCAAGAGCAGAAAGGCGGAGGATTACCGGAATATGGTTCTGGATTCTCTCTACCATCCTCCCTGCATCGATTTTGAGACGACTCCTGAGAACCACCTGCATCTGCAGCATCTGTTCGAGGAAAAACCTTTAGTGCGCGACTACATTGCCGGAACGATGCTGGGAATAGAATATCTCTGGGGCAGCCCGGTTATCCTCGATACCTTCGAGCCGGTCAAAAAAGAGATTGCAAAGGAGGCTGACGACACGGTCAAAACGGAAACTCCCAGGCAGGAGATCGGCTGGCAGAAAGTCAGATATAAGATGCGCGACAGGCAACTGTCACGTGAAGAACATTAACCAGAGAGGTCTATCAATGCATGATGTGACACGGGCATTGACCAAGCTGATAGACCAGAATCAGGACTGGGAGAAGGAGCCGCTGATAAGTTTTGCCGAATTCTTAGAGGAGGCAACCTCCCGGCCGACCACGATTATCAGAAGTATCTATCAGCTGTACGCTGACATGATCGACAATTACATCTGCGAGGAAATCGGCGAATATCAGGATGACCTGGAATCCATGCAGTTCGTGGCCTATGATTGTCAGGAGTTGCTGGTTGCGGGCACAGACCGCCCGTTTTTTGCCGATCAGCTTTTTGCCAACCGCTTGGTGCGTCATGTCGACTCTTTATCGGTCGGCGCCCAGCAGAACAAAATATACATATTCGATGGGCCGCCCGGCAGCGGAAAATCAACTTTTCTCAACAACCTGCTGCGCAAATTCGAGGAATATACCGTCTCACCTGAGGGGCTGCGCTACGAGATCGTGTGGCGCCTGCCCGATGACCCATTGGATTCTGTGGGATCTGGCGGAGCCGCAGCTGCAGAGAGAACGGTATTCGATGTCCCCTGCCCCAGCCATGACAACCCGATTCTCATCATTCCCCTCGATTCACGCCGGCGTTTCTTTGACGATCTGTTCGAGAATGACACCTTTAAATGGGAGTTTTTTACCAACAAGAAGTTCGAGTGGGTGTTTAATGATCAGCCCTGCACTATCTGCAGCTCCATTTTCGACGCCCTGATGCAGAAATATCACAATATCGGCCGTGTGCTGGAGTACGTGAACGCCAGGCCTTACAAGTTCAACCGGCGCCTCGGCGAAGGTATCTCGGTTTTTAACCCGGGGGACAAACCTGTCAAACGAACCGTTCTGCAGCATGAAGCTATCCAGAAAAAGCTCGACACCTTGTTTCCCGACTCGAGGCCGATACGCTACCTCCACTCGCACTATGCCAGAACAAATAACGGCATTTACGCTTTGATGGATATAAAATCCCATAATACCGAACGGTTGATGGAACTCCATAATATCATCAGCGAAGGGGTGCACAAGGTTGAAGAGTTGGAAGAAAGCGTCAAATCCCTCTTCTTTGCCCTAATGAACCCGGAGGACAAAAAACAGCTCAAGGATCTGGATGCGTTTCGCGATAGGATAGAGTATATACATATCCCTTATGTTCTTGATATTAAAACGGAAGTTGATATTTATCGGGAAGTCTTCGGCAAACATATCGATGAAAGCTTTCTGCCCCGGGTACTCCACAATTTTGCCCGGGTCATTATTGCCACCAGGCTGGAGCCGGAGTCAGAAGCCATGCGCGCCTGGATCACGGACCCGGGACAATATGAATTATATTGCGATAAAAGCCTTTTGCTTCTGAAGATGGAAGTCTACACAGGCAATATACCGAGTTGGCTGTCCGAGAGCGATTTAAAGGGGTTTACCAGGAAAAGGCAGCGACAGATTCATGCAGAATCGATAAAAGACGGCTGGAAGGGCTTCTCCGGCAGGGATTCCATCAGGATTTTCAATGATTTTCTATCGACCTATTCAAGCGACAGCAGATTCATCGATATGTCGATGCTGGTCAAATTTTTTAAACATTACAGCCAGAAGGATAAGGATATCATTCCCGATCATTTTCTCGACTCTCTTCTGCAGATGTACAACTACATCGTCCTTCAGGAGGTCAAGGAGGCATTGTACTACTATAACGAAGACCAGATTGCCACTGACATCCAGAACTATATTTTTGCCGTCAATTTTGACCCCGGCACCACGGAAACCTGTCTGTTTACCGGGGAGAAACTGCACATTTCAGAGGAGCTGTTTTCCAGGATCGAGACGAGACTCGTGACCGATCCAAAAGATGCCGAAGCGTTTAGAAACGACGTGCAGAAGACCTATACCACCAGCACACTCACCCATGAAATCATGCAGGAAAAGCTCACCATCATTGAGACTACTCTGTTTCAGAACCTGTTCCAGAGGTACGTGCGCAACCTCAAGGAAAAAGTTCTCGAACCGTTTTTGAAAAATGAAAACTTTCGTATGGCCATACGGGATTTTGATACCGATGAGTTTAGGACCTATGATGACAAGATAGGCAACGATGTTACTTTCATGATCGACAACCTGCAGAGCAGGTATGACTATACCAGGCAGGGCGCCAAAGCGATCTGCATGTACGTGGTCGATAACGATATCGCCCAGCAGTTCAAGGGCAAGACTTAGGATGCGAATACTCGTTCCTGGGTGCTCGCCTTGATCCCGGATAAAGGCAACAATCCTGTCCGCAGCAGCAAAGTAAAGAACGCTGCATGACAGCACGTGCATGCAGATCTTCTTTTCCATCAAGCTTGGCTTGTTCGATTCATTTAAAAAGGAAGGCAATCGCTTCGCCCATGTTTTTGTAAATGATGCCGATCAAGATGTTTGTCTATCCTACTGGCTTCTCACCAACCCGGACAAAGCTGCAGCGGTGAGGTGGGAGGAACCTTTAGCCAGGTTTATCGTGTTCGAGGATTTTGTAGACGCATCTGCCGGGGCCTATCCATTTGATGACACACACAAACCAGATTCTCTGTTAAAAAGACAGGCATGGGTGTTTGAACCCTATACCAGTGCCAGAAGCGAAAGAAGGCTCCATTCAATGACTGGGCCCGATTTGGCAGGGCTGATTAAAACTATCTCTGAT
>JARRLH010000368.1:0-6301 GCA_037387205.1 Desulfofustis sp.
GCCGCCCAAACCCGACGACAGATACAAGGAGTTGGCCGATAATTACCCCCTTTACCGCGCGAATACAACCCAGGCGAATTCCCGCTAGAATTTCAGGCAGCGCCGCCCAGACATAAACTTTAGTAAAAGCCTGCCAGTAGTTTGCTTGAAACGATTTGGCCATATCGATTAGTGATGGGGTAATATTTTTTACTCCTGCCCGGGCATCAAGCACGATAATCCAGATAGCAAACAATACCGTGGTAAGGATGATCGTTTTCATGCCAAAACCAAACAGAGTCATCAGCACAGGAACAAGGGCTGTGAGCGGTGCGCTTAAAAACATGTTAACCCACGGCAGCAGCATCCGGTCAATAACGATCGAACGCCCCATAAGAACGCCGATGGGAATCCCCAGAACGATGGCAATTACAACTCCAATCAGAAAACTCTGAGCCGTTACCAGAAACGCATTTAAAAAGGTTGCCGTGGGGACAACCTCGATCATCCTGATGATGATATGGCTGAAAGGAGGCAAGAGTATCGACAATTCCAACTGACCGACAATTTCCCAGAGAATAGCCCAGAAAATCAGCGAGGCCATCATCGGAATTTTGATTCCAAATATCTTCATTGTTTCCCCTTTATCCCTTACTCAACGTAGGATCTCAAGCCCTGCCAGATACGTTCGACAATATCGAGATAGACAGGGTCGCGCCTGATCGCGTCAGGAGAGATGTCACGGTCGATGTCAGGCATAATAATTTCAGACACCCGGCTTGGTCGAGGCAGCAGCAGGGCAATGGAATGGGATACGTACACCGCTTCCTCGATTGAGTGCGTAACGAAAATAAAGGTTTTCCCCTCTCCCTTGACCACGTCCAGCAGATCTTCCTGGAATTTTCGTCTGGTCTGTTCATCAACAGCTGAAAAGGGCTCGTCCATCAGCAGGACTTCCGCGTCCACCGCCAGGGCCCGCGCCAGACCTACCCGCTGACGCATGCCGCCGGAAAGCTCATGCGGATAAAGACCCTCGCACCCCTTCAACCCTACGGCGTCGATATATTTCTCCGCAATCGCTTCCCGCTCAGATCTATTCATACCGCGCAGTTCCAGGCCAAAGGCCACGTTACGAATTACCGAGGCCCACGGCATCAGGGCAAAATCCTGGAAGACAAAGGCACGCTCTTCGCCCGGGCCGGTGACCTCCACTCCATTGACCGTTACTCTTCCCGTTGTCGCGGGCAGCAGGCCGGCTATTATCTTCAGCAAAGTGGTCTTGCCGCATCCCGAGGGCCCAAGCAGTGACGTCAGCTGCCCCTTGGGAAACTGAATCGTCATATCATTGAGTGCTTCAACTCCACCGGGATATATCTTGGATACTTGTTCAACCTCCACCGCAATGGGGTAGGGTGCGCTGGAAACTGCCTCTGCAGCATTGCTCATTGGGATACCCTCTTGTCAGGTCTGAAGAATATGTATTCGGTGCGTTCTAGAACTTCGATAAAAAGCACGGCAAAAACCATGATCGAGAAAATTGCCGCGTACATTTTGGCGTATTCTGCAATGGACTGGTTATAGGTGATCAAATCCCCAATTCCGGTTGGAGTAATCAGGAGCTCGGCAAGGATCGCACCGATAAAGCCCATCGCGGCCCCCAGCCTCAGTCCCGCATAAATAACCGGACTGGCCGACGGAATGATAATCTTCATGATAATCTGCCGACGGCTGCCCAGATACGACTTCCCCATTTCTATCATGGAAACCGGTGTATGCCGGACGGCAGTATAGGCGTTCAACACAATTACCGGCATGGACATGATGCAGACCGTGAGAATTTTTGATGTCAGTCCGATGCCGTAGGCAAAAGTGAGCAGGGGGATCAAAGCAGCCAGCGGTGCTGACTGCAGGACGATAAAAACCGGCGCCCCGAACCATTCAGCCTTATGGTTGAGACCCATAAAGACGCCGCAGGCAATGCCGAGGATTGACGAGACGATCAGCCCAATCAAAAGAGGCTGAAACGTAGCCGGATATACCGCCGCCATGGACCCATCTATTATCATCTCCCACAGCGCAGCCATGGTTTCCAGAAATGTCGGGAAGGCGGGGCTGATCGGTATGCGCCCGAGATATTCCCAAATGCTGAAGACGACTACGATGGAAAGAACTCGTAAGGTCAACGGGTGGGTGAAAAAAGACCGCATGAATGCTCCCTGATACGAATTATGGTGCAGTCATAATCCGGCCGCCCGACACGACGCACCTTGTCAGTCGGGCGACCAGAACGCTTTTGACTACTTAAGTCCCAGCTTGGCTTTTGCTGCATCAAGTGGTTCGAGATACCAGTAGTCTTCGACTTTAAGCTCTGAAGCAGGACCTTCCATTTGTCCTGCATCAACGTAAAAGGCAAAGTCGGCTTTGGCCGCTTCAACTCCTCCGCCCATGGGATCATAAAGGCCGCCTTCGACTGCTTCCATGTAATAGGCATCAACTTCTTCGAGCAGCTCTTTAGGAATATCTGACAACAGGTTTCTCGCTTTACGTTCTTTGTCCAGTATGGTCGGATCTTTGGTCATCTCCTGCCAGGTCCTGAGGAGTTCCTCGACAAGGATCGCCACGCTTTCTGTGTTTTCCTTCATCCAGTTTATGTCAGCGAAAAGAACCTCATCGCTTGCCGGATCATTGATCCCCGGAAGGACATGGAATTTATCTCCCGCCTTTTCCATCAGGATGTTCTTGTTCGACAGGTCGACGATCGTTGCATTGATCTGTCCTTTCATCATGCCGACAATCCTGTTCTCGGAACCCGGGACATAGCTGCGTTGACCCAGGGTTATGCCTTCGCGCTTGATGATGATGTCACCGATAGCCTCTGTTCCTGTCCCGCGAGCGTGGAAGGTGAAAGGCTCGCCGTCCAGATCCTGCCAGGTTTTATACTTTTTGTCAGCCACCGGGAAAAAGACCAGCTTGCTTAACTGGAAGAAGTTGCGGATCGGAACTTTGCTTTTCTGGATTATCGCGTACGGTGTTCCTACCGCGATATCCATCTGACCGCCCATCACCGCCTGAATGGCAAGCTGCTCTTTGGCAAACGCGGTCATTTCATAATCGAGGCCGCGGTCTTTGGCCCGATCGAGTGCCACAAGAAAGCAGAGCGTTTCAACAGAAGCGACATCGCCCAGTGCTATTCTGACTTTTCCGACAGCATGGGCCTGGATGGTTATGCTGAGCGCCATCACCAGCACAGTCAGCAAAATTGTCATTTTTTTCTACCTTCGTTACGTCCCTCCTTTTTCTTTTTTGCTGTTTGTTTCCAGGAAACCAGCGGCATTTAAAATAGCGCGAATGAAGATCAATGCCACAGCCCTGAAACCGTCTTTTGCGAACTAAAAAGTCCCGGGATATTTTCCACCGTCCATCAACAAATTTTGAGCCGTGAGAAAGCCCGCCTGGCTGCTGCACAGATACGCACAGAGATCAGCCAGTTCTGCAGGATCGCCAAACCTCCCGGCAGCAACCGCCGCGGTTCGGATAGCTTTCATCTCCTCATAGGTTTTTCCCTGTCTCTCCGCCATCGCTTTGGTGTTGGACGCATGCCTTTCCGTTTCAAAATCACCGGGCAACAGGTTGTTTATCGTCACATTATGTTTGGCAACTTCCCGGGATGTGCCGGCGACAAAACCGGTCAACCCCGCCCTGGCACTGTTTGATAAACCCAGAATGCTGATTGGTGCTTTCACCGCACTGGAAGTGATGTTTACGATGCGGCCAAATTTTCTTTCGATCATGCCGTCCACGGTGTCCTTGATCATGAACACAGCCCCCAGCATGTTGTTGTTGATCGCTTCAAGCCAGGTGGACCGGTCCCAGTCACGAAAATTACCTGTGGGCGGGCCTCCCGAATTATTGACAATGATGTCCGGCTCCGGACAGGCTGCCAGTGTTGCGGCTCGCCCTTCATCACTGTTGATATCGGCTGCCACAGGGGTAATGTTGACGCCCGTTTTCGAGCTTATCTCCTCTGCAGCAGCAATAATGTTTGCCTCGGTGCGCGCAACTATGGTGAGCTCGACTCCTTCGCGAGCAAGGGCCAGAGCACATGCTTTGCCCAATCCAGAGCTAGCTCCGCCTACTATTCCTTTTTTCCCGGATATCCCTAGATCCATTTTCAATCCTCCTCTGTTCGTTTTCTGGCAGATTGTGTGCGTATCAGTTTCGTGCTCGTTTTTGCCAGATTTCCTCCAACATCTCCGGCGATCCTGTTTGGTGCTTCACCATGTATTTCTGCAGTGCCTCCAGGCTTTTCTTTTTTTGTTCTTTCATCAAATCGTCAGCCCGATCCACATCTGCGGTCTCCAGCGCCTCGATTATTTGTTCGTGTTCCTGGATGGCTGAGGCGGCCCGTTCTGGAATGTAGGTAAAGACGGACGGCCATCGTTCAAATGCATCCCATAGATCAGAGATCATTTTGTAAAGACGAGGAAGAGACGCAGCTTTGTAAATACGCAGGTGAAAATCTTTGTTCAGCCTGGCGAGTTTTTCATACTGCTCTCTCTCAACCACAGCTTTCATTTCATCGTTTTTCTTTTTCAGCCACCTCAGATCATCCTGTTTGATGAAAGGTACTGCGAGTCTGGTAGCTAGTGCTTCCAATGAGATGCGGATCAGGTAGATCTCAGACAGTTCCTGCCTGTTAATTTCAGTGACCACTGCCCCGGAGTGGGGTGTAAAGGTCACATAGCCATCACTTTCCAATCTTCTGATGGCCTCTCTGATTGGAGTTTCACTGGTGCCGAACTTTGTTGCCAGGCTGGCCATCACAAGTTTTTGGCCAGGCTTTAAAGTCCCTTCGATAATGCCCTTTCGGAGCCTTTCATAGACGAAGAGGTTCTTTGTTTTGCCTTTGGGTTTCATGAATCAGTAGTCCTCTCTAGACAAATCATATAGGATGTTTTATTAAATCCTATATGATTAAATCTATTATCCTATAGAATCTGGATGTCAACCTTTTTTTATACCAGGGAAACAGGATTGATAAACGACAACCATCACTCAACAACGTGATCAGAAATCGCTAACTTATTATTTTAAATAAAAAAACAGCTAACGCATTGGTCGAGTCAACAAAAGTAACGTGTCACAATCGCAACTCCCTTATTACTCAACTAATAGGTCTCAAATATGAGCAAATTCAAAACAAACCACCTCCATATCATCTGTGCTGACCTGGAAAACATGAAGACTTTCTGGACGAAGGGAATTGGAGCAGCTTTTAAAGAAGATCGCAGTTTTGGAGGAGCGGCAGGCGCGGTGCTGCAACTGGATGAGCTGCAAATAAACCTGAGGGTGCCGAAAAGTTCAGAAGCAGAAGTTGCGCCTAACAAAGTTTCCTATGGGTACGATCATCTGGGCCTGGAGGTTGAAGATATCGAGTCGGCCTGGGCCCACCTGGCCACCTTCGGATGTTCCATAGAATCGGGGCCCACCGATTTGACTGACCGAAAAATCGTGTTTTTGAAAGGCCCGGAGAGTATCACCCTGGAACTCATCCAATTTCTCCATTGAGATTCAAGCCGCATAACGGATCAGTTTTCTCCGGTCGAAACCACCACTGAAGTAGGTGGCGTAATTCAAACCATCTATCGGTTTCACCGCGCTCACTGCTATGGCGTCCGGGGGGTACGTGTTTAATTTCAGCTCACGTTCTCTCACAAATCGGGTTTTACTTTTAATTGCCTTTCGACTCGACGATCAAGACTCAGAGGCAGTACTATAAGAAGCTGCTGCTGCTTCAACACTCCCGGTTGCCCAAAATCAAGGCATGCGAGAAATTTTACCACAGGCATATGATTGATATTCCGAGGATAAAATTTTGAGCATAACGCAGAGTTTAAGCGAAAAGATCGTTTTGCAAATGGCTCACCTGAAAGCATTATAATTCATATTTTCATGCCCTTACTTACCACCTCAAACTGTCCCATCATGCCATCGTCTTCGTGCTCGAGCATGTGACAGTGATACATGTAGATACCGGTGTAGTCGAGAAACTGGGCGATCAGCCTGACCGTGTCGTTGGGCCAGAGCAGCACGGTGTCTTTTCTGCCCGCCTCTACGGGTACCGGTGGCTGGCCGTTGCGGTCAAGAATGTTAAACTGCACGTCATGCAGGTGCATCGAGTGGGGAAGCTGCATCATCGTGGCCGAACGGTTTTCCACGTGCCAGATCTCAGTGGAGCCTAGAGGTATCTTTTCGTCGATACGGTTCATGTCCATCTTTTTCCCGTTGATCGCCAGCCTGTTCCCCCCCATCATGCCCATGC
>JARRLH010000369.1:0-3245 GCA_037387205.1 Desulfofustis sp.
TGGGAAGAGACGTGTCCTGCAAGGTGCTCGACACCACCCATCAGGGTCTTGAAGCCGGGGTGCTGCCTTATTCACTCGGCCTGCGTCCCCAGGCCATGAAGATCGTCATGGTTCACGAGGGGATGACCGGCAGATTCGTCAGGCGTTCGACAACTCCCGCAACAGTGCTGGAGAAGGCTGAAAAACTTGCCCGTTCGGTTATCGATTCGGTCGAGGATCAACTTCACCACCGGGCCTTCATCGGCGAGTCGGTGAGCTGCCTCTACATGCCGCTCTACAACGAAAATGACCGCCTGTTCGGAGGGGTATTGAACCGGGAGCTCGGTCCGGTGGAGGACTGGGCCATGAATTCTGAAAAGCTCATGGGGTTCAGCAGCAGATGGCTGCCGTCCTACCTGGCGCTTATCTGTCCGCGCTGCGGCGACGCGATGCGGGGTGAGCCGGACAGCCTGGTGGTCACCTGTTTCAATTGTGAGACCTGCTGGACCGAGGAGCGGGGCCGCTTCACGAGGGTGGCTTACGAACTGGTCGAAGGGGGGCCTAAAGACACGTATCTGCCGTTCTGGCGTTTTACGCTCACAACAACAGGGATCGAGATGCATAGTATGGCCGATCTGCTGCGGGTTACCAACCAGCCGGTGGTGATCAGAGAGGTGCACCGAAAAAGGCGTCTTCAGTTCTGGATTCCAGCCTTTAAAATACGCCCGAAAATCTTCATCACCACGGCCAAGGGGGCAACTCTGTCACAGCTCAACTATCCGCCAGGGGAGGAGCGTCTGGATCAAAAGATCAAACGGCCGACCCTGCCGATGAAAGAAGCGTTGCAGGCGGTGAAAAGTGTGCTGGCCAAGACTTCTCTGAACAGAAAAGACGTGCTGCAGGTGCTAAGGGAGATGTCCTTATCGGTAAAAGATGCCCGCCTTGTATATCTGCCTTTTAAAGACAGGGCCCACGATCTGGTTCAGACTCACTCGCCTCTGTCGATCTCTAAATCGGTAATCAGGACGGCAAAAAGACTTTAGGGCGGAAAATGAGTAGCGAACGCGCGCCGATTCCTATCCAGGCCCGTAGTTCCAGTTGGAGAATCTGAATCTGAATTCCTTTTCTTTCAGCAGTCTCACACAGGCGTCGACGGCGTCGGCGTCGTAGATGATCCCCCGGCCTTTGGTGATTTCATGCAAAGCAACGCTGGTTCCCAGCGCCGGACGGTAAGGCCGGTGGGAACTGATTGCTTCGACCACATCGGCGACGGCGATGACTCGTGCTTCGATGATGATATCGGTGCCCTTTAATCCTGCTGGATAGCCGCTGCCGTCGATTCTTTCGTGATGTTGGAGAATGGCCTTGGCAATGGGCCAGGGAAAGCGGATTCCCCGCAGGATTTCGAACCCGACTTCAGGATGGGTCTTGATGATGCCGAATTCATGATCGGTCAACTTGCCGGGTTTGCTTAAAATATCTGCCGGCACGCAGTTTTTGCCGATGTCGTGTATGGAGCCGGCCAGCCGTATGCCGTCGATGGTCTGGGCGGGCAGCCTTAACTCTGTGGCGATGGCGCGGGCGAGGTCCGAAACCCGCTGCTGGTGGCCGGCGGTGTAGGGATCCTTTTTCTCCACGGTGAGGGCGATTGCCTGAATCGTGCCGCCCAGAGCCCTCCTCAATGTCTTGAGTGTTTCCTGTAAATTGTGTTCCGAGCGCTTGAATGCGGTGATGTCCCTGAAATTCCAGACCCGTCCGACTGTCCGACCGCCCATTCGCTGCGGCAGGGACACCCGCTCGAAAATTCTGCCATCCTTGAATTCTACGTAATCATTTACCTCTTCGTCGGGACTGTCGTAAATCTTTTGAATTTTTTCTATAAAGTCTTCAGGACCCTCTACCAGTTCCATAAAATGAGCGATGATCTGGTTATCGTCCATCGATTTCATAAATTCGTCAGAAATATCGCATATTGCCTGAAACCGGCGGTTGAAGCTTAAAACCCTGCCTTTCAGGTCAACGACTATGATACCGTCGGCAGTCGACTCCAGAGTGGCCTGCAGGATGGAAGCGGTCTTGGCCGAGTGCTGCCGGGTTATTTTCAGGGCCGCAGCTTCTTTTTCAAGCTGTCCGATTCGCTTTTGAAGTTCTTCGTAGCTTGGCTTGACATCAATATCCATAGATCAGATCCTTCGAGATTGAACGCATGCAAAAATTCTTTGTTTCTCATTGTAGCACAAGGGTTTGGCGGAAATAAAGCCAATATGGTGGAAAGGAGCTTAGTCGGCGTGTGTTGAGCAATTATTTATAGGAAAAGATAGGAGGTTTTCAGCGAAGAGATACGATCACACTACTTTCAGAACGATTATACTTAAATAATTCGATTGAGGTTCACAAATGGGGTTTTCAGCGTTATAAGTGAGGTGGCAAAGGATCACCGCTAATCCACGATATTTTTGTCGGGTGTTATCGCATCGTTATCACCTATTGCGAAATTATTATTAGATGCACCAAAAACATGAACCATACATGAGGCTGGCCCTGGAGGAAGCGCGAAAGGCGCTGGCTGCCGGCGAATTTCCCGTGGGTTGCGTTCTCGTTTATGAAGGCCGGGTCGTTGCCGCCGGGGGACGGGAAAACAGCGGCGTGGACGGCAACGAGTTCGACCATGCCGAGATCGTCGCCCTGAGACGTCTGCTGAAGACGGAACCATCCCTCGATTTCGCCAAGGTGGCCGTCTACTCCACCCTGGAGCCCTGCCTCATGTGCTACACGACCCTGATACTCAACGGTTTCAGGACCATCGTCTACGGCTATGAAGATGTGATGGGAGGCGGCAGCAACCTGGAACTGCAGCGCCTTTCACCGCTCTATGCGTCGATGCAGGTCAAGGTGATTCCCGGGGTTGAGCGGGCCGCCTGTCTTGATCTTTTTCAGCGCTTTTTCCAGGATGAAAAAAACGATTACTGGCGTGATTCAGCTCTTTCTCAATACACCCTCGATCAGCACATCGATTGAGAGTTGGCCGTCAGGCCGATCCCACAATTTCCAGTTGCAGGCGCATCATGAGTAAACCTCACACCGTCGGTTTCAAGACCGGCGAAAGAAATATTTTCCTGCATCTGCTCACCGCCTGCAACCTTTCCTGTGCGCACTGTTACATCAACCCCAAAGAACACGGCAGCTCGATGCTGAGCGGGGAGCAGATGGAGAAATGGATCCGGCTCTTCAGCCATCCCGCTAAAAAATCCAATATCGTGTTTCTA
>JARRLH010000370.1:0-7561 GCA_037387205.1 Desulfofustis sp.
GATGAACTCAAGGTCCTGCTCGAGTCAAGAGAAGAGCATTAGCGGGTGCCAACAAGTGGCTGGGAAATTTTCTGACAGCGACATCAAGTTCATGCGCCTTGCCCTTCGGGAAGCTCGCAGGGGGATTGGACGTACCTCACCCAATCCTTGCGTAGGGGCGGTGATTGTCAAAGATGGCGATATCATCGCCCGGGGGTATCACAAAAAAGCCGGCGCTCCTCATGCTGAGGTAGAGGCACTGAAGAAGGCAGGTGAAAGGGCCCGAGGTGCGACCATGTATGTCACACTGGAGCCCTGCAACCATCACGGCAGAACTCCGCCCTGCAGTCGCGCTGTGGCTGCCAGCGGCATAAAGAGTGTCTGCATCGGCATGTTCGATCCCAACCCGCTGGTAAGCGGCAGCGGGGCCGAATTTCTGCACAGCCAGGGTATCGAAGTCCGGCACGGACTGCTGGAGGATCAGTGCCGAACCTTGAACCGGTCGTTTCTGACCTATATAACCAAGGGACGGCCCTGGGTGGTGCTCAAAGCAGGCTTGACGCTGGACGGCCGGATAACCTTTAGAAAAGACAGAGCCGATGTGATCACCGGCCCAGAATCGCTGAAATGGGTGCATCGACTCCGGGATCGATGCGATGGGATCCTGGTGGGCAGCAATACCATCGCCATCGACGATCCGTCCCTGACTACCAGGATAGCGGGGCGTCGGGGACAGAATCCGATCAGAGTTGTGCTGGATACCAATCTCAAAATCTCCCCTCAGGCAAAAGTAGTACGACAAAACGAAGACCGCCGAACCTGGATCCTCTGCTCCCCCTCTGCTCCCTCAGACAAAATTCGCACTTTACAGGATAAGGGAGTAGAGGTGATTCCAACTTCGGTTGAGAAAACGGGCCGGTTGGATTTAGCCGAGGTTTTGAAACTACTTGCTTCCAGACAGATCACCTCAGTGCTCGTGGAGGGGGGCGCGACGGTGCACGGGGCTTTTCTAAACGCTCGACTGGTCGACCACCTGCAGTTTTATTATGCGCCGTTGATCGCCGGTGACAGCGGCACCAGTGTAATCCAAGGGTTTCAGGTCGACGGCGGGCCGGAGCAGGCCGTCAGGCTGCACAACATCACCCATCGTCGGCTCGATGAGGATCTGATGATCGCGGGCGATGTTTACTTTCCAGTACACCGCGAATGAGCGGCTGATTAGTCTAGATCGATCCTTTAATCTTATCCCAGGCTTTTGAAAAGGAGTCGAAGTCGCTAAATTTTACTTCCAGGGTTACCTTGTCATTTTCGAAAGCGGGAGTGGGAAGCACCCTGCAGTTCTTCGGTAGATTTTTTTCAGCCACCTTTTTGGAAAATTGTTCTTTGGCCCGGCTGGAGTCCGGGTGGCTGCGCTGATGCAGCTGCTGCATGAGACGGTGTGTGTGCTGCGGCACATTGTCTACACCACCTCTGCAGAATTCTGGAAAGTGCTCAGTCATAAACCGTTCAATGGTGCATCCCTGGCCGGCAGTAAGTATCCGGGCGAGTTCAAGAAATTGGCGCTGTTTATTATTATTGAGAGATAGTCTGGTAAACAGCTCAAAGACAAATAGTCTTTCAGCCTGGGAGAGCTTAACAAGAAAGAATCCTGTTTGGGCGGATATCTTATCCTGGTGTATCGATAATCGTATGGGTTCTTCCAGTTCTAAAAGAGTAACTAATCGTTGCCGCTGAAGCGTGCTGGTGGTCGCGGTTGCTCTATTGAGAAGCTGAGCGTCGGGCCGCTGACACCTCTGCTGACAGAGGGCTATAAAGCGGGCGGCTTCGATGGGTGACAAGGGGCCGCTTTGCAGCTGGTCCTCAGCTACCAACTGCAGCACATCATCTGCGTCTGCGTTCTCATCAACCAGCAAGCAGGCAATGGTCGGGCTAGGTTGTGACAGTTTGAGCGCATTGAGCCGTCTGGCACCGCAAATAAGTTCATACCCTTCCTGATTAGGCCTGACGATTGGGGGCCGCATCAGCCCAAAATGGGTGATGGAGTCGGTGAGGCGCCTATCCGGCTTGGTGGAAATATCCTGGTGCAGACTCCAGGATATGAGTGGGTATATCGAGTGGATAGAGACAAATAAAGGGGTCAGCAGTGGCATGTGAGTGCTAGAGATAGGGCTGTCTTGAGGTGAAATTTCTTACTCGCTAAGCCGCCAGAAGAACAAAAAAAGCCTGCAGCAAGTTAATCGAGCGACTTACTGCAGGCTGGAACAGTGCCCGCGATCGGTAACAGTTGATCGAGAGAAGAGCTATTTGTTGATTTTCTCCCGCAGAATCCCGGATGGCTTGAAGGTGACAACTCTTCTAGCGTCAAGGGTGAGTTCCTCACCGGTCTGAGGGTTTCTCCCCCGTCTGGCATTCTTGTCCTTGACGTTGAACTTGCCGAAGCCGCTGAGCAGCAAATCTGAGCCGCCAATGAGCGATTCTTTGGAAAGGCGCAGAAAAGCTTCCACTGATGCAGTTGCTTGGGCCTTGGTAAGTCCCTCATGATTTTTATACACCTGTTGAACCAGATCCGCTTTTGTAAGAGTCATGGTCTCCTCCCGGCCAAAGTCGATGTTAAGGTAAGGTTTATACTATTTTAAAGACAACACCGAAAAAGTCAATGGTATCGGTTAATTAAAATCTCAGCTGGTTAAGTGAGAAACTAAACATGACCGGCCATTTCGAAAATCGGCAGATACATGGCTACTACCAATGTACCTATCATGCCGCCCAAAAAGACCATCATGAAGGGCTCGATCATGGCGGTCAGGTTGGCAACGGCCTGATCTACCTCTTCGTCATAAAAATCGGCAATTTTTTCGAGCATGGTATCCAATGCACCGACCGATTCACCAACGTTGATCATCTGCACCACCATATTGGGGAACACGCCGCTCTCCATAAGCGGCTCTGCCATTGGTCGCCCCTCTGCAATCGCATCTGCTACTCTGAATACGGCTACTTCAATGACCTTGTTGCCTGCCGTTTTGGCGACTACCTGCAGGGCCTCGAGGATCGGTACGCCGCTCTGCAGCATGGTGCTCAAAGTGCGCGTGAACTTGGCTACTGCTACTTTTCTTATCAACACACCGACAACGGGTAATCGAAGAAACATCTGGTCTATTCTATAGCGCCCTTTTTCGGTCGAATAGACTTTTTTGAAAATATAGACAAGTAAAATGAGAGGGAGGATAATCCCCAGAAGATGCTCTTTAAAAGCGTGGCTCAAGCCAGAATACCGCCGGTCTCACCGGCTTCTATCATATTGGAATAGAGTGAGTCGAAGACCTTTGGATGCTTGCGCATCGAATCGGCCAAGGTGGTTCCGGCTTCCACATCCTCCTGGATTTCGGCAATAGTTCTCTTGAAAGTTGAATTCTCCTGCTGCTTGCTTAAAATCTCCAGACACTGTACCAACGGGAGGCCGGCATCGATCATGGTAGCCAGCTGCCTGGTAAAGACTACAATATCTTTGTCGGTTACCCGGGGTTGAAAAAAAGGTATATTTTCCAGTAGATCCTTGGGTTTCTCTTTGACCACCGGATCGGTGATTCGCATCCTCTTTACATGGGCAAGCGCTGCCGCCTGGTCGGGAGCTTCAACTTCACCTTTGCGTTTCTCACCGTATTGGTTTCTACCTTTCCACACATAGACAGGCATAGCGATCTCCAGAAATGCAGGAATGTCTCAACAGATCGATGTTGAGCAATTTTTCTTTTTAGCTAGATTATCACAAATCCTATTATATTCCATGAGGTTGGATAATACAAGCGAGCTCAAGAAAGAATTATATTTTCTTGTAATATGTTTTTTAAGTAATTGAAATAAATAGTTTAAATATAAAAATCAGATTTACTTGAATTTTTCTCAAAATTAGGGACAAACAGGCGGGAAAGAAGAAAAAACTTGATGCATTAAACTGAGATTGTTATTCTTCGTTGTTCGACTGTTGTTGACCGTAATTACTCTCAAAGCCTGGCATCAACGGTCGGAAGATAAATCACCACTTAAAGATTCGGAGGCCAAAATGGCGGAAGCAGCTGTGAAATTAAAAGGCACATTCAAGCCTGTTGTCGATAAATGTGAAGGATGCGAACGCATCGTTGAGGAAGGCGGGGTCAAGTACTGCAAAACCTATGCGAACCCCGAGGCTAAATGGCGGTTGGGTATCTGCAATTTCGCGACCCATCAGAAACCAGAAATCAAAGTTGCCACGGTGCGCATCAACCCGCTCAAGGCGTCCAAACGGGCCTCTAAGAGAAAGAGCTGAAAACCTCCCCCCATATCCAGATCGACCCCGGCAGTCTCCCCAGCCTGCCGGGGTTTGTCATCCCTGGGACTCAGGATCGTCCCACCCCTGTATAAACGAATCCTTTTTTCTTGATGAGCTCCGGCTGGTAGACATTTCTCAGATCGATAAAGATCTTCTGTTTCATCAGTGAACCAAGACGTTCCAGATCGAGGGCCCGATACTGGTTCCATTCGGTCATCACAATTACTGCATCTGCACCCGTGCAGGCTTCATAGGAATTCTCAAGTCAGGCAGCAGGCGGCGGGCCTCTTCCATTCCCTGGGGATCATGGGCCCGAATGACGGCACCTTTTTCGAGCAGTGCCGGAATGATAGTAATTGACGGACTGTCTCTCATATCATCGGTCTCCGGCTTGAAGGTAAGGCCCAGCACGGCGATTGTCTTACCGGCCTCGGAGCCGCCCAGCATATCCCGAATCTTCTTTACCATTTTTGCCTTCTGGGCCCCATTTGCTTCGATGGCCGCCTCTACAACGCGCAGGCTTTCTCCATTTTCCTGGGCAATTCTCATCAAAGCCATGGTGTCCTTGGGGAAACAGGAGCCACCATACCCGGGACCGGGGTGGAGAAATTTGGCACCAATTCTGCCGTCCATGCCTATTCCTCTGGCCAGCGCCACAACATCGGCTCCTATTGCATCGCAGAGCAGGGCCATCTCGTTGATGAAACTGATTTTGGTGGCTAAAAAGGCATTGGCCGCATATTTGGTCAATTCGGCGGTCTCTATGGAGGTTTTGACAATCGGGGTTTCCTGCAGATAAAGCGGTTGGTACACGGTGCGCAAAAGCGACTCCGCCCGATCCGATTCGACCCCGATGACCACCCGGTCAGGTCTCATGAAATCGGCGATCGCAGCACCCTCCCTCAGAAATTCAGGATTTGAGGCAACGTCAAAATCGGCTTCTGGATTCACTTCCTTGATAATTCGTGCGACCTGCCTGGCCGTCCCCACCGGGACAGTGCTTTTGTCGACAATTACCGTGTAATCTTTGAGAAACGGGGCGATTTCTTTGGAAGCATCATAAATATAAGTCAGGTCGGCGTAGCCGTCCCCCCGCCTGCTGCTGGGAGTGCCCACGGCAATGAACACAGCCTCGGCTGCAGCGACTGCTGCTCCCAGATTGGTGGTGAAACCAAGACGCCCCTCCCTGGTGTTCTTGGCCACGAGTTCATCGAGACCCGGCTCATAAATCGGAATTTCACCTCTCAATAGCCTCTCGATCTTACCGCTGAGTTTATCCACACAGGTGACATGATGTCCAAACTCTGCAAAACAGGTACCGGTAACCAGGCCAACGTAGCCGGTACCAATCATCGTGATCTTCATGGTCAGTCCTTAGATATGTGCTTTTCTATGATAGCGGCGGACGCGCGCCAAATATCGCTGTCCCGATCCTGATCAGGGTCGCCCCCTCTTCGATTGCCACCTGATAATCATGGGACATTCCCATGGAAAGCTCGACTCTTCCTTGATTTCCGAGTAATCCCTTGGTGTTCAATTGTTCTGCAAGAGCTCGCAAGGTACGGAAATAGGGTCTGGTCAATTCCGGGTCGGGGGTGAAGGGCGGCATGGTCATCAAGCCACGCAGTCTCAGTCTGGGGTAATCCTGCATGAACGTTACCAGCGACTCAACATCCTGGGGGGGAATCCCCGACTTCTGGGATTCCCCGCCAAGGTTGACCTGAACCAGGACGTCCAGCTGCCGGTTAGCGTTCTCCAGATGTTTGTGGAGGGAACGAACAATTTTAGGCCGGTCGATGGTTTCGATCACGTCGCAGGTTTCAGCCGCAGTTTTTGCCTTGTTGGACTGCAGGTGACCAATGAAATGGAGCTTGACACGGTCGGCCAGAGCCTGTTTTTTTCGCGCAGCTTCCTGGATGTAATTTTCTCCGAAAACTGCCTGGCCTGCTTCCAGCGCCTCCTCCATCGCTGTCACTGAGAAGCGCTTGGAAACTGCGACCAGCTGAATCTCGTCTGGTGACCGATTGCTGCTCAGCGCAATGTCATAGATCGATTGTCTGAGCTTTTCTAGATTTTCTGCAATTATCGACATAATCAGGTTTCAGCGGCGAAACTCGTAATTAAACAGTAAGCGGCAGTTCTCGGTGGTTCGCCGGGCCAGTTCGGCGATCTCCATTTCTCTGAGTTCTGCTATGCGGGCCGCGGTATACAGGGTATAGAGGGGTTCGTTTCTTTGGCCGCGATAGGGGACTGGTGAAAGAAACGGTCCGTCGGTTTCGACCAGCAACCGTCCGATGGGTACCGCGGCGGCCACTTCCTGCATCTCATCCGCATTTTTATAGGTAACGATACCCGGGATCGAAATATGAAAGTTATGATCAATTGCCCTGCGGGCAAAATCCAGGTCACCGGAAAAACAATGCATTATGCCGCCCCCCTCAAAGGGACCTTCTTCGCTGATTATGCGAAGGCAGTCATCGTGTGCCTCGCGATCGTGGATAATAACAGGTATTCGAAGTTCTTTTGCAATCTGCAGCTGCCTTCTGAAGGCCTGACGCTGAACTTCCGGCTGGGCATATTTTTTCACGTAGTCAAGGCCAATTTCACCCCATCCCACCACCTCCTCAGCATTGTCTTCGACCACAGCCACCAGTTCAGCGAGGGCTGCCGGATTGGCCTTTTCGGCGTCGTGGGGGTGAAATCCAACGGTGGCTCTAACCGATTTGTGGCGCCTGGCAATCAGTACAGCCGCGAGAGAACTCTCCAGATCAATACCGATGGTGACAACGCCTTTCACGCCATGCTGGGCGGCTCTGTCGATAACCTGTTGCAGGTCCCGCCGGTACTCATCCATGTCGAGATGACAGTGACTGTCGATCAGAAAGATGTCATCCGGCAATGATGGGAGAGGTGGTTTTCTACTGCTCATGGTCGCGCTCCTTCGGCAGGTTTCTTAGCAGATTGGCCAGGTCTTAGCAACGGCTATTTGGTATTTCTCTGAAAACGGTTCTTTTCCCTTATCGTATCGCTGCTCTTGAAATAGTATCTTCGTTCGTACTCATGTGGATCAAGTTTGCATCTCTTAATTCAGGAAAAAATTCCAGCGCCCACGGATCAGGTTGATTGGCTGCAGGTAGGTGTTAAGTGGCAAAAACAACGACTGTGCCTCGATATGATTCAAACCTCAATTGAGGCGTCCATTGAGAGGTCGATGTGCACTTTATGCCTCTGATTTTTATTATAAAAAAGAAAAAACTCCTTCAACTCAAAAAA
>JARRLH010000370.1:7653-9216 GCA_037387205.1 Desulfofustis sp.
TTCATAACATTAAAGGGAAGAGTTCGTCTGGATGACGGATTTGTTTTTTAGCTATTACCAAGGAGTTTAGTAATTACTATTTTCTATAGATATCAATAGATTAAAAGAGTGATTGAGACGTAGCAGGGCGACCAAAATTCAACATGGGGATACGGGTATGAATTACGGAATTGTCAGTCAGGAACAGATAGAGAAGATCGATTCGATTCTCACTGACAAATTGATTAAGCTGGGTGTCGATTGTGTCATTGTCATTGATATGGCAGGGAATATCATCACCGCAAAAGACAACAGCGGAAGCAAGTATGATGTCTATTCGTTCGCGGCCCTGGCAGCGGGAAATTTTGCCACCGTGGATGCGATGGCCAAACTGGTGGGCGAGGAAGAGTTTTCCCTGCTTTTTCATAAGGGCCAGGATTCGAGCATCCACTTTAGTAAGATAGATGATGAACTGCTCCTTATATCGATGTTCGGCCAGGAAATCTCTCTCGGATTTTTACGCTTGAACGTGGTGGACGCCATTGAACAGATAAAACGACTTTGGAATAAATCCTGACCGGTTGGCCACATGGAACCTTTAAGGAAAGAGCTGAGTGTCGACCGATAAATTGGGGGTGTCAGGTTGAGTTTTATCAACTTAAAAGAAAAAGTCGTTCAGGTTAAGATCGTCTACTATGGGCCAGGACGCTGCGGCAAAACCACAAACCTTGAATATATAAACAGAACCTTTAGAAATCAGATCGTTTCCGAAATGGTCAGTCTCAAGACCCATGGTGATCGCACCCTGTTTTTTGATTTTCTGCCTTTTAACATGGGAAAAATAAAAGGCTACGATATCAAAATTCAACTCTATACCGTTCCAGGTCAGGTGAAATACAACGCCACCAGGAAACTCGTCTTACGAGGTGTTGACGGCATCGTCTTTGTGGCGGACGCGATGGCCAAGCAGCGCGAAAAGAATATCCGGTCGCTGAACCAGTTGCACGAAAACCTGCTCTCCTACAAAGAGAGTATTTTCAAGATTCCGCTGGTCATGCAATATAATAAAATAGACCTAAAGGAGCACGGCATACCGATTTTACCGACGGAGGTACTGCAAAAAGATCTGAACAGCAGACTGCAGGTTCCCCACTTTGAAGCAAGTGCTGTTACTGGCTATAACGTTGCGGCGACATTGAAAAAAATTATCGCCTCGACGATTATATCCATTCAGAAAAAACTATTCTAGAGAGAAGGCACGGTGGAACAATATAAAGGCAATCAATACGACGATGATCTTACTGTCGGACTGGATGAAATTGCCGACGAGTCTTTTGATACCGGGTATGTCGATCTTTTTGAATATACGGGTGAAGAAGAGACTCCGATAGCACGCCTCAAAACCCTGATGCTCTCCATAGAATGGGAAATTACCGACCAGGTTCTCATTGATTTCTATGACGAACTGCAAGAGGCCCACCAGGTATGGGCCGACGATCCTGTCAAATTGGTCTATATCCAGGCACTTGAGAAAATTACCAAATACATTTTCCAGAAGAAAGCCAACGCCCATCACAATGCCAT
>JARRLH010000371.1:0-6054 GCA_037387205.1 Desulfofustis sp.
GAAGACAGTTTCCGGCTGAGATCATTGCAGGCGTGGGATTTTATCACGGCGGGATCGAGCTCAAAGCCGGCTATCAGGGATGAGACAAGCACCCGCCCCCCGTCCGCCAGAGCAGCCACCGCCCTGTTGATGAGCAGCGGATGACCCGACACCACATCGAAAACGTTAGACTTGTTGAGCCGGTAACGCTTGTGGCGAAAATAGATATAAATAAGGCTGAACTGCTGACGATTTTTGCTCAACCAGTCCCCCACATCTTCAAACGCGATGTCGTGGTTGTCGGGGTGAAGCCCGTTGCGGCTGAAGCTGCTCAGCAGCATCTCCTCATCTCTGCTCGTCACCCCGATGGTGGCGGTTTCTTTTGCGCCACCGAGAACGGCGCTGATGGTCGCCCCGCCGCTGCTGTCGAAAAGGCTGAGAAATGGACCCCTGCCTACTGTGTGACCGATAAACTTCCTGACAAACCTCTGCTCTGGAAAAAACCGCCGTTCCAGCCCCGTGCCACCGCCAGCCAGAAATACCGCATCTCCCTCCCTGATCTCAAACAGTTTCTGGCGGACGCCACCCTTCCTGGAACTCTTTTTCGCTTCCCGAATACGATTGACCACTACCTGGTCACGACTGGCGTCGAACAGGTTCCGCACGGTTCGGGTCACCTCGCTGAAGCGCTCATCCGCGACACGGGGGTCTTTGCCTCGCGGGGCAGGGAATTCGCTGATACACAGGTGGCCGCCGACCACATCGATGGTCACGTTGTACTGCGGGAGGTCGCGGTCGTACAGTCTGTACCAGTGAAGCTTCCGGGCAACCGCCCACGAGTGGAATTTACGAAAATTCTTCTTCAGCCTGTTGCTCAACTCAGTACCCGTATCCCCATCCTTGGCCAAGCTCAGGTGCCAGCCTTGCAGCCAATTTCTATCCGAGACCGGCAGCGGTAAGCCGCTGAACAAACGGCAGGCGAGAGGCCCGTTGAAGATTTTTACGCTTGCTTCGAAGGCTACTTTGAACTGGTCCGCATAGTCGGGTGCGGCTGTAAAAAGAGTAATTCTCCAGGCGGGAAACTGACGCTGGAAGCATTCTCCCATAAAGCGGTAAAGATGCTTCACCGCTTGACTGTCAGATAAACGTTCACCATACGGCGGGTTGCAGACTAAAAACCCTGATTGCCCTAGCTTGTCGTCCAGGCGGTGGATTTCCTGCTGCTCGACATGTATCCGGTCTGCAAAACCGGCCCGGGCGATGTTCTTGCGGGCCGCGCCAATGGCCGAACGATCTCCGTCATAACCGATCAGCGGCGGCCACTTCTGTTGCCGGGTATCCGCCTCCCGCTCCAGGGCCTCGGCCACCATTGAATTCCAGATATTGTCCTGATGTCCCCGCCAGCCAGTCAGTCCATAGTAGGATCGGCTTAGCCCCGGGGCCGATTCGGCCCTGATCAGAGCCGCCTCGATCAACAGCGTTGCTGAACCGCACATCGGATCCAGCAGTGGTACATCGCCTTCCCAGCCGCTTAAGGCGATGATCGCCGCCGCCAGGTTTTCCTTCAGCGGAGCCGGCCCGGACGCAACCCGGTAGCCGCGCCGGTGCAGTCCCTCCCCCGACAGATCGAGACCGAGCAGAGCCTGCTTCCCGTGCACCTGGAGATAAACCCTGACAGCCGGGCGCTGCACCTTTACCGCGGGCCTGATGCCGGTGCGCTCCCGGAAACGGTCAACGACGCCATCCTTAATCCTGAGCGCCCCATACATGCTGTTGGTAAGCGGGCCTCCGTCCGCAAGGACGCAGTCCACCGCAAAATTGTCTCGGACCGAGAGATGGTCTTCCCAGGTCGTGGAATGTGCCGCCTCATACAAATCATCGCTCCCCTGGATGTCAAACTCAGTAAGCACCAGGACCACGCGGGAGGAAAAGCGGGACCAGAGACAGGCGCGATAACCGGCTTCGAGTGGAGCCGACCAGCGAATCTCTCCTCTCCTGGAGCTGGAAATTTGCCCGCCATAGCTTTTTACTTCGCCGGCGACCAACCCTTCCAGGCCGGCCCCGCAGGTTGAGACAAATTTCATTACCGGGCCCCTGTGTTTTTAAATAATTTTAATGATTTCATAAAAATATATTTCAGGACATGGTGCTTTGCCCAGTCTCCCAAAACCGGCCACGCCGCCACAAAAACCTTGACCTCTCTTGCAATCAAGCTAGAATAGACTGATCGGCTGCACAGTCAATATTCGATCGAGACCGCCGCCGCTTAGATAGTAAATAACCAGTCCACAATCCACTCACCCTGAAAATCAATCTGAGCAAGAGGAGCAGAGATGAAAAAGGTCGTCACCAGGCTCTTGGTAATTATTGCTGTCACCGCCCTAGTAGCAGTCCTCACCGGAGGCTGTACCAAGAAGCCTGTCATTCCGCCTGAGTCAGACAGTACGGCGAGCAGCTCGACATCAACCTCAGGCTCCTACCCATCCGCCGAGGGCGCCTATTCAGAAAACAACCTGGCCATTGAAGGCACACTCGACGACAGCAGCACCGCCGGCGATGTCGCCTCTGCAATGGATCAGCAGAGCGATGAATACAAGCAGATGCACGGGCGCTCCTCCAGCGGCCTCGTCCCGGTCTACTTTGATTTCGATCAGGCGATTATCCGACCCGACATGGCTGACCGCATGATTCAGAATGCCGATTATCTCAAGCAGATTCCCAACACGGTAATCATCGAAGGAAATTGCGATGACCGCGGCACCAAAGAATACAACCTGGCCCTGGGTGAGAAGCGGGCAATAAACGTCCGTGACTATCTCATCGATCTCGGGGTGGAGCCGGGCAGAATCAGGACGGTGAGCTACGGTGAGGAAAAACCACTGTTCTTCGAGCAGACCGATTTCGCCTGGAGCCAGAACCGGCGGGCTGATTTCGTCATCGAATAGATTCTCACTGCTCGTTCCAGGTATTCCGGCCGGGCGTCCCCGGTTGGAATACCTGGTTTGGCCTGTCACCCTACCAGCTTCGTAATCGCCTCAAAAACCTGCTCTGCATCGAGCCGCGTGGTATCGATCAGGACCGCATCCTCGGCCTTTTTCAGCGGTGCAACCTCGCGCTCGCTGTCCTGCCTGTCACGGGCAATGGTCATCTCCAGCAGTTGCGCTTCATCCACCTTTTCACCTCGCTCCCTGAGCTGCAGTGCCCTTCTCCCGGCCCGCGCCTCGGGCGTGGCATCGAGATAGAATTTATGGGAGGCCTGCGGGCGGGTGTTCTGATCTGTGCCGATATGTCCTCGCCATTGAGGACTACCCCGACGTCGCCGTCTTCTTGTTCCGCGGGCAGCAAGGTGATGGTAATCCGATCGAGCACCGACTCCACCGCTGGAATGTCGTCGCTGGGTATACCGTGCTTGACCAGATACCAGGCTACCGCCCGGTACATGGCCCCGGTATCGAGGTAAGTGAATCCGTAGCGGGCCGCCACCTTTCTGCTGATGGTCGATTTGCCGACTCCTGCGGGACCGTCAATGGTGATGATTTGAGCAGCCGTATCAGCCATGACCGCACTCCCTCAGAGCCTCGCCAAGGGCCGCCAGAAAACGGTCGTTCTCCACATCGGTGCCCACGTTGACCCTGATAAAGGTGTCAAACCCATAGGCTTTCATGGATCTGACGATCACCCCTTTTTTGAGCATCGCCTCATAGAGGGCGGTCGCATCGGTGTGCACATCGATCAGAAAAAAGTTGGTCTGGGACGGAAAGGGTGTGCAGCCGAGCTTACCCACGCCCTCTGTCAGGTAGCGTTTACCTGCCGCCGTTTTTCTCAGCGTCAGTTCATAAAAATCGTGATCACTCAGGGCCGCAAGGGCCCCCTGCTGGGCGATCAGATTGATATTGAAGGGCTGGCGAACTTTATGCAGGCAGGCGGCCAACGGCGCGGCCATGATGCCGAAACCGATGCGCAATCCAGCCAGACCGTAGGCTTTTGAAAACGTCCTGAGGAGAACCACCGCGCAGCGCCCTTGCCGTTCATCGAGCAAGGAAAGGGTATCGTAGCGTTGATCCCTGTCGACAAAATCTATGTAGGCCTCATCGAGAACCACGATAAGGTGATCGGGCAGCTTGGCGAGAAACCCATTGAGCCGGTCCCGGCTCAGCAGGGTGCCGGTTGGATTGTTTGGATTGTCGATGAATATCAGTCTCGTTGCCGGCGATGCCAGTGCAGCTATCTCATCCAGATCGTGGTGCATCTCCTTGAGTTCCACCACGTGATTGCGTCCGCCTCGTATCTGCACGAACTTCTGGTACATCAGAAAGGACGGGTGACTGGTGATCACCTCCCCGCCTTCCTTGACGAAAGCTTTGACCAGAAATTCGATGATTTCATTGGAGCCGTTGCCAAAGACGAGCTGTTCGGCCGCAACCCCGAGGTGATCCGCCAGGGCCTGGTTGAGGTAATGGCAGGAGCCGTCGGGATAGCGGTGCACGTTGTCAAGGGACCCTCGCATGGCTTCAATGGCAGCCGGTGAAGGTCCGAAAGGGTTTTCGTTGGAAGCCAGCTTGATCGAGCCGCTGATGCCATATTCTCTCTCCAGCTCCTCAATGGGCTTGCCCGGGGGATACGGGGTGATCTCCCTTATGTTTTCAGGTATCTCGATCTTCACGACGGGGGCCTCGTAAGTACGGGTGGCGTCTGGGTCAGACGGAAAGCGAAGGAATGTGCCGCGTCAGGTTCAACCCCTTTTCCAGATTGAAAGCGCACCTGAGCAAGGGGCCCTCGTGAAAGTGCGGGCCCTGAAGCTGGATGCCGATGGGCAGACCGCTGCTGCTGAAGCCCCCCGGCACCGATATCCCCGGCAGACCGGCCAGGTTGGTCGACAGAGTGAAAATGTCGGAGAGGTACATGGCCAGCGGGTCATCAACTTTTTCTCCCTTCTTCCAGGCCGGAGTCGGAGAAACCGGCGAAATCAGCAGGTCACACGACTCCCAGGCCCGTCTGAAATCGTTGAGGATCAAGGTCCTGACCTGGGAAGCTTTCTTGTAATAGGCATCATAATAGCCCGATGACAAAGCGTAGGTGCCAATCAATATTCTTCTTTTGACTTCCGGTCCAAATCCCTGGGAGCGGGTATCCTTGTACATAGTGATCAGGTCGGTGGCGCCTGCCTGGCGAAACCCGTAGGCTACGCCGTCGTAACGGGCCAGGTTGGAGCTTGCCTCGGCGGGGGCGATCAGGTAGTAGACGGCAACGCAATAGTCGATATGGGGGATCGACACCTCAACGATTTCAGCGCCGGCCGACTTCAACACCTCAACCCCGTTCATCACAACCTGGTTCACTTCCGGGTCAAGTCCCTCGGGGAAGTATTCCTGCGGAACGCCGACCCTGACCCCTTTCAATCCCTCGGTGAGAAAGCTTCGATACTCCTCCACCGGGCGCTCCACCGAGGTGGAATCGCGCCGGTCATAACCGCAGATGGCCTGCATCATCAGGGCACTGTCGGTTACATCCCTGGTCAGGGGGCCGATCTGATCAAGCGAGGAAGCAAAGGCGACCAGGCCGTACCTGGACACCCTGCCGTAGGTAGGCTTCATACCTACTATCCCGCAGAGCGCTGCCGGCTGCCGGATCGAGCCCCCGGTATCGGACCCCAGAGAGCCCAGCACCTGGCCGGAAGCCACTGAGGCGGCAGAGCCCCCCGATGAGCCCCCGGCGACACAGTCGACGTTCCAGGGATTGGCGGGAATCTTGTAGGCACAGTTCTCCGAAGTGGAGCCCATGGCAAATTCATCCATCGCCGCCTTGCCGACAAGCACCGCTCCATCTGCGTTGAGTTTTTCCACCACTGTTGCATCGTAAGGCGGCGCAAAGTTCTCCAACATTTTCGATCCGCAGGTGGTGGTTCGGTCCTTGGTGCAGAGCAGGTCTTTTATCGACAGGGGAATCCCGCACAGTGGCCCGCCGTGCCCCCGCTGCCGGCGCTGATCGGCCTCAGCCGCTGCCTGCAGGGCCAGTTCTGGATCTAGCGAGATAAACGAACAGACGGCTTCCTCGGTACGCTCTATTTGCTCGAGG
>JARRLH010000372.1:0-3590 GCA_037387205.1 Desulfofustis sp.
AAATCAGTGATGCTCTGCACGAAAAATTGAGGGACCTGCAGCGACGCGAGCGTTTGCGCCAAAGGCAGCGACATGGCGATAATCGGTACGATGACCCCGTTTACCTTTGCCGAGGTTTCCAGCATGTCTGGGAAATCTTTCAGGGTCAGGGTGCCCTGGAAAAAGCCGATGATGATCGTGGTCATAACCGCTACGGAGGCTGACTCGGTCGGCGTGAAAATACCTGAATAGATTCCGCCGAGGATGATGAATGGAATCAGAAGCGCATATCGCCCGTCGTAGCAGGTTTTCGCGAAGTGCTTGAAATCGAAGCCGATCCGTGAGTCCTCGTAGCCTTTGAATTTATTGACGATAATGTTCGTGATCATGACCGAGGCCAGGATCATCACACCGGGGACCGCCGCGGCCAGAAACAGGGTCGACGCGGAAATTCCGAGAACAAGCCCGATAATGATATAGGCGATCGACGGCGGTATCAGAATACCCGTACAGGCGCCGGCAGCAACCATCGCGCAGGCATAGCCTTTCGGGTACCCCTTCTCTACAAGGCGTCCGATGGTAATTCGGCTGATCGCGGCTGCATCGGCGGCGTCCGAGCCCGAAATACAGGCGAAGAAACCGCAGCCGAGCACCGTCGACGTTCCGGAGCCGGCCTTCTGCCAGCCCATCGCGGCTTCTGCGACCTGGAGCAGTTTCAGTGACAGTCCCGTCCGTACCAGGACGTCTCCGGTCAGGATAAAGAGTGGCACCGCAATCAGGGCGAACGAGTCGACGCCGTCAAACAGCGCCTCACCGAGAAGCGTAAGCGGCAGCACTTCCGTAAAATACAGCATGGCCATAGAACCCAGCCCGATAACGACCCAGATTCTGACACCGAGAAGAATAAGGACCACCATTCCGATCAGAGGACCGTAAAAACCCCAGCCGAGAACTAATTCCTGTGCCTGCTGCCCTATTGATGGAAACATTTTTTTCTCCTCTCAATCAAAAAGTGGGTTGCCTTCAAACGCAGGTCTGTTGGCCCTCAAGTCATTCCAATCTCGCCACAGTGACTGAAGAATGCGGACAATCATCATTGAAAATCCGAGTGGAACCGCAGCAAGAAACCAGGCTTGGCTTATCCGTAAGCCATGGGTGACCGAATCGAAATGCAAAGAGACCAGAACCGATTCCATGGACATATAGATCGACACGACCGCAAGAATCAGCGTGACGATATCGCCAAAGATAAAGAAGATCAGTTTCATCCGATTGGGCAACAGATTGAGGATGACATCTATCCGTATGTGTGCTCTTTCTTTGATCGCCGCAGAGGCGCCGATATAGGCGATATAAATAAATGCATACCGGGCAATCTCCTCTGTCCAGACCGAAGAATAGGAGAGTACGCTTCGCCTGATAACCTCAATAAAAATGGAGCTTACGATCATCGCGTAGAGCGGCAGCAGCAGGTAGCGTTCACCGTTTTTATCAATGAGCTGGAGAATCTTTTTAAAATCCATGGGGCCACCATCGGTTATGATTCATCGAGGGGCGGCCAGCGCCTGGCCGCCCCGTACATCATTACGCTTTTACATCATGCACATAGTAACCGGAGAAGGTATTCGCGGCCTCCTGGAGGGCATCGAATTTCTCGACCGAGCCGAGCAGCTCAGTCTTGATGGCGTCCCAAGCCGGCAGCTGGGCTCCAGCCTTCGCAACCCACTGCGCTTTCTCATCCGGGGTCGGTGCATAGAACTGCACTCCGGCCTTGGTCATTTCAGCCATGGCGTAGGCCCGGGCGGCCGGAACCATGGCCAGGTTCTGGCGGAAGGTTATATCGCTGGCGAACACGATTGCTTCCTGAATATCCTCGGGCATGCTGTTGAACCACTCCAGGTTGCAGGAATAGACCTGGGCATCGGGCACCGCGGCGTTGAAAGTAATCCAGGAGAGGATCTCCTTGAAACCAAATGTGTACAGGGCGCCAACAGCAGGATCAAGCGCGTCGGCCACACCCTGCTTGATGGCTGAGGAAGTTTCGCCCCAGGCGACCGGGGTCGGGTTGGCACCGAGCAGCTGGTAGAACTGCTGGAGGATTTTCGATCCCGGTACGCGGAACTTGATGCCCTTGAGCTGATCCGGGGTCTTGATCGGTCCGTCGACGCCTTTACGGATCGCGCAGGTTCTCGGATCGATGTTGACATACCAGAGAGCTTTGAAACCCTTCTCCTCGATCTTCGGGTTGATCTCTTTCTTCCATGCATCCGAGGTGACCAGATTGATGAACTTCTGGTTCTCACCGCACATATAGGGGATGTTGATGACATCAGCGGCGGGCGCGAACGGAGCAAAGTTGGAAATCGAGTGCTGGGCCGCCTGGATCGTGCCTCCCTGGACCTTCTGGACCAGGGCGCTGCCCGCACCAAGCTGGCCGCCCGGGGCGAGTTTGACGTAGACCTGACCGTTGGTTGCATTCTCGATATTATCCTTGAAGTTCCACTGCATGATCGGATATTCTCTGGATGCCCCGAGGATATAGGCGGTGGCCACGTTCATCGTGTACTTGGCCGCTTTCTGGCGCTCCTGATCCTCTTTAGCCGTCGGGGCTGCAGCTTCCGCAGTCAACGGAATACCGCTGCCGAGCGCAGCAACGGCGGCGGTGAAACCGATTTTTGCACTGAGTTCCATAAAACGACGGCGATCCTTGTTCTGAACGTCTTGTATTTCATTGCGCTCTTTCATGTTTTTCTCCTGTCTTAGTTGTTGTTTGTTTCGAGGTTTGCTTTGTAGTCTGCCTCTTGAAACAGAGCAGCTACGATAAATGCGATTGAAGCAGCTAACATCATGAGAAATTCACCGATGTCTCCGATGTGAAACATCTGCTTTCCATAAACAATGTTTGCTTTGCCAATCAGCATGTTAACCACATAAAGACTGAACGATACAGTCGCCACAATAATAGCAATCCGAGCCCCCAACTTATGATCGGTATGGTTTTGTCCGTTTGTCATATCTGATCTCAACAGTTGATTTTTTCCTCATCAGGACCTGTTTGCTCTGCACGTCAGGAGCCAACCACCTTAAAGACGGCGTTACAGTCTTCTTTACCGTGCCCGGCGGAAGATGCATGTTTATACAGTTCGAGGACAGCTTCCATGGTCTTCAGGTCGAGCCCCCAGGCCCGGGCCATCTCGCAGCCGAGTCTGACGTCCTTCAAGGCCAGATCGAGCCCAAAGCGGCAGCTCGACCAGTACCTTCTTCTCGATCCCGGCCTTCTCGCCGGCCCGCATTCCCTCGGCCAGCACCGCCAGGTTGGCCATACCGACCATGTTGGAGATCAGCTTGACGGCGCAGGATGCTTCAACGCCTCCCATGTAGTAGGACGGAGAACCGATGATCGGCCAGATATCGGCCAGCTGCTCATACAGCGCTTTATCGCCCCCGATAAACAGCGGTTCTTCGGCCTTTTCGGCATGGGCCGGCGTTTTGCCGAGCGTGCACTGCAGAAAGCCGATTCCTTTTGCCGCAGCCGCCTCGCTGCATTTCAGCGAGGTCTGCGGGTCGATGGTACTCAGTTCGATATGAACAGCATCGCTTTTCATTTTTGC
>JARRLH010000373.1:0-3208 GCA_037387205.1 Desulfofustis sp.
TTTTTTTGGGGGCTATCCGGCAATTCTTAAAACAGAAAAGCAGTTCCGCGACCTGTTGCGCCGGGTAGATGAATACAACCTTGCCTCTATTCTTGACCGCATAAGAAGCAGCATCTACAAAAGCGGACAAACCATTTTTGCCTTGATGCCGAGCCGCCATTGCTTCTTCATTACGGCTCAGTCGACCGCTTCCTTCACTGTGGAAAGGAGGATTCGCGGTGACCAGACCGTAGGCTTCCGGGTTGATGAGGAATCGGTGCTGCTCTTGGTTTCCCTCGATTACCGAAAAACAGCTGGCGTAACCGTTCATGCCGCTGTTCCAGCGGGCCAGAGCAGCAAGTTCGGGCTGCATTTCCAGTCCGGAGACGGACACGTTTTGGGGTGCATGTCGATAGCAGATGAGCAGACCGATTATGCCGCAGCCAGTACCCAGGTCGAGAATATGTTCATGTTTGCGAATTTTAAGAGAGTGGGCCAAAAGTACAGAATCGATTGAAAAACGATAGCCACTGCGGTGCTGCCTGCAGACTAGCGCGCCGTCAAAGAGGCTGTCCTGAGTGATGGTGCTGTTCTCTGCTAGTTCTTTCGGTTTTTCAGAGTCCATGCCGTTTCGGCGTCTTCGCTCTGGTTCTCTTCAAGGGTGATCCGCTTCCAGGCTGCCCGAGGCGTCAAGAAGCGGGTAAATTGGGACAGCGGATCAAGTTTAGTATCTCCAATTGAATCATATCCGGTCATATTGACCATTAGCTGACCCCTGAGCTGTTACAATACGGTTCCTCATCTCAAAGGCGGTCCCATCTGCCCGACGGCGGTCTTAGTGGAAAGTGCACAGTTCCACAATCGGCCGGCTCCAGGTATTCATAAGCTTTAGATGTTGCCAAGGGTACCCTTGTAAATTATAGAGATGCTTATTAATGTGGGCTAAGCCTCGAGCGCACTCAGGAACAGTGCCGCAGATAGAATCTGAGCCGACGCCGAACACCTTACCACGAAACATTTCAGGGAACTACCATGTACGATATTTTTGTAAATAGCCATTTTTCCAGCGGTCATCATCTTCGAGATTATCCCGGTAGCTGCGAAGTGCCGCACGGTCACAACTGGAAAGTGACCGTCACCGTGCGGGCCCATGAACTTGATCAGATTGGCATGGGCATAGATTTCAAGGTACTTAAAAAGCATGTCTATCAGGTGATCGACGAGTTGGACCACCGCAACCTGAACGAGATGGAAGCCTTTGCCGAGGTTAACCCGTCTTCTGAGCATATCGCCAGGTTCATTTTCACCCGCTTGCAGGAGCCGCTCGCTCATCAGCGCTACCAGCTCCATTCGGTTTCGGTCTTCGAAACAGACAATCAGGGACTTACCTATTACGGTACCGAGAACGAGGGGTAAACAATCGAATATGACAGAAACTGAAGCTGTCAGGATCGGCGTTATCGGGCTTGGCTACGTCGGGCTTCCTCTGGCCGTCGAGTTTGGCAAAAAATATCCCACCGTCGGCTATGATCTCAATATCAAAAGAATCAAGGAATTACGCGACGGAGTCGATGTAACCCGCGAGGTCGAAGCGGATGAGCTGGCCCAGGCAGCCCTGCTGGAATGTACCGCCGAGCCGAAGCGACTGGCCGAATGCAGCTATTTCATCGTTACAGTCCCGACCCCGATCGATTCTGCCAAACGTCCGGACCTCGGGCCCTTGCAAATGGCCTCGAAAACGGTTGCCTCATGTCTCCAGCAAGGCGATATCGTCATTTATGAATCCACCGTCTATCCCGGCACCACCGAGGAGGTGTGCGTCCCCATTCTGGAGGAGCTTTCGGGACTGCGCTTCAACCACGATTTTTTCTGCGGGTACAGCCCGGAAAGAATAAATCCGGGTGACCGTCAGCATCGGCTCGCCGACATCGTCAAAGTTACCTCCGGCTCCACCCCGGAGACCGCAGCAAAAGTTGATGCACTCTACCGAACCATCATTTCCGCCGGGACCTTTCCCGCCAGTTCGATAAAAGTCGCGGAGGCGGCCAAGGTGATAGAAAACACTCAACGGGACGTCAATATCGCCCTGATCAACGAATTGGCGCTTATTTTCAACAGGCTCGGGGTGAACACCAGGGAAGTGCTGGAGGCGGCCGCCACCAAATGGAATTTTCTGCCCTTCACCCCCGGGCTGGTTGGCGGACACTGCATCGGGGTGGATCCCTATTATCTCACCCACAAGGCGCAGGAGGTAGGGTACCACCCGGCCATGATCCTGGCGGGCAGAAGATTGAACGACGAGATGGGCAAGTATGTCGCCGATCGGGTCATCAAACTCATGCTGAAGAGAAAGATCGAGGTATCGGATGCGAGAATCCTGATCATGGGACTTTCCTTCAAGGAAAACTGCCCTGATCTCAGGAATACCAAGGTTGTCGACATCATCGCCGAGCTCAGGGAGTATGGTTTAGAAGTGGATGTCTACGACCCCTGGGTCGATGCCGATGATGCGCGCCGTGAATATGGCCTGGAAACAGTCCCCTATCCTGCCGAACGACACTATGACGGAGTCGTGCTGGCGGTGGGCCATCGGGAGTTCATCGATATGGAGGGCGCCCAGATCCGAAGCTTCATGAAAGATGAGGCCATCCTCTTCGACGTCAAGAATATTCTGCCTCCCGGGGAGAGCGACGGATCGCTCTAGTCAGCAGTCGGCGGCAAACTGGTGGGGGTGGTTTCCTGCGGACGCGTCAGGCGAACGACCGTTGCCCCCCAGTTGCCGATCATCTTGTCATCGAGCCGGAAATCTGCGACATAATCGAGCCGGCTCAGGATGGAGTGCACGGTCCGTCTCAGCACGCCTTTTCCCTTACCGTGAATAATACGGACTTCTAAGATCTCTTTTTGTAGACATTCCAGCAGATAATCTGGCACCAGCGTTTTCACATCTTTGGGGGAGAATTGATGCAGGTCCAGGGTGCCGTCTATCTCCAGGGTGACGCTGAAATCTTCATCAAATTGATCAGTCATCTTGTTCCATTAATGAGAGCGCCAGGGCCGCAGCACGTGTCGAAGCCCCCCTGTCGCCGAGTTTTTCTCTGACACTCTTAAATTCTGACATTTGGGTTCTGCGATGATTCTGATCGAAGACGAGGCGATACAACTCGGCAGAAATCGTTTCGGCGTTTGCCTCATCCTGAAGCAGTTCAACGACCACCTCTTTGCCGGC
>JARRLH010000374.1:0-3203 GCA_037387205.1 Desulfofustis sp.
CGAGGGGCTTAGAAAAACTTACGCCTGGGATGTCACGGGTCGCTCTGGCATATTGCCGGACGCTGGCGGTGAGATCATCGCGCACGAGTTCGACTTCAAGCAGGACAACGGCGTGGTTTACGAGAAGAACGGGGTGAAGATCACCTCTTTTCCGGCCGTGCACGTCCTCGACGGTTCGGTCAGCTATCGCCTGGAATGGAACGGGCTGAGTTTTGTTTTCGGTGGCGACTCGGCGCCCAATAAGTGGTTCATCGAGCGCGCCAAAAATGCCGACTTCGTGATCCACGAAATGTTCTATACCCCCAAGGGGCTGGAGCAGGCCCTGGGCTTCCCGCCGCGACAGGCGGTCATCGTTTCGTCCTATATCCACACGCCACCGAGCGGCTTCGGCAAGATCATGGCTGAAGTCAAGCCGCGACTGGCAGTGGGTTACCACACGATTCGACAACCCGAACTGGACCTGATGATGATCGAAGAGGTCCGCAAGGTCTACGACGGACCGCTGGTTATCGCAGATGACTTAATGGCCTGGACCATCACCAAAGACAGTATCGTCCAGCGCGAAGTGGTCAGTGCCGAGCGCGTCCAGGCGCCGCCAACGACAAAGGGCTACGCTGAGGCGAAGCGCAGCGGCCAGGCCGAAACATCCAAGTACATCGATGATGGCAAGTGGGAAGGCTATACTCCTCCGCCGCTACCGGAAAAATAAAAGGAAAGGTGACTAAAATGAAACGACTCATAGCAATTCTGGCCGGGCTGACATTACTGCTGATTTCCGGCAGCGCCTTTGCCGCTGGCGGTGTGGTCAAGGATCCTGCCGGAACCGCTCCTGACCGCTACGTCTACTACCCCGGCACCGAACCTCTGGCCAAGGATGAAGTCAGGGTCGTCGCCTGCGGTACCGGCATGCCGGACCAGCGCCGTGACCAGGCCTCGGCCTGCTTCCTGTTCGAGTTTGGCAATGGCGAGAAGATTATCTTCGACATCGGCAGCGGCTCGATGCGCAACATCAACTCGTTGATGATCCCGGCCGAGTATCTTACCAAGGTCATCATCAGCCACTTGCATACCGATCATTTTGGCGACCTCGCCTCCCTCTGGGCTGGCGGCTGGACGGCTGGTCGGCCGGTTCCGCTTGAAGTCTGGGGACCGAGTGGTCAAACACCTGAGATGGGAACCAAGTATGCCCTTGAGCATTTCATGAAGCTTTACAACTGGGATTACCAGACCCGCGCCTACAAGATCACACCCGTTCCGGGACAGATCACCGCTCACGAGTTCGATTACAAGGCCGAGAATGCTGTCATCTATGACCGCAACGGCATCGTGGTGCGTTCCATCCCGGCGATCCATGCCGGGGACGGACCGGTCAGCTTCATCATCGAATATGCTGGCCTGAAGCTGGTGTTCGGTGGCGACACCTCACCCAACAAATGGTTCGTTAAATACGCCAAGGATGCTGATTTCGTCATTCACGAGGCGTTTGCGACACCAGAATTTTTCGTCAAGCAGTATAACCAGCCGCCGCAGCTTGCCTGGCGGGCCTGCTGTGAGTTCCACACCTCGGGCCAATCCTTCGGCAAAATCATGAGTACCATCATCCCGCGCCACGCAGTTGCCTATCACAGTTTTGTCGATGGGTTTGCTGATTTGCGATCCGGCATTCGCGAGACCTATGGTGGGCCGCTCTCCATGGCTGAAGATATGATGGTCTGGAACATTACCAAGGAGAAGATCGTCGAGCGGATGGCGGTCTCACCAGACCGCGCCTTGGGCGTGCGCGGTCCGACCCGCCAGCCGCCGCCAGATCGTTCTTGGCCTGATCCGATGTCTGATTTCATCAAGGCGGGTGAATGGGGTCCTGGATTTAATGCCCAAAACGAAATGCTCGATGAGCATGCCGAGAAGTACCAGCTGCAGGAGATGGATTGGCGAAAAGCCAAGCATTGGTATGAGCCGAGCAAAAAATAGCCTGTTTCGGTCCGGAAATTTCGGATAGTCAGTCGCTAAGATTTTTTTGGAGCCCAGCAAACTACCGGGCTCATTTCTCTGTGCCAGCAACGGCAATTATGAGAGGACCAAAATTGATCCATTTTCTGGCTAGCTTTCAAAATAGGCTAATACGTTGATCGCGGTTGAAAAATGGGGACAACTGCTCTGGGTGTTGTTTGTCCTGATCCTGCTGCCCGGCTGCACCACCTTACCGCGCAGCCCGGTGCCGATTGACAAAATGGCGCAGGCTGAAGTTTTAGGAATTTCGGGGATACGTGCCTGGGGCGGACAGCCAACCCCTTCTTTTCAAGCTGATATTGTGGAGTCGGTCCACCAGGAACCAGCGGGGCAGTTCCCGCGAGATGCCGATGGCAAACCGCTCTATGCGGCCTTGGCCCTCTCCGGTGGTGGCTCCCATGGCGCCTTCGGAGCAGGGGTCCTTTGTGGCTGGACCCAGGCTGGCAACCGACCGACGTTTAAGATGGTCACCGGCATCAGCACCGGCTCGCTGATTGCGCCGTTCGCCTTTCTGGGGCCGCAGTACGACGAGCAACTCAAGGGACTCTATACCACCATCAAGACGGTGGATATTTTGGAGAAATTGAATTTCCTTAAAATCTTTCGCAGTGAGTCCTTCGCCAAGACAACGCCCCTGCAGAACCTGTTGGAAAGAAACATCGATGAAGCGCTTCTCAAGGCGATAGTCGTCGCGCACAATCGCGGCCGTCGCCTGTACATCGGCACCACCCATATGGATGCCCAGCGCCTGGTCGTGTGGAACATGGGGCTTATCGCCAAGAGCGGGCACCCGGAGGCGTTAAGCTTGTTTCGCCAGGTCTTGCTGGCCTCGGCGTCAATTCCAGGGGCCTTCCCGCCTGTTATGCTCAAAGTGGAGGTCGACGGGAAACGCTTTGACGAGATGCATACCGACGGGGGGACCACTACGCAAGTCTTTTTCCATGGAGGCACACTCGATGTTCTCGCCGCCGGCCAGGCTGCAGGCTTCGGGGATAAAATCAAAAACCGGGGCGGCATCTACATTATCCGCAATGGCCAACTCTCCCCGCAGCCCGAACAGGTTCGTCGCAACCTGTCGACGATCACTACCCGGGCCATCGACACCATGATCAAGAACACGGCGAGGAACGATCTGTTTCGCATATACGCATACACCTTGCGGGAAAAAATCGACTTTCATTACGTCGACATCC
>JARRLH010000375.1:0-3187 GCA_037387205.1 Desulfofustis sp.
GCCCAGTTCAGGTGGTAGTCCACCTCCGACTGCAGCCTGGTTGATATTGGCCTTGATATCGGTGTCCAGGTAAACGAAATCGAGGCCGACGGCGAGGGACAAACGATCTGTCACTCGATAGGAAACCGCCGGGTTGATGTTCATGGTCAGCATTTCGCCCGAGGTGCCGATGTAACGACCTTCGTAATTGTCATCCCACTCGTTGGAGAGGCCAAACGGGAAAAAGATGCCGAGACCGGAGGTGAGTTTATCATTAGCCTGGTGGGTGTAATAAAAAGTCGAGGGAAAATTCCAGGCGCTGTCACCGTTTTCGCTGCCGCCCCCGGTGTAATCGATCTCCCGGTCCGAATAGACCGCCGTTGTCCCGACTTCGATCTGCCGGCCGGGCACATCGTTGATCAGGGCTGGGTTGAAATATATTGACGAGGGTCCGGTCGTATGGGCGACCACGGCATTGGCCTGGCCCAACCCTGAAGCACCTTGGGTGAAGACGCCGTAACCGGATGCCGCGGCAAGGGTCGGCATAACCAGCCCCGCGGCAATTAAAAAAGCTGTTCTGATAAAGATGTTCATTCCCAATCCTCCAAGATATTAATGACTTAGTTTAGACTTTTTCAGGATCTGGTGCATTATTTCATGAGCAGCTTCCCCGATTCTCGTGAGACAGGGCAACAGTTCTTGGTATCTTTTATATTCCAGATCAAGGCTTTGTTTACTTGTCAAGCTCAGCACGCCATTAGGAGCTCCCTGCTGCTTCAGCGGCAAAGCCAAACCACTGCCGAAACCATGCTTACTGACATCCATCATGAATTTTTGCACTTTGGGATCAGCATCTTCCCAACCGGATTTGGAATCCCAAAAAAATGGCTCATTTTCGTTGCGACAGTGAATAACGATCGGATCGATGTCCTGATAGCCTTTCACCAGGTATGTCATCAGCCAACGGGTCGTTTGTCCGCTGGCGAGGGTTGCTTGCAGTGCCAGAGGTGAATAAGGGTTCTCAGAGGCATAGACCCACATCTCAAAACCCAAGGCATGCAACGCATTCATCATGACCCGCCGGAGACTCCCACTTGTCTTCGCTGCCATGATCGAATCCAAATGTTTTTCTAGAACTTGTATATCCATATCAAACCACTATTCTAATCAGGCGAAAACCGCGGTAAGCATTTCGAAACCGATTTTATTGTCAAGCGGCCTGTTCACTCCCAACCTTTCCAGGTCATGTCTCGCACTCAAAACAACCGGCTTGTTTGATTTCACAATTACTGAGATGGTCGCAATATTAAGAATCAGGGAACACATTCAGAGCTCAATTCCGTAGTCTTCCGGAAGAACCAATCGAATGCGGCTAGGGGCTTTGCTGTAATCCTGACTGGGAAAGATGAGGCCCAGATTTGTTGCCATGCAAATCAACTGCTGGCGATTATCGCAGCCCAGCTTGAATTGTGCCGAAGCGATATGAGCATCAATGGTTCGCTTTGAAATTCCGAGCTTTTGTGCAGTTTGCCGTGAGGTCAATCCGTCGGCGATATGTCGGATAACCTCTGATTCCCGTCGGGTTAATTTTACGTTCAGTGGTGAATTATGATCCTCCTGTTCAAGCCATATCCTCAAGGTAGTCTCGTGGAAATATGTTATCAACAGTGAGCCCAATGCCACTTTGACCAGCTCCTGTTCAGTGTGATTATCGAAAATCAGGTTAATAAAGCCACGGGTACATTCGCGCGAAAAGACCGGGATGCAAACCCCTGCCAAATAGCCAACATCCTTGACCGCGGCCATAAACTCGACAGCATTCTCACCGTAAGGATGTTTTGACCAGTCGTCGTCGACATGCCAGAACAAAGGGGTCGTATGGTGCATGTAATGATACGAGATGGGGTCGCTCAAGTGGTAATTATTGGCCATGACTTCTGCCAGCCATTCTTGCTTCAAGGTTGAATAGGCAACCGCAGGAGGGGTCTTGAAAGACTCCAGTATCTGAACTGCGTAAAAGAAATCATCGTAACCGATTGCGCTGTATTCACGCCTCATCATGACCAGAACTTCCTGATAACTATTACACTCGTCGAGTTCTGTTTGCAGTTGTTTAAGATCCATTCAAGCCAATCCATTCAATCTGGCAGGAGAGACAAACGCATTACTACGCCCAACTTTTAATAATGACGAAAAAATGTTTGTTTTTCAAGGTTTCCTTTGCCAGCGGGAGTTTTTGCCCATCACAGCTGCCACAGGCGGGAACCCACAGAATCGAAGATCTACCTAGTCCGCATTGCCGCAGAATCAATGGGCAGCTGTCTATGACATGGAATCTTCTTTCTTCAAACTGTTGACGTGTTTTTCCTTTTTATTACTGTAAAGGTGTTATCAAAGACGTTGAATATCTCTTCAGAACTGATAGGATATTCTGCAGTTGTTCGCCAGTGATCTCTTGCAGGAGATTCCTTATGCCCAATCCGCTCGGTTACCTGAAAACCTGCATTATCCTGGCAATGTTCCCGACCCTCTGCTTCGCTGCTCCCGACATGCAACCCGGCCGCTGGGAAATCACTTCGACCCTGGAAATGCCGGGAATGGCATTCAGCTTGCCTGCGTCCAAACACATTCAATGTATCACCGCCGACCAGATCCTCCCGCAGGTGCAGCAGGAAAATAATAAATGCCAGATCGTCGATCAATCGATGCATGGCAATATCGTTACATGGCAGGTACAGTGCAAGTCCGATGGGGGATCGATGGACAGTCATGGCGAAATCACCTACCATGGAGACAGCTTCAAGGGCACAGTGGTCACAAATGGCAGCCAGATGCCCTCCGCAATGACCCAGAAAATGACTGGCAAGCGCATCGGCCCATGCAATTAACGCCTGATCGACGCGAGCCCGGGGAGAGCCTATATGGGAAAGCAAAACAAGGACTGCTGGAAACCCGAGAAACATCCCAAGCACATGTGCAAGCTATATAAGAACGGTATGATGATGGAGTACGATCAACAATCTCAAAGCCCGACCGTCTCCTGTGCCAAATGCGGAGCAAAAGCCGACCTGCCGGAGGCCGTCTGCCAGCCAAAGGCCCTTTAAAATCCTTAAATCACGGGTGCAATCCAGCCTGTTTTATGACACAATCCCGGCAGACGATCTTTCTTCAGAACTGCTTAGGGGAGCAGACATGAATGAATCACAAG
>JARRLH010000376.1:0-5743 GCA_037387205.1 Desulfofustis sp.
GGCTTTAGCGACATTGCAGTAATGCTTGGCAGATCCCAGGAATCGGAAAGTTTGGGATCGCTGACAGGCCGGATCCCGCTTTGGAAAGCGGCAATGGAACTTGTTAAGCAGAGTCCGCTTGTGGGATATGGGTATGATGCATTCCTCACCTCGCAAAACCTTATCTTTATGGAAAAAAAGCTTGGTTGGGTAACCCCATCCCCTCATTCCGGATACATTGCAACTCTAGGTGGACTCGGCTATATAGGGGCCGTAACTTTAGTGTTGAGCCTGTTTCTATCTGTAATGAAGTCAATTAGCTTAAGGAAGCGAAATTTAGATTATGCTTTTATACTCGCCGTTCTCGTCTGGTTGATCTTAAATTTATACACTGAGGATCAACTTTTAGGAAGACCTTATTTCCCGGTTTTCGTTTGGATGATTATGTTTGCCAGGTTGGGTTTTATACGAGAAGAAAGATGAGAACTTAAGTTCGCTACACTCATTCCGCCATTCCACCATTCCAAAAGTACGGTATAACAAGCAATTCCCAAAGAAATAAATACGATTCCAATGAGTTCCATAAATTCCGAGACATTGATAAGCATAATTATCCCAACCTATAACCGCTCGGAAATGCTCCGTGGAGCGATTGGAAGCCTGCTTCGTCAGGAGACCGATGGTAAATTCTCCTACGAAATCGTTATAATTGATGATGCGTCGACGGACGAAACCAGGGAGGTTGTCGAGGAAATCATAAAACGTTCTCCGGAACTGGTAAGATATGCCAAGGGAGAAGGCAAGGGCTATACCTGCGCTCTGAACAGAGGGCTTGCTGAATCTCACGGGGACTGGGTGGCTTTATTTGATGACGACGAATTGGCCGACCCTGACTGGCTGAAAGAGCTTTATGCTTTTGCTGTGCACATTGGTGCGCAATGCGTGGGGGGGAACCGTAAGCTAGCCATACCGGAAGATATAAGGTCCAAGTTAGGCCCTGTTTGCCGTGGATTGATTGGGGAGGATTTGGTGAAGGATATTGTCGAGAAATGTAATGGCAGGTTACTCCCGATTGGAGGCCATATGTTGATTAAACGGGCAGTCTTTGATGCCGTTGGTGTTTTCGATGAAACATTTTTGACAGGCGGCTGCGATCGTGACCTGGTTCTAAGGGCAATGGCTTCAGGATTCAAAATGGGCCTCACTCCTCGGGCCGTGGTACGACATATGATATCTCCTCACCGCATCACACCCGAACACATGAAATGGTATAGTCTGCAATTTGGGAGCTCTTTTGCACAAATCGACTGGAAACGCTGGGGGCGGTTGAAAATGATTCTGGCTTGTTCGGGCCGAACAGGAAAATCCTTGCTGATTAATCTCCCCTTACTTCTTCTGAGCCAAATAAAAAATAATCGTCAAGAAATATTGGACCGTAAGGTCCTTCTATGGCGGGCAGAGGGATATATACGTAGGACCCTGTTTCTTCTTGCGCCAAGAGTATTCTCCCAGGAACGTTTTCTGGGCCGATTAGAGTTTCGGAAAGAACGGGAGATGGTTACGAAGGATTCCACCAATGTCGACAAACAGAAAAGTGAAATGGTGGAATAGTGGAAGAATGGAATAGTGGAAAAATGGGTAGGGATGCCACTGGTAGTTCATTATTTGTTTTCACCTCTTGGTTGAAACCCGTCATCATATACGGAACAGTAGCATATGGATCGGAAGAACATTAATAATTGGTAGAATCTCTCCAGAAGACACAACAAGAAGGCAAATGGGAAGATAGCTTTCTGTGCAGATAAATACGCTTTGTCCAACATTACAATATTACATTGTTCGGTTATTCCAACATTCGAACGTGCCATGATTCCAATGAGTTGCGCAAATTCTGAGACATCAAATTACCGGAGCGGAAACTAAATGCCGGAAGTCACAGTACTCATGCCGGTTTATAACGGAATGCCGTTTTTACCCGAGGCTGTGGACTCGATCCTCAATCAGACACTTCGAGACTTCACATTCTTGATAATTAACGATGGTTCCACCGATGGTTCTAAGGAATATCTTGACCGACTGGATGATCCCAGACTCCAAGTCGTCCATCAACCTAATCAAGGTCTCGGGGCCGCCCTGAACACCGGCCTGGCGATGTGTAAAACTGAATTTATTGCCCGGATGGATTCTGATGACGTGTCTCTTCCCTCCCGGCTCAAGGCCCAACTGGATTTTCTTCACCGTCATAAAGATATCGGCCTTGTCGGCACCAAATTTGCCTATTTAGGCATAAGCGGACGCAGAGGTTTCGCCCCCCCGGCACCCGACGACCATTCAACCATGTATGCTGATCTTATTCAGGGTCGGCAGGCCCTCTGCCATCCAAGCATAATGTGCCGCACTTCCATCCTTCAATCCATCGGCGGATACAGGATACATTCAAGCGGTGAGGACTATGATATGTTTTTGAGGATGGGTGAGGCCACCAAGCTGGCCAACCTGAACGAAGTGCTTTACCTCTATCGCTTAAACCCGAACAGTTTGAGTGTAAAAAAATTCCTGGAAATTCGTGAAAAATATAATTATTCCTGTCATTGTGCCAGGCTCCGGTCAGAAGGCAGCCCGGAGGTTACCTTGGAGGAGTTTGCAGCCGAGCAACGTGTCAGGCCGTTCCGGCAGCGGGCGGCCGAGGCAATGGATATTTATGCCCTGGCCCAATATCGCAAGGCCTTAGCCGATTGGTCTTGGCGGCCTTAAGCTCTCCCAGGTGGACAATTCAGCGGATTTCTCGCGAAATTCGTAAGTATAGGAAGTAATGAAAATCAGAAAAAGAAATCATTCTTACCTGGGATACCTCAGCCCAAAAGAATTTGAAAATAGGAATAAAACAACTTTTTAAAAAATATCTGGTTATTTTGCTAATACACCACGAACCAATAACGTTTTGTAATGATACTATCTGCTGGCCTCAGTTGTCCTTCAACAGCAATTTAAGCCGATTGCCTTTCATGGATAAAGCTATCTGCAATGCCTGGCATGTTGATTGCAATATTTAAATGATGCCTTAAAAAACAGCTTAAGAAAAGTGTCCATTTTTGCTTGACCAGGTCAATCCCATTAGGACTCCGCTTGAAGGCATTAAGCATCAATCTATAAACTGATACACAAAGAACTATAGGGACTTTTTATTATGCCCGGGACAACGAGATTTCTCCCACATATTGAAGGCTTACGTGCAATCGCCATAGTGTCAGTGGTTATCTACCACATTGAGCGCTCATGGCTCCCCGGGGGGTACTTAGGTGTTGACATTTTCTTCGTTATTTCCGGCTTTGTTATCACTCGTTCGCTCTTGAGGAGACAAGGCTCTGCTTCGACATGGACTGGTCTCGCGGCTTTTTACATCAGACGGATCAAGCGGCTTCTTCCGGTGCTTGCGCTAATCGTGGTAACTGCGATCATTTTGATCCGGCTGGTGGCTCCGTGGCCTGAATTCATTAATCGGACCGGCATTACTGCCATGTTCGGCGTTTCGAATATACAACTCTTTCTAGCAAACACTGACTATTTCGGAGAAAATAACAACCTTAACCCACTGATGCATACCTGGGCGCTCGGGATTGAGGAACAGTTCTATCTCGTCTACCCGCTTCTGTGCTTTTGGGCTATGCGACGTCCTGACGGTGGCAGGAGCTTACTGACCGTTATTTTCGGAGTAGCAACTGTCCTTTCTTTTCTGGGGTTCGCCCTTCTGTTCCACACCCACCAATCTGCTGTGTACTACCTCATGCCCTTCCGCGCTTGGGAATTGGGGGTTGGCTGTTTGCTGGCACTGTATGTACGAGCCCTAGATTCCCGTACCTCGCTCGTCGTTCAGACATTAGCATTTCTTGGCATTATCGTGGCCTTCGTCGTCGGATACAGGTCGCCTGTCATATCATCCTTGCTAGCCGTAGGAGGAAGTGCAGGACTTATTCTGGCCGGAGCCAAGGAGTCCGCACTGAATCGCATAATGCTGGCAAGTCCCTTGCAATATTTGGGTCGACTGTCCTACTCGATCTATCTTTGGCATTGGGTAATTATCGGTCTTACGATTTGGACTGTCGGAGTAAATTGGATTAGTATTCCGGCAATCGTGATCGCGACTCTTGGGCTAGCTTCCTTGTCGTTCCATGTGCTCGAAGAACCAGCCCGTCATCGGCCTTGGTTTAGTCTGCCGTCTTTAAATCTTGCCGCTGGTCTAATCATCATGATTTCTGTGGCAGCATTAATACTCATTATGAACAAGGTCAATGTTCCTCCATTCACTGGCACTATGAACGCCGTTGTTGCCAGGACGGGATATATACCGGGGGGAAGTCTGGTATTAGATAGTAAGCGTTTGATTATAGACTGCGCAGGAGTAAGAATCGCGAACGATCCCGAAGCTGCTTCCAGGGCAATTGAAGCCTGTCAAGCCGAAAGCCCCACCGGCCCCCGTCTGGTCTTCTTCGGAGATAGCCTCTCCTACGACATGTTTGGTGCATCTGAGGTACTTTTCCGGGAAAAGGTCGCCACTGTTATAAATTTCGGCCAAAATGGGTGCCGTGCCCCTCGTCGTGCTTCCGAGCCCAAATTTTGCGACTATCCCGATACAGTCATGGCTGCCATGCCGCCTCTGGCAAAGGATCAACGCGGTTACGTCGTGCTGCGCTCGAATTATAATCCGTCATCCTTAGACGGTTCTCTGGGTAGATACGCGCAACGCATCGAGTCATTCTACGAACGGATGAACCAATTTGGATATGGAGTTATATATGTTGCCGCCGCTCCGAGTTTTCCACTTCTTACCGTTGGGGGACTGTGCACCGAACAATGGTTCCGTCCTGCCTGGGCGCTTTCGGATAACTGTGGGGCAGACTCCAGCGTATCGCGATCGGAGCAATTGGAACTGAGGAAAGACTTCTACAATGCACTGAAAAAACTGGAAAAGCAGTACCTCAATTTTCATGTCTTTGATCCTTTCGACGCCTTGTGCGGCCCAGACAAGGATATCTGTAAGGCGACCCGGAACGGGGTCCCCCTTTACCGTGACCCAACGCATTTGACCACCGCAGGGGGAGAGGTGATGGGACAGGCATTTCTGGATTTTCTTCGCGTAAAGGGAATGATCCCATGACTGCAGCGGGGTTAAATCGTCGCAGAAGGCTTAAATTGAGGGGTGGCAAGCTCGTGCTGCACTTGAAAAAGAGCTTTAAATAAGCTTAAAGAGCTTTTAGTACTAGGATTTTAATGGACACTTAAGAGTGAATTAATTATCGCTCTGGAGGTGTTTGATGGCAAAGAAAAAAAGACGTAACTATACAAAATAACTCAAAGAAGAATATAAAGCGCTCAAGGCGACCAACCGTGAACAACTTAAGTAGTTACGAATCACGAATCAGCAAGAAGGAGTATTAGGTGGGACCGAAAGTCAATATCCTGGGTGTGAATATAGACAGGATGAACATGCCCCAAACGGTTGCAGCAATTAAGCATGCCATAGAGAAACGGCGAAAATTATTTGTTGTGGTGCCGAATGTCTATATAGTTACCGAATGTAACAGGAACGATGAATACAGAAAGATAATCAATTCCGCCGATATAGCATTTGCTGACGGCGTGCCCCTGGTATGGGCCTCATATCTGCTTGGGCAATATACCGGGGGCAGAGTATCTGGCGCTGACTTCTTTTCCGAATTTAATGCACTATCCGTGCAAGAGGGTTATAGCTGTTATTACCTGGGAG
>JARRLH010000377.1:0-3178 GCA_037387205.1 Desulfofustis sp.
GGGTCATCAGCGAGATATTCAGTGCCAGTACAATCATGATCCCGGCGTGCACCGGGTTCATGCCGATCGAGGTGGTCAACGGACCCAGCACCGGCGCCAGGATGATCAGCGCCGCGTTGATGTCCATGAACATGCCGACAGCCAGCAGCAGCAGCAGGATCAGCAGAATAATCACGTTGGGATTGCTCGAGAGCATGAGGAAGAACTCGGCGATTTTCTGCGGAATCTGCATGAAGGTCATCCACCAGCTGAGGATCGAGGCGCTGGCGATGATCAGAAAGACGATGCCGGTGATGCGGGCGGTGCGGATCAGCATAACGACGATATCTGAGAACTTCAGCGCCCGGTAGACAACCACACTGATAAACAGGGCGTAAAAGACCGCGATGGCGGCCGCCTCGGTGGGCGTGACGATCCCGAACAGAATCCCGCCGAGGATGATCCCCGGCATCAGGATCGCCAGGAAGCTCGACTTGAAAGCCCAGAGGATGCGCAGCAGGCTGAAGCGCTCCTCGCTCTTCGGCAGATTCCAGCGTCGGCCACAGGCGGCAATCAGCGCCATGCAGAGGATACAGATCAGCAGACCGGGCAGGATTCCGGCAGCGAACAGCCCGGCGATTGAGACCCCCATCAGCGACCCATAGATGACCATCAGGTTGGACGGCGGAATGGTCGGCCCGATAATCGACCCGGCGACTGTGACCGCACAGGAGAAGGGCCGGGTGTAGCCCTTCTTGACCATTGCCGGCACCAAGGTGTTGCCGAAGGCGGCGCTGTCGGCCACTGCGGCGCCGGTCATGCCGGCGAACAATACTGAGGCGATCATGTTCGAATGCGCCAGCCCGCCACGCAGGTAACCTACCAGGGCATCGGCGAACGCAGCCAGCCGCTGGGTGATTCCCGAGCGGTTCATGATCTCGCCGGCCAGGATGAAGAACGGCATGGCCATGAAGGTAAACAGGTCGAGCCCCTCGAAGTAGCGCTTGGGGGCCATCACCAGGAAGTTTTCCCCACCGATCTGCAGCAGGCCGACAACCCCGGCTACGCCCAAGGTCACACCGATCGGCAGGCCGATCAGGATAAAGAAGAAAAACATTAGTAGAACCAGTAACATATTGGCATCCTATTGGGCCATAGGGGCGGTTGAGGAGTGCTGGCCACGCAGCATCGCGGAGAAAACCTGGAATGCCGTCAGCGCCGACGAGACCGGGACGGCGGCAAACGGCACCAGCATGGTCATGCCGAAGATGGTCGCATACTGGCCGCCACCGGCCCGGGTCATGTCGATGCCGTACCAGGTCAGGAAGATGAAGAACGCCAGGCTGACGAGATCCAGGCCGATCATCAGGACTTTTGCAGCCCGCGGTGGCAGGAAGCGATTCACCAGATCCAGGCCAATATGCTCCCTATAGTAGGCCCCACAAGACACCGCCAACAACGCCACCCAGATCATGACATAGCGGGAGAACTCCTCGGTCCAGGTCAGTCCCCAGTGGAGAAAGTAACGCTCGACAACTTCGAACCAGATGACCACCACCATCATGCCGACCAGCAGCGCACAGATCCTCTCGACAAGCCAGTTCAAGCGGTAGGCGAATCTTTGCAACGGGGACTGTTTGACCTCTTCCATCATGCTTCCTTATGTGTCAAGTGGTGCGAGAACGTCAGTGCCAACCGTTCGTCATCTCACGGAACGATATGCGTCCCCCGATTTTCCCGTACGGCCGAGACAAGGTTTTCCGCCGAGGTGATGATCGCCCGCTTGCCGCCGTTAACGAGGAAGTTCATTGCCGCCCTGACTTTCGGGCCCATGCTGCCGGTGGCGAAGTGCCCCTCGGCCAGATACTCTCCGGCCTGCTCAACGGTCATGCAATCAAGCTTGCGCTGGCCCGGCTTGTTGAAGTCCAGATAGACGTTGTCAACCGCGGTGAGAATAATCAGCAGATCGGCTGACAGTTCATTGGCCAACAGCGCCGAAGAGAGATCCTTGTCGATCACTGCGTTGATGCCGGAGAGGTTGCCCTCACCATCGGCCACCACCGGGATACCGCCACCGCCGGACGCGATCACGCAAATCCCGGCATCGAGCATGGAACGGATCGCTTCGACCTCGACAACCCGCTTCGGCACCGGGGATGGCACCACGCGCCGATAGCCTTTGCCATCCTGGAAAGCCAACTGCCAGTCGGGGTGCTTTTCCTTGAGCGCCCGGATCTTTGCTTCGGCATAGAAGACGCCGATCGGCTTGGTCGGGTTGTCAAAGGAGGGATCGTCGGCATCCACCTCAACCATGGTCACCACCGTCACCGCACTGCGGCAGATGTTCCTTTTGCGCAGGGAGTTGTGCAGCGACTCCTGCAACTGGTAGCCGATCGCCCCCTGGGTGTCTGCCACACAGTTCTTCAGCGGCACGAAATGCAGCTCACCGGCTTCGTAGGCCAGCTCGGAGCGACGCAGGATAAAACCGACCTGCGGGCCGTTGCCGTGGGTCAGGACGACCTCGTATCCGAGGGCGATAAAATCAGCGATCAGCTCCGCCGTCTCCTGGGCCGAGCGCAGCTGATCGTGGACTTCCTGGTGCCCTTCATCTTTGATCAGGGCATTGCCGCCGATCGCGATGACGATGACGACCCGTTTGACTGTCAGTGGCATCTGTGACTCATCCTGAAAGCCGCATCAGACGGCATACTTATCGACGTAGATGCTAGGGATCGCTGCATACATCGCTGCTGCTTTGACCAGCTCGTCCTTCCAAGTCACCTCGTTCGGCGCGTGGGCCTGGTCTTCGTGACCGGGGCCAAAGCCGATACAGGGTATATTGTAGCGTCCCATGATGGAAACGCCATTGGTCGAGAATGTCCACTTGTCGACCAGCGGGGTGCATTTGAACAGGCCCTGGTAGGAATCGACCAGGGTCTTGCAGGCCGCATGCTCTTCCTCAAGCACCCAGCAGGGGAAGTAACATTCCGTCGGGTAGACCAGGCCGGTGTAGGACGGGCGCTTGTAGTCGTACATGCTGACCTTGGCGCCAGCCTTCTGTACTGCCGGCAGCATGCGGATCTCATCCAGTGCCCCTTCCCAGGTCTCGCCGTATGTCAGGCGCCGGTCGATGGAAATCGAGCAGCCGTCGGCGACCGCGCAGCGGGACGGTGAGGTGGAGAAGATTTCCGAAACCGTC
>JARRLH010000378.1:0-3167 GCA_037387205.1 Desulfofustis sp.
TGAAAGGCCGGATAGGAGACGATGGCGTTTTGAAGTTCTTCCCGGGAAACATCAAACTTCAGCATTCCGGCCTCTGTCAAAATCAGTCTGCGGTTGATCAGCCGGTCCAGTGCTTGTCCTTTCAGATTCAAAGCTTCCACTAACTCAGAAGAAAATTGCTTGCCGAATTGGCGGCGCATCTGCTCCAGCAGATTGTTATACATGGACTGATACTCTCGAAGGCCGATGTAGGAACCGTTGACAACGGCCACGCGGCTTGCTTTCTTCTCAGTGTAGGAGTATCCCCCCCAGAAGATAAAAACGATGACGATGGCAAACAAGAACACCTTGATCAACCACGATGTGGCATGTTTACGCATAAGCCTGAGCATGTTCTAACCTCTAGACATGGTAGTCAATAAAATGTAAACCACGAAGAGCACGAAGAACACCAAGAAAGCCTTCGTGGCCTTATTGTGCCCTTGGTGATGAAATATGAATCTCGCTTGCTACGCTGGGGCTCTTGAGGGCAGGGTAAACCCCTCCCCTACATTGTTCTGGATAGAATGTCCTGTTGTAGAGGCAAGGTTTATCACGGCCTGGGCTCCATGTTTTATCCGGTTGGAAACTAACCAAATATCATACCAATTGCAAGCCCATAATGGAACGATATTCGCAAGAGTTCTAACTTTGTCTTTCTTGCTCCTAGCAGTGAGGACGAATCAGAGCATGTAGGTTGTCTATGAATTTCCCCACTCGCTGGAAAAACTTTAGCCCATATGTATACAGTAATCTCAATTACTTGGCATTGGCCTTATCTGTTTTCGATTCTAGAAAGGCCATCTGCTCTGAGGCAAGTTCGAGATTCTGGCGCGCCTGAAGATAATCGGGCTTGAGGTTCAGGGCCTTCTTAAAATATTCAATCGCCTCTTGGTATTTTTTCTGCCGTGCAAAAGCTACACCTAGATTGTTCAGTGCTTCTGGATGGTCCGGGTTGATTCCAAGTGCCATTAGATAATTTCTGATGGCCTCATCAAAAATACCCTGCTGAACAAGAACGTTTCCCAGATTATTATAAGCCTTCATATATCGGGGGTTCAGTTCAATGGCATTGTTATAGTGTTTGACTGCTTTGGCAAAATCATTGCTCTCAAAAAAGGCAACACCCATGTTGTTGTGATACTCAGCTGATTTCGGATCCAGTCTGATTGCCTCTGCATAATGCTCTATGGCTTTGGTCAAATCTCTCTGTTGAACTAATGCTATCGCTAAATTGTTATGAGCAAGTGCATTGTTAGGATTGATTCGTAATGATTCGGTAAAATGGGCAATGGCCTCTCTGTGCCTTCCGAACATCTCCTGAATGTTCCCCAAGTAAAAATGCGCTTTGTCATTTTCAGATTCAATACGAAGACTTTCAACAAAATGGTCTTTTGCCTTCTCATATTCCGCCTTCCTAAAATAGGCTACTCCCAGTTTATTGTGAATATCGGCTTTGTCCGAACTTCTCCTGAGCGCTGCAGTATAATGGATAACTGCCTCATCAATGCGGTCCAGTTGATCTAGGACGAGCCCGAGTGCATAATCTGGATTTCCCTTCATCTGCCGTCCTGCATATTCTTTCAGTTTTCTCTTAAACTTATCATGGTAGCCGGCCTGATCATAAAGTAACGCCAGTTCATATTTTATCGACTCATCATATGGATCATTTTCCTCAGCAGCTTCGTATTCTTCGATGGCAATCTCTTGCAGTTGCCTCATTTCTTCCTGCAATTCTGCTTCGTCAATAATCGCCGAATTCTCGTTTGAGCGAGTATTTATTCTTGTTTTAAGCTTTTTGGCTTTCTTTTGGTACAGCTTGCCAAGATCTTTTCTAATAGGGGCATAATCAGGGGCTAAATCACGAGCAATGGTAATTTGCTCTAAACCTTCCTCGAGACGTCCCAGGCGAAGAAGAGTATGGCCGTATACTCTTCTCAACTCTGGGAAATGCGGATCTTCTTCTAGCCCCTTTTCGAACTCTTCAAGTGCCAGTTCGTCATGGCCTTTCTTAAAGAGTGCCAGCCCAACAAAATAATTCGTTGGAAATCTCTTGGCGAACGAAACATCTACCAACGGCGCGTTCACGAGCACAGCGAAAAAAGCGAGAACGAAAAGACAGTAAGCAGTTTTTTTCACGTTTTGGAGCTTTATTTGTTTGATTAAATAAAGAATTCCAGCAGCCGCAAAGGGGATCATTAGGGGCACGATCGGTACCCTATATCGCGCCCTGACATGGAAAATCATCAGTGAAAGGGAGTATGCAATGATAAAGCCTATCAGTAACCACTTATCCCTATGTACTCCCTTTGCACCAATCCCCAGCACGAAAAATGGAAACAACAAACCAAATGGTATAAAGAGCGGCCCACATGTGGATATCAGAATACGCAGGAGAAAGGAACGCTCTCTATAGAGATCGAAATTGCTATTGGGTGTGAGCTCTTCCCCATAAAACACCAAAAACAATTTCTTCAGCAATTTAGCAATCCACCCTGTTGGGGATTGGAAAATATCCTTGAGAGTCTCTTTTATAAACCATAATTGAAATTCAGATGGTTTTGGGTCTGGGCCCAACTCTTCCCGGGGAGAAAAAGCCATCCTCTCCCACTCTATACCAGGCTGAAGACCAGTCAACCTGTCTGAATGTGCGCTGTTGCCAATATAAAAATTCATACCTCCTTGGGTCGAGACCGGGACTAAATCACCGCTCTTCTTATAGTTGTAGATAGTTACCGGTATGATCAAAATGATAGTTAAGGCGACAAACAGCAACGGTGCATGCCATTTGCGCTCTGTCGACGCCATCCAAAGATAAGTGACGATTACCGGGAGGACTATCACTATGTTTTCTCGAGTTATAGCAGACAATCCCATCAAAAGACCGGCAATAGCCGCCAAGAGGGGGCGGTCTTCTGACCAGGACAAAATGCAAAGTATCATTGATAAACCAAGAAATATGATAAGCACGGGCCGAAGAAGTTCGCCTTCGAAGTGGATAAGTGGCCCGTACAGAGCGGCGATACAACCCGCGAGCAATCCTTCGCGTCCACCGAACAACCGCTGTCCGACAAGCGCAACCAGTACACAATTGATTGCGCCAATCGCGCTCTGCAGCAATCGGGGAACGAGATAATCATGCCCAAAAA
>JARRLH010000379.1:0-3150 GCA_037387205.1 Desulfofustis sp.
CTGGCCGATTGCAGACACCCAGGGCAGGAAATTGGTAGGGTTCAGGGGATTGTCCCTTACCGACCCATAGCAGATATTTGTCAATGATTTGACGAGTAAACAAAGTTTTTTATGCGATCCATTTTACTTGTAAGATGGCGGCGCTTCATGGCATGGGTGATGAAGATTGTTCCGGAGAATTAACTTTAGCACGCCTCAACTAGAACGTGTTGAGATGGGTCTGCAGGTTGATGCCTTTACTGGTGAGTCCCAGTTTTTTCCTTGCCGTTCGGCGATGCTTCTCGACTGTATGAAGAGCAATCTTCAGCATACGTGAAATTTCTTTACTGGAGAGGCCGTTCTTAACCAGGTTGCAGATTTCGATCTCGCGTGGGGTTAGATTCACCTTCCTTTCGGTCACTTTTATTCCGAAGGAGGAAGTCAGGTCTTCAAGGTCCCGACGCAATTGACCAATTTGGGCTACATTGCCTTCGTTCAGCTTGATTTTATCCAGTGATGGCAGGATAACCTGGTCAATGTTGGCAATGACCCGTTCCTTGAAATCTTTTTTGTCCAGCTCGATGTGAGTGATCAGCTCTTTCAGCGCCGCATTCTTTTCTTCAAGGGCTTTTTTCTGTACAGCAAGTTCTTTTCTCGAGCTATCCAGCTCTTCCTGGAGATCCAGCAGCTCTGTTATATCGAGACTTGCTCCCCATACGTAATGAACATGATTATCCTGGATACATGGGCTGATGTTGTTCACGATGCACCGGGTATCCCCCCGCGTGTTCTTCTCGTAAGTCAGGAGATTTTTCATCAAGAAACGGTTTTGAACAAACTCGTTCATTTTCTCTCTATTCTTTGGATCTGATTGTTCCATAAATTCCCTGAGCGGCCTGCCAATAAGATCGTCCACTCTGGGCAGACCATAAATGTCAGCAGCTGCATTGTTGGCCGCTGTAAACATGCCGTTGTCGAATATTTCATCATTCTGTTGTGACCTGGGAGCATCCAGGTTAATTGGGGGAACGAAATCAATACGCCAGATGCCCTCGATGGCATTCTCGACAAAAGCTGAGAAGCGTATTTCATCCTGAGCAGCTTGCGAAATCAGTGATTTATGGCTCTCATCAAGAATGATGCCTGAAACCAATTCGGAGTTATTCTTCATTTATCTATAACGACTAATTACTTACAGGTGAGCAGAATGAGATGTTCTTATACCCCATAATGAGTATAAATGGTACTTACTTTATACTTAGTATTACCTCAATTTCAGCATTTTATCTTCCTGTATACTCTTTCTCGTTAGGCCTGTGATCATATGCGTCAATTGAATAGCAGAACTGATTACCATTCGAGGAGAATATAAAAATGAAAAAACTAATCCCTGCAATTTTGTCTGTCAGCATAATCCCACTACCCGGAATGGTGTTGGCGTTAGACACAGGAACACCAACGCCTGATGCGCTGGTCAAGAGTTTGTACCCGGGAAAAGGTTACTCGCCGTACGCACAGCGCGACTTCCCGAACCATGTTTATTGGGGGGAGACCCATCTGCATACCGGTCTTTCACTCGATGCGGGGCTGTTCGGCAATATTCTTACCCATGAGGATGCCTACCGTTTCGCTCGCGGTGAAGAAATCACTTCATCGACAGGCGTGAAAGCAAAGCTGGGACGGCCACTGGACTGGCTGGTGATCACAGATCATTCGGATATGATGGGTATCGCCACGGATATTCAGGAAGGGGCGCCAAATATTCTGGAAGACCCGAAAGGCAAAGAATGGCATGAAGGATTTAAAAAGGGAGGCCAGGCGGCCGGCGAGGCAGCATTCGACCTGATCACGAACTTCTCACAGATGACCCTGCCCGAGAAACTGGTCTCGGACTACTCCCCGGGTTCAAAAGTCTACAATGATCTCTGGTATGACATTGCAGATACGGCTGATAAATTTAACGACCCTGGCAACTTCACCGCACTAATCGGTTTCGAATGGACCTCGGTGCCTAAAGGTTTCAACTTGCACCGCAACGTCATACTGCGCGACAGCGCTGAGCGTGCGAAGCAGGTTGTGCCGCTAACCACACAGCCGCCACTGGGCACCCAGAATCCGCTGGATCTTTACAAGTGGCTGGATGACTACGAGAAGAAAACCGGCGGCCGGGCATTAGCGATTTCCCATAACGGTAATTTATCCAACGGCTGGTTGTTTCCTACGGAAATTACCTATGCAGGGGGTAAGGTAGATAAAAACTACGTCGAATTACGCGCCAAGTGGGAACCTCTTTACGAGGTGACGCAGATAAAAGGTGACGGCGAAACACACCCGGTGCTTTCACCTAATGATGAGTTTGCCGATTACGGCACCTGGGATGTCGGCAATCTTGATCTTACTGAACTCAAGACAGAAGACATGCTGCAGCGTGAATATGCCCGCGAGGCATTGAAGAACGGCCTGCAACTGGAGAAAAAATTCGGTACCAATCCCTATAAGTTCGGCATGGTCGGAGCGACCGACAGCCACACAGGCCTGTCAACGGCTGAAGAGGAGAACTTCTTCGGAAAGTCCACCAGTGTTGAACCTTCGAAGGACCGTATCTCCCACCCTTTCATCAAATCTGAAATGGGTGAAATTCCAGGTGACATGCTGGTCGCTTCCGGTTACCAGGGAGTGTGGGCAACTGAGAATACGCGTGAAGCAATCTGGGATGCGATGGCACGTAAAGAAACCTATGCCACGACTGGACCACGTATGGTGGTTCGGTTCTTCGGCGGCTGGGATTTTACTGAAAATGACCTGCGCAGCCGTGCACCCGCTTTCCATGGTTATGAAAAAGGCGTGCCGATGGGTGGCGACCTAAAGAAAGCACCCAAAGACAAGAAAAAACCGACATTCATGGTCTTTGCTCTGCGTGATCCTGTCGGCGCTAACCTCGATCGGGTACAGATTGTGAAGGGATGGATGGACAAGGATGGCAAGACCCATGAAAAAGTCTATGACGTAAGCTGGTCGGGTGATCGCAAACCTGATGCTAAAGGGAAACTGCCTCCAGTTGGTAACACGGTTGACCTGGAAGCAGCGAACTGGACCAACACCATCGGTGCGTCCGAACTGGCTACTGTGTGGACTGACCCGGATTTCGATTCGAATGAAAAAGCGTTCTAT
>JARRLH010000380.1:0-3675 GCA_037387205.1 Desulfofustis sp.
GCGATGGAGGCCGTTGTATGGGCCATGCCCAGGATGAATTACAAGGCCAATCGCGACGGTCACTTTGCCAATAGTGGCGACTACAATAACGTCTTTTATTACTCCAAAATGCAGAGTTGGAAATTCCAGCTTGCTACCCCTAATGATACAACCCCATATATTAATGCCTTCTGGAATACCGAGAACGGCCCCGTTGTCATTGAGATTCCTGCCGCTACATCAGAAGTAGGTGTTTTTGGCACGCTGATGGATTCTTGGCATCGCCCATTGGAGGATGTGGGTCCAAAAGGGGCGGATAAAGGCAAAGGGGCAAAATATTTGTTGCTGCCACCTGGCTATACCGATGAAGTGCCGGACGGAAATATCGTCATTAACCAGCAAACCTATCAAGGCTGGTTTTGTTTCCGTCCCATCATTCCTGACAGCAGTCAGAAAAGTGTTGATATCGCAGCTAACTATGTCAAAGATTTAAAAGTGTATTATCTGAACGCACCAACAGAGACACGCTATATAGATCTATCGGGAAAGTTAGTAGAGAGTATTTCTGTATTTGATGATACCTACTTTGATCACCTGAATGAGATGGTTCAATCTGAGCCCATCGAGGAAAAAGATCAGGTGATGATGGGCATGCTCAAGTCACTTGGCATTAAAAAAGGTGAAGCTTTCAACCCCAGCCCTGAACAACGCAAAATATTAGCCGCAGCGGCCAAAGATGCCCATGACTATATGCTAGACATGTACCATAACGTATTACTGCCACCATACTATGCTGGTAAGCACTGGACCAATATCGTGAATGAAAGCGTCATGGAAACCGGTTTTACATTTCAATATCCTACTTATCTTGATCTTGATAATCGTGGCGCGGCCTATTATGCCGTCACCACCAGTGTTAAAAACTTTGGTGCGGCCACTTTTTATATAAGTGGGGCCAAAGATAACAAGGGTGAATACCTGGACGGTGGGAAAATGTACCACTTGAAAGTGGCTGCCAATGTGCCCGCCAGAGATTTCTGGTCGGCGGTTGCCTATAACCTGGATACCGCTGCCTGGATAAGAGACGTTCCCAAAGTTGGCGTATCCTCAAAAAACCCGGACATACAAATCAATGAAGATGGCACAACAGACCTGTATTTTGGTCCTGAAGCACCTGAGGGTATGGAATCAAACTGGGTACCTACCAGGGCTGGGGAGAGATTCTTTCTATTATTTCGATTTTATGGCCCTGAACCAGCGGTGTTTGATAAAAGCTGGCAACTCGATGATATCAAATTAGCTGATTGAAAACAGCCATAGGAGGCATAAAAGAAAATGAACCAACCAGAACATAAAATTCAACCGCGCGGTGGTGAAGCTGATACTCGCCTCGGAAAACTCGATTTCGAGAGTGATTACGTTACGGAAGAAACGGCTGCCAGGCTCCGGGAGGAACTCCTTTTTCAGGCCGCTGTACAGATCTACCTGTGGAGCTTCCCAATTGCCAACGTCATGAGCCTTCGAGACGGACATCGGGCTGTTGGTATCAAGAACACGGCAATCCCGATTTTCGAAGACTACCTTACGCCTAAAACTGTGGTTCCGACTGGAAACCAATCCACCATCTATGCCTATAACATACTCACGCTTGGTGAGGAACCCATGGTCCTGGTTGTTCCCCCGAATGTAGTCGGCTTCGTGGGTGATGCATGGCAACGACCTCAAGGGGATTTGGGGCGACCCGGACCCGACAGAGGCGAGGGCGGAAAGTACCTCTTGGTACCTCCTGGCTATGAGGGTGAAATCCCTGGCGAGGGGTATTACATCGAGTCCTGCGCGACAAAGAATCTTTTCTGGCTTTTGCGAGGGTTTGTAATCGATGGGGACACAGAAACTACGGTTAAAAATCTGAAGCAGGCGAAACTGTATCCCCTCTCAAATCCCGAGGCACCGCAGGAATACTTGAACGCGTCGAAGATGCCCGCCTATTGCATTCCTCCACGCGGAGGTGCGTATTATGATTTGATTGCAAAAGCCTTGAATGAGGAGACCGTTCAGACCCACGACAGGGTGATGATGGGCATGGCAACAATTCTAGGAATAGAAAAGGGTAAACCCTTCAATCCAGACGAAAAGACACGCTCAATTTTGGCAGAAGCAGAAAAAGTTGCCTTTGCCATGAACGCGACCCTCTCCTTTAAGAGTGTGGCTCCAACCGCACCTGCTTACCCCGGCACTGACAGTAAGTGGGAGTTTTGCTTCCAGACCAATTCACCTTCTTTCGATGCGGAGCACCACTTGGAGATTTACGAGCGCGCGGCATTCAGCCATCAGGCAATGACAGGCGCTAATGCAATGGTGTTAAAATTGAGGGGAAAGGGCTCGAAGTACATCTTCACAAGTCGTGATTCTAATGGCAATCACCTGAATGGTTCACATTCCTACACCCTGAATGTGCCGGCAAACATACCCGCCAAGGAATTCTGGGAGTTGTGTGTATACGACACCAAGACGCGCTCAATCATCAATGCGGGTCGTCCGATGTCTGCTGTCAACTCCTACATGAACCTACCCGCCAATGCGGATGGGTCGCTCAACATATACTTTGGGCCAACTCCTCCGCTAGAGGGAGCGGATAGCTGGATTAAAACAAAGCCCGGTGAAGGATTTTTCATGTATTTCCGCTTCTATGGCCCGCTGGAACCCTTCTATGATAAGAGCTGGAGAATGAATGATGTCGTTAAAACGACATGAGGACAGCGAAGAAAACTGCTTCACACTTAACGAATCGTAGAATGGCGCCTGGCTAATACAAAAAAACATTTCGTGTCGTTTTTCTGATGTCGATTTTTTAATTGTACCTAGAAAAGCAGTCTAGTCAGCTGAAACGGCTGAACGCCCAGCATCAGGTGCTTGCCTAACAATGCTTTTACACAGGCGGCCAAAATCCGGGCGCATTTGGCTGGTAGAAAACTTAAGCCATCCCAACAAAGCCAAACTGGATGTGCCGCGTAGCACTGAATCGGGTTGAGGGCCTTGATCAATTCCAGCAGGAGCAGGTACGGAGCAAAATCATCCCGTTTCTCACAGGACAAGTGCTCAAACTAGCACGATCTTGGAGGATTTGCCCGATCCAAAGATGAAGATCAGACTTCTGGTGAAGCGGCGGGATGCTAAGGGTTGGATCAAAGCCAGCATTTCAGGCCTAGAGAAGACTTCCAGACCAGGCAGCTGACTTCGAGCGCAGTGATCTACTGCGGACGTTAGAAACGAAGGTTTCGGTGATAATGAAGTTGGGGGGAAAACGAGCACTCGAAGAGACGGCTGACGCAATTATGGAAGTCAATAATAAATGGCCGTGACCCGAATCAGCCTTTCTGGTTTACCTTCATCGGGGACTGTTCGTAAGTCTCAATTGACGCGGCCACCTTCCCGGCTAAAACAGCTTGCATTACCGGTGCTATCCAAGGGATAGGCTGAATTACATTAACGCTGCAAATGAGACCCCACGGTTCCTTACAAAATCGCCCTTTGTTAAAGGATTTTACCACGAGTAGAATGACATCACGAACGTGATCCTGGGTTTGGGGATTCACATCCGTGAGGTCAGGAGCCTGCTCAGAAGCGTTGTTTCAGTCAGGTCATGGGAGATGAACGGGGAGTTCTTCTAAAAATTTTGCGTTTCTCAAAGGGCAG
>JARRLH010000381.1:0-3712 GCA_037387205.1 Desulfofustis sp.
GGCCGCAAAGAAAAAGTAACGTTCTTAACTATTTCTTTCACTGGCCTTGATCCTGATGGGTGCCTGGTTGCAGATCAACGAAAGATCTATGCCAAACACTTGAAATACCGGGAGCAGATAAACAAAAGGGGTTGCTTCCGCACGGGTTGGTGACCCTGCAAAAAACTATACTATTTTTGCGATGGACTGGTGTTTTTTATTGACAGGGACCTTTTAATGGGTGCCTTAATCGAATCTTAGGAATTTCATCAAATTTTTTGTACCTTTCATCTGCCAATCCTCAATTTTTCAGCCTGGATCTTGAATTTAGTACAAAATTAAAAAAACAGCATAGGATAATCGACTCTGATGCCGATGAGGTGCTCAACCGAGAAATATTTTACAATATCAAAGAGGCAAAGGTTGTAATTGAGAAGTGGCGCAAAGAGTACAACACCGTCAGACCACACTGTAGTCTTGGTTATCGACCGTAAGCACCAGAGGTGGTATAACCTTTGACCTTTGAACCTTTTTGTTTTACATCAGATAGGAACAATACGCCTGAGCTGCTAACTTAACATGTGGTACTAATACTGGGGGCAGACCAGCAGTAGAACACCACAGCCATTCGATGAGATAATCTGCAAAACCAACTATCTCAGGGAGACAGGAAATGCTTAAGAAAGCTCTACTTACAAGCGCCGGGTTACTGATTATCATATTGATCTCGTTTTATGTGTATCTCCGCAGTTTTCTTCCGGAGTATAGTGGGTCGTTGACTGCACCGGGATTGAATGATGTTGTAACCGTCGAGCGGAATCAATTTGCCATGCCAACCATCACAGCACAAAATGATGACGATCTCTATTTTGCCTGGGGATATGTCAATGCCCAGGACAGAATGTTCCAAATGGAGTTTACCCGTCGAATAGCCCAAGCAAGGATTTCAGAAGTCGCAGGCGCGTCTACTGTCAAGACGGATCTTTTTCTGAAGGCAGTTGGTTTTTATGACATCGCCAAGCGCTCTACAGAAAAGATGAACCCTGAAATAAGACGGGCGATGCAGCGATACGTTGACGGCGTTAACTACTACCTGGACACCAATGGCACAACCCTTTACATGAAACTGATGGGGCTGGAGAAGGAAAAATGGACAGTTACCGACGCTTCCTCAGTCGCCATGATGCTGAACTGGTCGCTGGCCTATAACATGAAGCATGAAGTTCTTTACCACAAAATCAGCAAAAAGATCGGCAGGCAAAACGCAGAGAAACTGATCAAGTATATCCCTCCGAATACGCCGACGATTCTGGAAGACAGGGTTGGGTCCTACTTATCCCAAAACCGGTTTTCCGCTTTTGGAGATGGATTTCAATGGCTCCAGGGATCATTTTCTGCAAGCAACGCCTGGGCTGTTGGACCCCGAAAAACCGTCCACAAAGGCAGCCTCTTTTCATCCGATATGCAGGTTCACCAGTCAAAGCTACCCAGTGATTTCTACCTGATCCATGTAAAGTCTGGATCATATAACGCTGCTGGCGCACAGGTTGTGGGACTTCCCTTTATTGTTGCCGGTTACAACCAGAAGTTTGCCTGGGGCATGACCAATAACGGTGCAGACATGGTCGATCTGTTTGCAGAAAAAATCGATTGGGATAAAAAAACCTATCATCACCAAGGGACTGACTATCCCCTGGGACAAAAAGATATTGAGATAAAAGTCAAAGGGAAAGATCCGGTCAGGAAAACCGTCTATTATGTCGATCATAAGCCGGTAATTACTGAGATCTACCCGGACCTGGGATTCGATGTAAGCCTGGACTGGACCGGGTTCGATGATATTAATACCGAGGGATTCTATTATATGAACAGGGCACTCGACCAGGAAACCTTCATTGCGGGTGCCAGCATGATTCGCATGTCTCCGCAGAGTATGATCTATGCGGACGCAGACGGCAATATTGGATACCGCGTCATTGGTTCCCTGCCATTAAGAAAGAATGGAACGGGCAATTTCATTCAGGACGGCGAAAAAGTAAAACGGAACTGGGAGGGAAATATTCCCAATGACGAGTACCCGCATATCAGAAATCCAGAACGCGGATACGTCGTATCTGCAAACAATAAAGTGACAAAAGAGTCCAGGTTCTGGTTCAACGGGACCTATGCCCCTGGCTACAGATACGAAAATATCATCCGCATGCTTCGAGATAAAGATGACATCGACGTGAACTACTTCAAGAAAATGCAGACAGACACCCGTACGGTGCTTGCTTCCAAGATTCAATCATTGATGCAACGCTATATCACCACAGGCAGTGAACTGGAGAAAGCAGCTCTGGAAAGTGTGCTGAGCTGGGATGGCTACAATCATAAGGTAAGTGTCGCGCCAAGTATTTACAACACCTTTTATGTCCGACTGTTCCATAGGATCCTTGCAGACGACATTGGAGAGGATCTGGCGGATGAATATATAGCATCCCGCTACGTCAGCCAGGAAAGCCTGTTTCGGCTGATTGAGGAAAGCAGTGAGATGATTGACGATCGATCTACACCTGAAATTGAGACACTGGATAACATAACTTCAGCAGCATTCAAGGAAACGGTGGAAATGTTGTCGACGCTTTTCGATTCAACCGATATCAGGAACTGGCATTGGGGGGAAATACACCAGATAAAGTTCGATCATGTATTGGGAAAATCCGCCATGCTCAAACCCCTGGTCAATTACGGTCCCTTTCCATTTGAAGGTGACAGTGAAACAAATAATCGAGCCAGATTCTATGAATCCAAGCCACCCTTCATCGCCAACCTCGCCTCTGCACCCAGGATTGTCGTCAGGTTTAATCCTGAACCGCAAGGGCACATGATGCTGATTACCGGTGAAAACGAGTACTTCCTCAGCCGGCACAATACGGACATGACCGATGCCTGGTTGCGTCATGAGTTCTTTTCAGTTGAAAATAGTGAGGTTGTGTACAAGATGCAGATAATGTCAAAGTGATCCTGGAAAAAAGATCCTGGACCATAGACCATATTAATTGAGATTCATCCCCAATTCAATTGCCCCTTCCAGGTCCGAACCCTGGCAAGGCATTGTTCAATTTATTATTTGAGCAAAACAAGAAGGGGCAGTGTGGTGCCACACCATCACGCATGCCCCTTTTTGTTTGGCCGCGTAATAACAAGGATTGCATCACCTACGGGGTGAGGCCTGATCTGGTGATATATTGAGATATCTAAGTCGTGGACTATTGCCAATAGTGTTCAGTCTAAATCAGCATTATACGACAGAACACTTCTTGCCATAGTCCGCATAGCGTCTAATTTTATAATGCATACGCAAATCCCCATTATTTTGCAAGGGTCCAAATTGTGTAAATCGTGCCTGCTTACACAGTTCGGTGTCCTCATCAAATTATTGGATTCCCAGGTGAAATATTCGATTTTGAGATATTGCAGATTGGGTTCTGTGAAGATTATTTGGAGAACAAAATGGGAGAATCTTACTTGAGGTAAATGACTTCTCCGCAGCGGTGCTGACTGGCGACGGTCAGGCGCGGTTTGCAACGAGTCAGCGCTTCGGAGACTTCGGCGAGCACTTTTTGAGGGGCGTTATTGGTCTGGCTTAAATGTGCCAGGATGACGTGTTCAAGGCCCTGATGCTGTAATTCCATCAGCAACCGTTTTGACTGCCCGTTGGAGAGATGCCCGCTGCGGCTCTGGATGCGCC
>JARRLH010000382.1:0-1177 GCA_037387205.1 Desulfofustis sp.
CTATGACCAGGCCTACGAAGTTGTCCAGATGGATGACGAGGTCGATCAAATTAAACACGATGCCTACGACCGAATCAAAAAGGCCATGGGTGATCATCCCGATAAACTCGGTGAACTGATCAATTTGCTGCTGATCTCCCGACACCTGGAGCGCCTCGCCGATCACGCCACCAACATCGCTGAAGAGGTAATTTACCTTATCGAAGGCGAGATCGTTCGACACGCCGCTTATAACCGCGAATAATGAACAATCTTGATACCAGCCCGCGCCTTTCAGGATACCAGAGCTGCACCACCGTCAGTGCCGGGACATAAATAAAGGCCGATGAGGCGCTGACTAAAAACGCCCATACATAAAAACTTAAACGACTTGCAATTTTGGAACGATTCCGTCACTATTCATATTATCCGCTATGGGGAAATCGAAAGACACAAGATCAACCCAAAAACTACAAAGCAAACAGACGGAAGGAGCCATTATGACCCTCGAAAGTATTCGCGCCGCTCTGGCCTGGTGCTCGGTGATTAACCTGGGATTGCTGATCGGGTGGTGGCTGCTTTTCACCCTGGCCCATGACTGGATCTACCGGATCCATGGAAAATGGTTCAATCTATCCAAGGATCGGTTCGACACCATCCATTACGCAGGCATGGCGTTGTTTAAAATCGGCATCATGCTGCTCAACCTTGTGCCTTACCTGTCTTTGCGCATCGTCGGCTGAGTCGGCACCGTCTCGGTCATCTCCGTCCCGGTGCAGCGAGAAGCGGAAATCCAAGAATAAGTGAGGCAGGTCTCATGTCAAAAGGCAATGATATCGTCGTTTTTATCCCGACCCGAAACTCGATTTGCGCAGAATGCAAGCAAGAGCTCGGGCGCGGAGCCTGGATAACATTGGATCAGAATCCGCCGGCTTGAGAGCCGGACGTTTTCCTGGCGATATAAACCACATGTCTGTGCCCGCCCCGGCCCGGGCGTTGCCGGTTAACGTAGAATTTGGCTGCTTTCAAACGTTTTTCAAAGGCCTTGTCCGGATCTTCGGACCAAACAGCAAACACCCCGCCCGCCTTCAAAGCGGAACTGCTTAACCCCAGCGCCATATCGCCGTACAGATACTTTCTCCTGCCCTGGTCCCCCTCATAAGGACCTTCGTACAGGTCAAGAATTATGGCATCAAAG
>JARRLH010000382.1:1200-4293 GCA_037387205.1 Desulfofustis sp.
GCGATTTCTTTTGCCCTTTATGGCCGCAGAACGAATGATCGCAGCCACATCATCAATCACAACCTTAACCCGCGGGTCGTCAACTGCCCTGCCGGAATAATGGGCAATCGGCCCCCGGCACCATTTGACTATTATCGGGTTCAGTTCAGCCACCACGACTTCGGCATCAGCCGGGAGATTATCAATGGCCGCCTTCAGGGTGAAACCCATGCCCAGGCCACCCACCAGCACCCTGGGATTCTTTTTGTTCTTGAGGGATTCACAAGCCAGCTCGGCCAAAACGATCTCGGACATGTTGGCCGTGGAGTTCATCAGCACCCGACCATCAATGGTTATAAGAAAATCCGTCTCGCCCCGCTGCCGAAGATCGAGAAGTCCCTCATCGGTATCGATACTGTCAACTATCCGCCAGGGCCTAGTCATTTAAAATCCTCTACTTAGCTGAAAAGGTGTCGGGATAAACGTCCTCGAAACGCCGGGAAGCGGGAAAAAATCCGCTGTTCAACGTCGCGCCGGTGAACGCAGCATCAATGTGGCCCCCAGGCCCACCGTGCTGATCAGGGGCAGACCATAAAACACCATGCGGTAGCTGCCGCTAAGATCAAAAACATAGCCGGCCAGCAGAGGCCCGATAGCACCGCCGATGGTGGACGCGAAAATCATCATGCCAAAAATGGCACCGTGGGAAGCGGTGCCGAAGAACTCGGCAATCAGCGGCGACATGACGGCAAAAAATCCTCCGTGGGCAAATCCGTAGACGATGGCAAACACGAAGAGCATCCACAGCCGATTCGCCAGCGGCAGCCAGCCCAGACTGACACACAGGAAACCATAGCAGATGGTCAGGGCCCATTTGTTTCCGATGCGGTCGCTGGAAAAGCCCATGATAAACCGGCCGACAATGCTCAGTCCCCCGATGGTGGCCAGCACGCGGGTGGCCCAGCTGGGGGGGATGCCCAGGTCGATGGCATGGGGCACAATGTGCATTAGCACCGTGAACACGCAGACCAGCAAGAGAAAGTACGTCGTACAGATCAGCCACAGCTGTAGATTCTTCAACGCCTGCCGCAGGGTAAATCCTGTTTCACCGGCCAGGGCGATATTGGCAGCCACCCGGCCGTCACCGTCGGGGCGCAGGCCGCGTCTGGCCGGATCGCGTACCAGCAGCTGGGACAGTCCGATGAAGGGGATCAGCACCACGATACCCATGACAAAAAGCGCCGTCCGCCAGCCAAAGGCCGCAATAAGCCAGTTGGTAAACAGTGGTATGACCAGCATGCCCACGCCGGTTCCCACCTTGAGAACACCGCTCATGCGGCCCCTTAAGCGGACGAACCAGCGGGCAATGGTGGACAGCAGCACCACATCGGTTCCGCTGATGCCGGTACCCACCAGCAGGCTGTAGAGCAGGTAAAGATGCCAGAGTGATGTCAGCCTGGACATCAGCAGGTAGCCAACCCCCAGGAAAATACCGCTGACCGCCATGATGAGCCGGGGTCCCACCCGGTCATTGAGCCGTCCCAGCAGAATGCTGGAAAGACCGTACAGGCAGAAACTGACGGAAACGGCCCCCGAGATACCCGCCCGGGACCAGCCGTATTCGTTAATCAGCGGATTGAAAAAAACGCCGAAGCTGTTGTAAGCCCCCCACCCGATGGCCTGCAGCAGAAAAGAGGCTGCCACCAGGACGTATCCATAGAAAAACCGATTGCCTCTGCCGGTGTGCGGCTGCATTTTGTCGACGTCTGTAATCACTTTGGTTGCTTCTCCATTTGTTCTACATTCGGACGGCGGCACGACTGACTCATGGAGTTTGGATTATTTTCCCTCAGCGTCACACGCAGAATCTCGCCGGGATGCCAGAGTCGCATCCGCGGTCCCCAGGTACCCGTGCCGCGGCTGACGATAACTGAAAGTCCGTCCACCTCATAAAGGCCTGCCAGCAGGGGGTAGACACGCCGGACCAGATAGCCGAAAGGCCAGATCTGGCCGCCGTGGGTGTGACCGCTTAACATCAGTTCCACCCCTGCCTCAGCGGCACTTTCAGCCTGCCAGGGCGTGTGAGAGAGCAATACGGTCGCCCCGGGAGGTCGGCCGGCAAGGGTCCGTGCAATTATATCGACGTTTCGGCCTGATCGGTGTCTCACTGTAAGATCCTCCACGCCTGCCAGGATCAGGCCCGGTCGGACTTCGATCCAGCGGTTGCGCAGCATCTGGAAACCGACATCTTCGACCGGCTCCGCACGGGTGCCGTAACCGCCATAAAACTCATGGTTGCCCGGGACCGCCCAGGCACCCAATGGTGCAGCAATGAGCCCCAGAATTCTTGTCAATTCTCTGCCGGGCGGGCCGTGTCCTTCAAAGATGTCGCCGAGCAAAACCACCAGGTCGGGCTGCTGCGCATTGACCTGGGCGACCCTGGCCGAAAGCCATCGCTCGCCAAGCAATGAGCCGAGATGCATATCGGACAAGGCAACGATCACCGTTCCGTCGATCTCATTAGGCAGGCCGTCGATTCGCACTTCGTAGCTTTGCACTACCGGCGGCCGCAGGCCTTGAAAAAGAGCAATAACCGAAAGCACCGCACCGACGACCAGGGCCCAGCCGCGCAGGACTTCAGCCAGCCGGGGCATAAACCTGCCGAACGCGGTAATCAGATCGACTGCCAGGAGAGGTACAGAGGTAAGAAACAGTATTGCCATCCAGTTCATGCCGAGAAATTCAAGGACCGCGGCCGCCACGCCGGTCCCGTGGTGACCCACAACGCGGCCGAGGTAAAAAATGATCCACAGCACAACACCGATTCCGATGAGAACCGGCAGGGGCATCTGCCGCTGCACGAACGGCACAGTGGCCGTGCGCCAAAAAACATAAATGTGCATCAGGGTAGATATGGAAATGAGAATGGTCCCAAACATTGGCTCCTCAGTCTGGCGAGTCCCTAAGTATTCGCTTTTTTGTTTTTTCTATTCTGCGGTTAAGCTGCCTATTTTGAGCGGTTTCTTCTGCGATGAGATTATGCATCCTCGTAATTAGAGCGCCGCTGACCCCGTCAAAATGGCCGCCTAAATCTTTGCTGGACATCCCGCTCAC
>JARRLH010000383.1:0-3092 GCA_037387205.1 Desulfofustis sp.
GGAATGCCCTTTTTTGTCGCGGGGGCCCTTCTGGCAACCGGGATAATCGGGGCCAATACCCTCAGGGCAGGGGATTCGGTGGCTGAAAAGAACGACCGGGTGATTGAATCTCCCTCAATGCCTTCATCATTTGCGGAACTGGCAGACCAGCTCAGCCCGACAGTGGTGAATGTAAAAGTAACCAAAGTCATACAGACCGGGTTTCAGGGACCACAAATGCATGGCAGCCCTTTTGGGGACCAGTTTGGTGATTTTTTTAACCGGTTCTTTGAGCAGATGCCCCAGACACCCAGGACTCATCCTTCTCAGGGGGCCGGATCGGGTGTGATCATCAGTGAGGACGGCTATATACTGTCCAACAATCACGTCGTTGAAGGGGCAAAAGAGGTTTCAGTAACGCTCGCAAACGAAAAGGAATACCCGGCCGAGGTAGTCGGACTCGACCCCAAAACCGATCTCGCGGTGCTCAAGATCAAGGCCCCAAATGATCTACCGAAAGCCACCCTGGGCAATTCGGAGAGCCTTAAAGTAGGGGACTGGGTCGTGGCCATCGGCAACCCGTTCGGTCTCAATCACACCGTAACCTCGGGTATCGTCAGTGCAAAGGGACGGGTAATTGGAGCTGGACCTTATGACGATTTCATCCAGACCGATGCTTCCATAAATCCCGGTAACTCAGGTGGACCGCTGTTCAATATGAAGGGTGAAGTTGTGGGTATCAACACAGCGATCATCCCCCAAGGCCAGGGAATCGGTTTTGCAATTCCGGTGAATACCGCCAAACCGCTTATTCCCCAATTAGTTGAACACGGTGAAATTACCCGCGGATATCTAGGCGTGAATATTCAGACTATCACTGCAGATCTTGCCAAAGCACTGGAAGTTGAAGAACAGCGCGGCGCCCTGGTATCAGACGTAGGTGCTGACAGCCCGGCGGAAAAAGCAGGAATCGAACGGGGCGATATCATCATCGATTTTGATGGCCATATAATTAAAGACAGCCACGATCTGCCGGCCAAAGTGGCCGCCACACCGGTTGGAGAAAAAGTGGAACTGACGGTCCTGAGAGACGGCAAAGAAAAACAACTGACAGTCACCGTAGGTGAACTTGTCGACGACAACTCACTACTGGGTAAATCAGACGGAGCTTCCAAGGGTAAATGGGGTCTTCAGCTTCATGATCTGGATGAGAAAATAGCCGAGCAGCTTCGTGTCGATGCCCGGGAAGGTGTGGCAATTGTCGGAGTCGAGCCGGGCAGCGCTGCGGCAGAAGCCGGGCTCCGCAAAGGCGACGTGATCGTCGAAGTAAACCGCCAGGCAGTCGACTCGGTGGACGCGGTTAAAGAGCAGCTTCGTGACGCCGAAGACAAGGACAAGCTCCTTCTGCTGGTCCAGCGAGACAAGGGTAAATTTTATGTGCCGCTGGAGTTGGAAGGATAACCACGCAGCTAAACTAACAGGAACGGTCCGTACCTCTCCTGTAGAAATAATTGACAAAGGCAGAGGGCCTGGTGAGAATCGGAGCTTTCATACAAAGATCAATCAGGTCAGCTCTTTCTCGAGCCCTCTGCCGGACGCTCTATCTAACTCGCCGGATACGCCTTTCCTACCTGCCGCCGCTGACGGTGTATCTGGCGGCAGGCATATCCGGCTTAACCGGCATCGCCGGAACATTCTTCGTCAAGGATTACCTTGATCTCCCTGCGGAATTTCTGGCGATGCTCGGTTTTTGGGTTGGGCTTCCATGGGCTTTTAAAATGCCCCTTGGACACCTGGTAGATCTTATCTGGAAATGGAAATCTCTACTTGTTTTCCTCGGGGCCACCCTCATCGCTGCCAGTCTTACCATCATGCTCATCCTCATCCAATCCCCTTCTCTCCTATACACCTCAATGAGCATGGAGTCATGGTTTGTGCTGGTAGCGATGCTCTCACCGATCGGTTATGTATTACAGGATGTGGTAGCCGATGCGATGACGGTTGAAGCCCTACCTACAGTGGATGAAGATGGTGTTCCGCTTGACTCAAAAACAATTAAATCGCTGCACACCACCATGCAGACACTGGGGCGCTGTGCGATTGTAGGGGGTGGCATTGGTGATAACGTCGCCCCAGACCTTGGAGTTGGGGATCACGAGCACCTGATTGTCGGGCGTAGTCAACGTCGTCGAGACTATGAAGAAATGCTTAACGGTGCCGCCGAGACCGGCAACCAGGACATAATCGCCCTCGTCGAAGGGGCGGTTGATCATAATCATCAGTCCCGCAGCCAGATTACCCAGTGTCTCCTGTAAGGCAAAAGCTATAATGAAAGAGGCCCCGCCCACCAGCGCGAAAAGCGGTGTGATGTTCACCCCCAGCGCGGCGAGCACGATCATCAGGCCGAAGGCGATGGTGAGCCAATAGACGGCCATGACAAGGAAGCTGCTCAGCAATTTGGAGAGGGTCGGTATCCGATAGAAAGCACGTCGTGCCCGGGCGCGAACGACCCGGGCGACGACAAAAAGGACGAAAAGTGAGCCGGCGATAACGAGAATGCGAAAACCTATCCCCACTCCACCCTCTGGCGAAACCAGCCAATTCAGGAAGCCGTCGGTAAATTCTTTAGGCGTCAGGTTTGACTTCTCCTGGATCGTGATGGCCGATAGATATTTGCGCAGTGCCTCCACCTGCGCTGGATCGCTGCCCTTCGCCTCTAAGCTGGCGACCACGGCCGAGAACTTATCGAAGATTAGCCTGCGTTCCTCCAGAAGCGCAAGGCGTTCCTCGCGCAGCGGCGCTGCGTGCCGTTATTCTTTCAAGGCCGAAAATCTTTATCATAGCTTCTCCTCGTTCGCGGAAATTTGCTTGTTTAGGACCCAAATAATAAGACGCTTATTCAATTGATCGCTCTTTTTCCCTAAAAAGCTATTGCACTATTGGCAAAAGTCCATCACCACGGGCATGGACAATAGCATTTTCTTCATTGCTTCTTGAATCCATCTGTTGTTTTGGAATTTTTCTGCAATCAATATGGCAACTGCACAAAACACTGAATTTTGAGCCTTTGTAAGGCCATAATTCTTTTTTACACGCGTCTCGTTACCTTTATT
>JARRLH010000384.1:0-3089 GCA_037387205.1 Desulfofustis sp.
TTGCCGACCGGGGTTTTGCATCGGCCGTCTTTACCGATGCTGCGACCATCCGAAACCGCCACATCATAGATGCGTTCGTGGGTCTTGCCATTTTTGTCGAGCCAGCCCTTAACAATCTGGATCCGATCCAGGTTACCGCCGATGGTGTCACGCAGAGCATAGACCATGAAACTCGGAGCTGACTTGTCTGCCTTCGGTTTCAGGTCTCCCCCCATGGGCACGCCTTTCTGATATCCGGCAAAAGCGGGTTCACGGCTTTGCAGATCGGTCTCGCTAAATTCCCAGCCACCAAAGAATCGTACTCTGATTCGACTACCCGTGGTGGCATAAACTTCCTTGCGTTGCATCGCATCAAAGATCGCCTCGCGGGTGTTCTCCTTTGCCCAGACCGCCCCCAGGCCGGCAGCAACCTGGCCCCAACTCATCATCTTGCCGACGTCACTTTCCATGAACAGGTGATTCATTCGGGTCGGATCAGGCTCGTAACCGGAATGCTTTCCGAAGAAATTATCTTCCTGTGCGGTGGCGAGGCCGGTGTGGCTGTCGGTGGCTCCGACCATGCCGAACTTGTACGGGTTGGTGCCGAACTTCTGTTCAAGGAATAATCCAATTTTCAACGCTTCACGGGCGTATTCGCGTGCCAGCATTTGTTCTTCTTTGGCGATCACCTTATTGCCGGGGACGATGTTACCGAAATCCCAGGTTTCATAGTCCGCAAACTCATCATTGGGTGAGAGGAACGGATGCGCTTCGCCATCTCCCTTGATTTGCGTGACTTCGTACAGCGGTTCCCACCTGGTGCGTTGCTGGATATAGGTCTTATCGAGCTTGCGCCCGGTGTACTGGGCATCGACCGGGAACATCAGTCCGTTCGACAGATTACCATTATGTGCCAGCGCAAGTACGCGGCCGCCGGTTTGCTTCTCGTACCCGTCCATCCACTTCCACAGGTCCATGGGGTCCGGGCTACCAAGCGGCGGTGTCGTGGTATACGGCATCACCTGCAGAGCTTTATCTCCCCCGTCGCGGTAGATGACATTTCTATGCAGATTGTTGCCATCTAACGTGGACGTCCATTCATAGCCGATAAGGGCTGTAAAGCGACCCGGATCATTCTGCTGTTCAGCTGCTTTGACGATGCGTTCCCAGGTCGATTTGTAACCCTCCGTATCTGCACCGTAATAAATTTCCTGGGGGAATGTTTTTGTCACCATAAGGGCCTTGATGATCTCGTAGGCGATCTCGGGCTTCTCATCCTTGTCTGCCTTTTTGAGGCGATCATGCCAGTCTTTTCCCTCGGGGATTGCTAGGATGTCCGGGTTGCCCGCTATCAGGTCAATAATGAATCCCATGTTGTCTGAATGGTCTGTGACAGCGAGCCAGTCCAGGGGCCGCGAAAGTTTCACGGGTATGCCATAAGATGACTCAACCTCCTCGCCCCTAGCGAAGCGGTAGGCATCTTCCGGAAGCAATGTGGCACCGGAAGTACCGGCATCAAAGGAAATTCCGGTATGCAGATGTGAATCGCCCCACAGCACTTCGTTCGGGAAATCGCGTTGGGCGTAGGGCGAGTAGGATTTGCCCTTGTACTTCTCCGACAGCATATTGCGGTCAACTTCATAGGCCGGCATATCCTGCGCCTGAACCGGGCCGGGTAGCAGGAGCACGCTGAGAGACAAAATTGCAGGGATTATTTTTTTCATCATTAATCTTCTCCTCAAACCTTAATTAGTTCTGCTATACAAGTGGTGCAGTTGAGCAAGTTTTTACGTAAAAGAGTATATAGAAATATAAAGGACTGAAATTAAGGTAATATCAAGTACATAATAAGTATTATGTATACTCATTATGGGTTATATAGACATCTCATTCTGCTCACCTGTCAGTAATTAGACGTTTTGGAAAATTGAAGAATCACACCGAAATGATATCAGGCATCATTCTTGATGAGAGCCATCAATCGCTGGCTTCACAAGCTGCCAGTGATGAAACACGCTTCTCCGCATTCTTTGAGAACGCGATTGAAGCGATCTGGTGCATCGACTTTGACCCACCAATTCGACTTGATGCCCCACAATCGAAGCAAATACAGGCAATTTTAGAAAACGGCCGATATTCCGAAGCCAACGGAGCTGTTGCCGACGTGTGCCGGCTGGCAAGTGCAGAAGACATCATCGGTAAGTCAATCACTGACTTCATGGATCCAGCTGATCCGAAGAATCTCTCGACATTGGAGCAGTTGGTCATGGGCCGCTATTATGTTAAGAACCTCTTGACCTACGAAATAGACACTGAGGGAGTAACGCGATGTATCGTCAATAACATCACTCCCGGTATTCAGGACAATGCAGTCCAGTATGTCTGGGGAGCCAGTCTCGATATCACCGAATTGTTGGAATTACGAGAAAACCTAGAGCGCTCCTTAATCGAACTAGACGCGCAGAAGAAAGCTCTCGAGGAGAAGAACACGACACTGAAAGAACTTGTCACATATATTGAACTGGACAAGAAAGAATTTAAAGAACGGATCGTTGCCAACATTGATAATGTTATCTTGCCGGCCCTGGACAAGTTAAATTTACAAATCACTGACAAAGACTATATCCGACAGGTCCGACTCTCCCTGGAAGACCTAGTCTCCTCATTTGGCCAGAAGATCGCAAACCAGAGAGTGAACCTCACCCCTAGGGAAATTGAAGTCTGCAATCTGGTTAAAAATGGTTTATCGAATAAAGATATTGCTCGCACCCTTAAGATTGCCGTACACACTGTTGAAAAGCATCGTCGCAATGCACGGAAAAAACTGGGCCTGACCAGTAAATCCATCAACCTTAATACACATCTAAATTCTTTCTAAGTCGTTACCAGGGTGATAAATGCTGGTTAGTATCTAGTCTACACACGGACTGTGGACAGGAATTCTCAATGTCTTCAATGGGTCATGAACGGACCTGTGCGGAATTTCCTCGAACGACTGCTTCGAGTATTGACTTGCCTTCCGGCCCAGTTTCTTAAACAGCCGCTATCGGGGAATTGGGCTAGTTAGAAAAAGCTGACGTTCACCGGGATTTTTCGGAAGCCCGGAGTTG
>JARRLH010000385.1:0-3053 GCA_037387205.1 Desulfofustis sp.
CAGAATAATTAGTCTTTACCTAGAGGAAAGAAACATGAACGTATTGCGCCAATGGTGCACATCCAGCACCTGTATTATCTTGCGTGTCAGAAAAACACTACGGAGCGCCTCGCTGGCATTATTATTCTCGCTGACGTTTTATAGCAATCCGGTACTCAGCATTCCGCCGAATGTGGCAGTAGAAACACTGCTCCACACAAACGAGACGACCTTGGGCCAATCGTTTGAATATCCCGAAGGTGTGCCAGACGTAACCGTGTCTATCATAACGATCCCCCCTCATACTACGATCGCATTGCACGAACATCCCGTGCCACTTGTCGCCTATATACTGCAGGGCGAGTTAGTTGTTGAATATGAAACAGAGTATGGGTTGCAGGAAAACTACTACAAATCTGGCGATGTGTTCGTTGAAGCCTTTAATGTCCCGCATCGAGGATATAATGGTGGCAGAGGTTTGGTTAAAATACTGGCCGTATATGCTGGTGCTGAAGGTGTTCCGAACTCAGTTCTTGTTGAAGAATGAATCGTTTGGTCTGTTTGTTCTGGTTGATTGTCCACCCGGTGATGATTGGGCGTCGGACACCTTTGGGGAATGTCATGGCGCGAACTCAGTGAGCCTTTTCAGGAGCAGCACCGTACGCTATCGCATATTTCCATCCAGTTAGCTCGGATGTCCTATAAATTGCATTCTTCGTGACATTATCGAACTCATAGGTCGTCTTGCCTGATGTCCCTGCGAGCATCTCGGTCGCGGCTCTCTTGAGCGTTTTGCTTTCTTGTTCCCGTGGATCGAGAAAATGTCGATCTGTCTTGCGATTAAGAGTGGTCAGGCCATTAGCTGCCAACGCAAAAAAGGTGATACCCTGGCGAAGATTGAGGGCGGCATTGATCTGCTCGGATAGCTTGTCAAGAAAAAGTGACGCTCCCAGCGCGCCGATAACCTTGCCGTCCACCTTGACGGGAACTGCGATAATCGCAGAACGCTGTCCCGTTGCCTTACTGATTACGAGAGCACCTGTGATCTTCATGCCCACCATGAGGTCCGGGAAGTAGACCCTGTCTTTTAGACTCTTGTCCCTGAGCCCTTTATCTGCAGTGTAATAACTTCCATCAGGACGTACATACCAGACGATGAAGCCTTCATCGGATTCCTGATATCCTGTCAGGAGCTCCTTCATGTTTGACCAGTTGTCTGATCTGACTTCAGAGGTGACAGCCAATATCTCCAGATTCCGTTGGACTGAGCGGATACGTAGATCTGTGTAAGCGATGAAGGCTGACAGGAGGCTGTTCGCATCCGCCTCGGTTGGCGCCGCTATTCCCGCAGCAGATTGGGCAGTGACAAGTGCCGGAATCCAAAACATTAACAAAAAAAGTGAAATGGAGGAGCGCTGCCTGACCATGATGTTCTTCCTCGGTTGGGGAATGGCTACTGAAATTTACATACTGTTTGCTTGGGAAGACAAGATATATTGACTGTCATTCCTGTCCCGCCTGTGTGAGTGACCGTGATTCTCAACCCATAGTAGATAGACATAACAGGCAAGGCATTCGGCGCGGCACAGGCCATGGTCAGGCCGCAACAGGCGCTGACCAGCCGGTGCCCCCTTCATGGGTTAACCTGACCCACCCGGTGACTATCGGTCTTATGGTCAGTCCCGATGGGACGCGATGGAGGACGTAAGTCGAAGAAAACAAAGATGGCTCCCCGGGACGGGCTCGAACCGCTGCTCATTCGTAAATGATAAACAGTTCCCTTATACGAGCTATTCCTGCCGCTTTCTTGCTGAGTTGGTCATCACCAGCCGCTTGGCTTCCTGAAAGATCGCCGGCAGGTCGAACATGTCATGGTAGTTGTGCATGTGCATCAGCAGGCTCGCCGTGAGCAGGGCGGCTGATTCGGCATCATTGTCTTCCAGGGCATCTTCCAGCAGGTTCAGTTCCCGGTGCAGACCCAGCAGCAGGGCCCTGGATGGCAGGCTGTCGTGTTCGAAGTCCGCCGCCACCAGTGCCTCGCGCATTGCTTCCATCAGTTCATCCATTGAACTGCCCATGCCCTTTTGATGATTGCACCATGGAGACCACCGCCAGCTGCATGGCCTGGCATGCCGTGTGGATGAGAATGTGACAGGTGGCGGACATTGTTGGTGCTGACTGAGGGCCGGTTTCCAGGTTTTTCCTTTTCGTCTTGTCCCGGGGTTACCAGGTCAGCGCGGGCAAAAACAGGAAAAAAGAAAATATGGCGCTAACTTACGGTACCGTCAGGCCGGGAGGGGCGGGAAGTGGCTCCCCGGGACGGGCTCGAACCGCCGACCTAGTGATTAACAGTCTCAGACACAATAACTTATGCGACTTCCATGATCAAGAATCTCAAGAGTTTTCCCGGTGGTCTTTCCGCATGATCCGTGTCACCGAAACTATACCGAACTTTCTTGCTCGGTCGAGGCCTTTTTGAGCCATTTTTCTTTGGAGTTGCCGAAGGATTTCATCGAGTTGTTCCTTTTCAGCGACCGAACTTGAACCGAACTCACTCCGGAGTCGGCCACTCTGAGTCGGTGAGGGCAGCCTGGGTCAGGAGCAAGCCGGTGGCCGAAGCGCCCGAGAGCGGGGCAGTGCGGGTGTCGGGTGACGGCACTGGGGATGCCCGTGTCCTCCAGCCGAGATGCCGGGCTGACCAGGGGCAGGGGGTGACGCCAGATTTTCACTCCGTGAAACACCCTGAAAAACTGGAAACCTGATGCAGGTCATGGGGTTGCAGGACGGCAGGATTCCAGGATTTCAGGTTTCCGCTCACTCCGGCCAGCCATAGGGATACCGCCCAACTGGGCCAGACTGATGCATGGCAGGGGGCTCAGGGTGTCGGCTGAACTGCGAGTCCGAGTGAAGCGGACACTCAATGTCCGAAATTGGCTGGCGGGAACGAAAGTTGCTGTTCCCTAGATGCTCTGGATGAGTAATCTTGCGTCTGAGTGATGTGATTTTATGCCGACCGTGGCATATATTCAGGGTCAGAGTGAGAATTGGTGCAGATGATGCCTTTCACATACTGG
>JARRLH010000386.1:0-3033 GCA_037387205.1 Desulfofustis sp.
CAGATCGTCGATTTGGCACTCAATAATTTTTTCTTAGGTGTATACAAATGTATACACTTGATAGTGTCGCACAATCCGAGTGATCTCCCACAAGGGACAAATTTACTTAATGTAATTGATCTTCTCCGATCTAAACTCTATGCAAGGGTATCTAAATCCAATGTAATTACACCATGCTCCTGAGAAAAATCAATTCTAAGGAAGGTCAGAAAATCCTTTCGGGTCTAGAGCAAACCCAAATCCTCCATTTTGGCCAAAGCAGCGTAATCACCAACAGGCTATATCGTGAAGAGTTTTTGGTGGAAGTCAAAGCAATGGTCGTTTTGCATTGGTGCCTCCGGAATAGAAACCACCACGAGTCAACTGGGGCGGCTTTGTACGGTTTACTTTTTGAGAATACGATTGTAATCTGGCGCGATGAAATTACCTTCTTCGCGTAGATTGTTAATTTCCCTGGCTATCTGGTCATATGCGGTCTGATAATCTTTTTGCGCAAGGTAGAAAGGACCTCGCATGACGATCAAGTGTTCGGTCATCAATGGTGCCAGATAATTAGCATAAGCATCCCAGCCTGGATATGCCCCCAACAGATAAACCGGAAATCGCCGCTCGCATTTTTGCTGTACTAAATCTACCGACCGATAAAGCTGAGGGTGCAAAAGTGGCTTGCCAGGAAATCCGATCCCTGAGAAAGGCGTCATGAAGCAAATCTTTCCCGCCTGATGAGTGGAAAACTGACGGATGAAAGATCTAAGATAAATTGTATTGACACCAGAATAGCGTTGCTCGACGATCTTGCTGATCCGTGGTGTCTCGGTCTCAAAATCCCTGACCACCGGAAAAAATTTTAACCCAGGATTAGAATCTTTAATATTTCCGACAAACCAGCGAAAAGCTTTCGTACGCATAAAATAACGCAAAGAAGGTTCTCCCTCGCGCCCTACCCCCATCTCCAGATGCACGGAATAGGGAATAATTACACCAGTGGCAAATTTAATTTGCTGGAACAATGCTAAACCAATTGGGACTGCATCGAAGGCATAATGATGGTCGAAGAAAACGATCAGGTTATTGGATTGCAAATCGGCGTTCATGCGGTCAGAAGCCGCTTGAAGCATCTCATTTTGCTGATATTGAAGTACCCGATCTTTCCAATAAAGCAGTGCTTTCCTGGACAAGTTCCCGAAACCCCGATAAATGTCCTCATCATGTAAATACGTATTACCAAAACTAGTGTTCAAAATGAACCTCGCTGGTTGCAGGTATTTTCTTTCTTTGTTGATACAACAGAATCTTACAAATAATAGAACCTTAGAATTGCAGTTTAGATGCGCAAACTCTGCAATCTAACTTTATCACAATGTTAAACAAGCCGCACATTGTTGCCCGGATCATCGACTCCAGGGGGAAGATATTCTTCACACCCGAGAGGTAATGAAGGCAGGTGAACTAGCGGGGGGAATCGTCGTTGTCAAGTCATTGATGGAAAATTCGATTTCTCAAGCAACCAAATTGCATATCTCTGACGGATTGGCAGGACGTATCTGAAAAGTGTGCCGTTTATTATGGCAGCGACAGTAATTTCGGGGACAATTTGGATAAATAAAGAAAATAAACTGAATCTCTTTGGAAAAATGAGGAACCAATAACGATGGAGAAGAACATTTCTTCGGGGAAAACGAAACGCTTGCAGGGGATGAAAGCATTTTACGCCCTTTTAGGAGGATGTTTCATTCGAGATAGATCACCTTGGAGGCACTATTAGACAATCACCACCACCATCCCGATCTATACTCTCAGAGCGCCGCGGAATCCCCTGGCTGAATAAAAAGATTGGGCACCATTGTGATACACGAAGACATGGTCGAAGCGGCGATCACAAAAGAGTGCACCGCCCAATTTTCGAATCTCGACCGGGGTTTGAATCCAGCTGGATGTCTTGGTATCGAACTCACCAAGTTTCTGCAGTTCCCGGTATTGGGTTTCATTCAACAGTTCAATCCCCATGGCAGCGGCTAAATCAACGGCATTGCCGCCAGGGTGAATCCCTTTCTTTTCTCGTTCTGCCTGTCCTTTCCCATCGTAGCAGATACTTCTGCGTCCCGAAGGGCTTTCCGCTGAACAATCAATAAAGATGTACTCCCCCGTTTGGTCATCATACCCAACGACATCCGGCTCTCCGCCAGTGTTTTCCATCGCGAATAAGGTGGTTAGTTTCTCGGGCTGCGCATCCAGCCTTTCAAGTATTTTAGCCCACTCGAGACCTTCGTGACGGCTCATATATTGCTCGAAACGATCCTTGAGTGTAGAAAGCAGTTCTTTCCCTTGTTCTGGTGAGAACATCAGCCGAATTTCAACTTTAGGAATTGAAGACCCGCTCCGTTTGCCTTTAGGTGACTTAGATGCCACGATTCAACACCTTTCAACCAGTCTTTCCCACATACCAATTGTGGAAACTGATCCATTCCGGAAGAACCTGAGCGAGTAACTCCTGCGGAGGTAAGAAAGCAATCCGTAAATGGTGGGTCCCTGCCCTCTGTCCAAAACCCGACCCATTGACTGTGACCAGTCCGGTCTCCTCCAGTAGGGCCATGCAGTAATCAAAATCCGTTTTGCCCTCTGGCAGATTGTTCAACCGCGGAAACAGGTACATAGCCCCGGTCTCCCCGAAGCACTCGACACCCCCCATCTGAGTGAACGCTCCACGGATCATCGTTGCCTTTGCCTTCAGGTTGTTAAGGATCCGGTTCTTCTCCTTCAAATATGTTCCGTAAGCAGGACTGCCCTCAATTGGGGGCGTGACCATCAGATAGGTCAGGATCTGACCGGCCGTATTTGAACACAGGCTGACCGAGGCTTGCTTTGTCAGCAGATCGATGAAATCCAGACTACTTCCCTGAACTTTGGGCGGGTTCCGCACCTCCAGTTACCCACCACGATGACCGCATTCCCCAAAGAATCCTTTGGAAATGCTGTGATAGCTGAACAATGGCACGGCTGTTTCGGTTCCTAAAACTTTCGCAAACGAGACGA
>JARRLH010000387.1:0-3033 GCA_037387205.1 Desulfofustis sp.
GGGACGAATATGGTTTTGTTGTCGCCGGTTTTCAACTGGGTTGAGAAGATGTTGAGAGATTCAACCACGCCAAGAATTCCAGCCGCCTCGATGACGTCTCCCGCCTTGAACTGCTTGAAGATGAGAATCATTACTCCGGCGGCAAAATTGCCCAGTGAATCCTTCAGGGCGAGACCGATGGCGAGGCCTGCGGCACCGACGATGGCAACCAGTGACGTGGTATGGATGCCAAGCTGGTTGAGAGCCGCAATGACAGCGATGGTAACAACAAGGGCATTGATCAGGTTGCTGACAAAACCGCACAGAGCCTGGTCGAGCTCACGTCGCTCCATCAATTCTTTGACCAGGCGGGCAACCATTTTGGCCCCCCAGAAACCAACGGCGAGAATAATGATGGCGTAGACGATACTCCCCAGCATGGATGCTGCAAAAGATGGGTCCTGCGTCATGTGTTTCCTCCAGGAAAGATTTGGTTGTACGTTAAGTGCTGTTATTTACATACCGTAACGCTTGATTTTTTCAACCAGCGTGGTGCGATTTATATTCAGGAGCGATGCGGCGCGTGCCTTGATGCCGTGCGATTTGTCCATGGCCTGCTGGATCAGATGCCTCTCGATATGCGCTATGGCGTGCGTAAGGTCAAGGCCTTCTTCAGGGATATGCAAGGCAGGCAGATGATCGTTGTCATGCAGTGCCCCGGCTATCTGCGGCGGCAGGTCCTGACAATCGATCACTTCCCCATCTGTCAATGCCACAACCCGTTCGATGACGTTTTCCATTTCCCGGACATTGCCGGGCCAGTTGTAGTTTTCCATTGCATTCAGCGCATCGCGAGTCAGTTCACAGATCGGGTGACGCATCTCTGCACAGATCTTGCGCAGGAAGTGCCTGGCCAGCAGTGCGATGTCTTCATGACGTTCCCGCAAAGGTGGCAGGCGGATGGGAATAACATTCAGACGATAGAAGAGGTCCTCGCGAAACTCGTTACGCTGTACACGCTCTTCGAGGTCGGTATTGGTTGCCGAGATGACCCGGACATCGAGCTTGGTTTTGCGTATTGAACCGACGCGTTCGATTTCCTGCTCCTGCAGGACGCGCAACAGTTTCATCTGCAGGTGGAGGGGCATCGTGCCGATCTCGTCAAGGAAAATTGTTCCATGGTTGGCCAGTTCGAACTTGCCGGGTTTGTCGGCAATTGCGCCGGTAAAAGAGCCTCTTACATGGCCAAATAGTTCGCTTTCCAGAAGTTCGGCGGGGATGGCTCCGCAATTAATGGCGATAAAAGGCTTTTCCTTGCGCGAACCGTTGAAGTGGATGGCACGTGCGACCAGTTCTTTTCCGGTCCCCGATTCACCAAGGATCAGCACTGTAGAATCGGTATGCAGAATTTTTTCCATACGGGAAAAAACCGGCTGAATAGCGGGACTGTTACCGATGATGTTGTCAAACTTGTACTTGCCGCGCAATTGCTGGCGCAGGTAAATGTTTTCAGCAACCAGGCGGGCTTTTTCAACGGCCTTGGAAACGAGGACTTTCAGCTTTTCAAAGTCAACCGGTTTGATAATGTAGTCAAAGGCACCTTCTTTCATCGCCTCGACAGCCGTTTCGGCTGTTGCGTGGCCGGTGATCAGGATGACATTGCAGGGCAGGAGTTGTTCTTTGACATGTTTGAGAATGTCTATGCCGCTCACACCGGGAAGGAACAGGTCGGTGATAACGACGTCGTAATTATTTGACGAGAGCAGCCGGATGGCGTTTTCCCCATCCGAGACACTTTCCACCTGGTAGCCCTCGTATTCTAGGAGCAGCGTCAGGCTTTCGCGGCTTCCTGGCTCATCATCTACGAAGAGAATGCGTGCGGCATCTTCCATGGCGGCTCCATAACGTGCGTCATGAAATTGACAGTATTAGCAAACTATCATCATTATTAATAGCTTGCAAGGTCTTTCGATTTTCGAGCCGCCCGCTTTCCCAAGCCTGGTAGCGAACTGAAAAATAATCAGATGCGATGAGAGGTATAAAATATCAGTTAATTCAATGGCTTGAAAATAGAACGGTTTTTTACTTGACAGCGTTGCTGGCGTTTTGGTTAGAATGCAACTCGGAGAACCTGTAAGTATTTAATTTTGTTGTAATAAATTTACTTTAACTAAATATTTAGCGGGGCTGTCCCGGTTTTATTTTCGTTAAATTTTATGGCCATTTATAGACTGTTATTATCCTTCAAGGAGAGATCATGCCTATCAAGAAGTTTCGCAAAATCATGGCGGCCAACCGCGGTGAAATTGCCATCCGCATTTTTCGGGCTTGTACCGAGCTCGGCATCAGTACCGTGGCGATTTACTCGGAAGAGGACAAGCTGTCCCTGCATCGCTACAAGGCGGATGAGGCTTACCTGATCGGCAAGGGCAAAGGACCGATTGATGCCTACTTGAGCATCGATGAAATTATTGACCTGGCCCGCAAAAAAGATGTTGATGCCATCCACCCCGGTTACGGTTTCCTTTCAGAAAATGCGGATTTTTCTGCAGCATGTGAACGTGCAGGGATTGTTTTTATCGGTCCAACTCCCGATCTGCAACGCCTGATTGGCGACAAAATCTCCGGACGCAAGGTGGCCCTTGAAGCAGGTGTCCCGGTTGTGCCGGGTACCGATGACCCGATTCACTCTGAAGAAGAAGCACTGCTTTTTGCCAAGGCCGCAGGTTACCCGATTATTATCAAGGCGAGTGCCGGGGGCGGTGGTCGCGGTATGCGGGTTGCCCGTAACCAGAAGGAACTGCTCGAGGGCCTCAAGTCAGCGGCTTCGGAAGCCAAGGCGGCATTCGGCGACGCGACAGTGTTTCTTGAGAAGTTTGTTGAAAAGCCCAAACATGTTGAGGTGCAGATTCTCGGTGACAACCATGGCAATATTGTCCACTTCTACGAGCGCGACTGCTCGATTCAGCGTCGCCACCAGAAAGTGATCGAAATCGCGCCGTCGCTGTACCTTTCCAACAAGAAACGTAAGGAAGTCTGCGATTACGCCCTGAC
>JARRLH010000388.1:0-5717 GCA_037387205.1 Desulfofustis sp.
GGTGGTGAAAAAGATGACGATCAATGGCTCTATCTGCCTGATCTGAGGAAAACCAAGCGCATTGCCACCTCCGATAAATCATCGTCATTCATGGGTTCAGATTTTTCCTACGCCGATATGACCAGGAGGGTGCTTGATGAATGGTCCTACAAGCTGCTCAAAGAAGACCTGGTCAATGATCAGGAGGTCTGGATCATTGAAGCGCTGCCGGTTTCCGGTGCGGTGGAGGACCGCTATGGCTACAAAAAATCGATTGTCTACGTGAGAAAGGACAATTTTATGGTTGTCAGGGCCATCCATGTAGTGAAGGCGGGCAACAAAGTCAAATATATGGAGGTCAAGGAAATCGATAAGATCGACGGCATCTGGGTTGCGAGTGAGACCTGGATGAAGACCACCAGGAACAAGAGAACACTGCACAGGACAGTCCTGAGAATGGATAATATCAAATACAACCAGGAACTCGATGAATCATTTTTCTCGGTGAGACAGCTGGAAAAAGGGCTGTAACAATGCCATCAAGAAAACAGTAGTTGCTCTCACAACCCGTCTTCCGGGATTTTGGCCGGTGAGGAAGGGATTTTCCAGGATGGGGGCGACAACGACCGTCTTCTCTTCGAAATCGAATACAGGTTCGGGGCACAACACCTGTATCCCGGCTCATCAGCGGTCCGGAATACAGGTGTGAACTATCCAGCGGCAAAAGAGGTTATTTTACCGTGGATAGGGAGGGGGCGCAGAGCGGTGTAATCAGGCGGCGCCGAATTCTTTCTCGATGGCCTCCAAAACATCATCGGACATTTTATAACTGTGTTCTTCGCCGGGGAACTTGCCAGTGAGCACTTCTTCTTTGTACTGCTTGAAGGTGTCGATCATCACCTCACCGAATTTCTGATACTGCTTGGCGAATGAGGGGGTGAAATTGTCATACATGCCGAGTACGTCAGGAGTGACAAGAAGTTGTCCTGAACAATAGGGACCGCCGCCAATGCTGATGGTGGGAACATCGAGTTTTCTGGTCACGTAGTCGGATAGCTTGGCAGGAACCGCTTCGAAGATGATGGCAAAAGCGCCCGCTTCCTGGAGCTCCAGCGCTTCCGAGACGACTTTACGGGCTGAATCCATATCCTTTCCTTGAACCTTGAGGCCGCCAAGGGCGCCCACTGCCTGGGGGTGCAGTCCGACATGCCCGACCACCGGGATACCCATCTGGACGATGGCCTTGGTTTTTTCGATATGATGCGGGGTGGCCTCGAATTTGACTCCGTCAACCTTTGCCTCGGTGATGAAACGAGCCGCGTTTTTCATCGTATCCTCTATCGAATACTGAAAGGATCCGAACGGCATATCGGCGATTACCATGGTTCGGTCGCAGGCCCGGGCAACGGCAGCGCAATGCAGTACCATCATATCCATGGTGGCTGTCAGGGTGGTGGGGTGGCCGTGAACGACCATGGCGCAGCTGTCACCCACCAGTATCATGTCTATCCCCGCATCGTTTACTTTTTTTGCGGTGGGGTAGTCATAGGCGGTGAGCATGGTAATGCTTTCCTTGTTGTCTCGCATGGCCTGAATTGTCGTTACCGTATGTTTCATTGATTTTTCTCCTTCTGTTAATGTTACGTTTGTCTGTTATTGGGCTTTGTCAGTCTATTTTTCTGACAATCTGTGCAAGCGCGTCATCCTCTCCCACATTGCCCGGGAAGACGATATACGTCATGCCCGGGTAGCGAGTCTCTTCGCCGCATCGCCAGGCCGGCACTCCTGGCAGGGCCTGCCCGATTACCAGTGCTCGTCTTATCCCCAGGGCCTCGGTAGCGATATCGCTCGAAGTGATGCCTCCCTTGGCGACTAAATAGCGTGGCTGATGGGTTAAATTGCTGACGATCTCGACCAGACTTGCGGAGACGATACCGCCGATTGCCAGGCTTGAAGACGCATCACTGCCTGCAACCAGTGAACGGCTGGTGTAGACCGCAGCGTCTGCACCTGAACCCAGGGTACCGTTGGTGAGAGCGATGACCCGTTCTATCTCCTCACTTCTTCTGCGTTCATCGAGTAACTCGTCGACCTTTACCTCAATGGGAACGATGTCGGTGAGTTCGAACAGCGCATTGGTTTGGGCCGTCGTTTTAGGTACGTAGGAGCCAATCACGAATAACCCTCCGTTGGCGCTTGGATTTACCAGCTGGGTGCCGGACAGCAGTCCATCGCCGGCATCCAGTCCGAGTCGTGATCGCACGAAAGAGGCGGCAGTGCGGTAGAGGAATTCATAGCCCTCGTTTTCCACCGTGATCAGGGCCGAGACAACCACTTCCATGTCCCGATAGCTGGCGCTGTTGATAATGCAGGCAGTGCCCTGGGGTACGCTTCTGAGAACTTCGGCAACCCGCTCCGGACCGCCGACTCTGATGTCTTCGAGACTCACCGCTATAACATCTTCTGCGTTAATTTTACCTCTGGTCTTTTCCTCGATGTATTTTTTCAGATTGGAATGGCTGAAACCGAAGGCCGCATCCTTGGCAAACGGCGTCATGGCGGCCGGAACAAGAGAGTCCTTTTCCTTGACATAATGGATGTCGTCGAGCGTATAACGGCCCCCTTCCAGGAAGAACGGGATAATCAAATAAGGAAGCTGCTGCTTGTTCAGGATCTCGGCGGCGGCATCAACCTCCGCGGGAAAATGACCGCGCAGGGTGGAGTCGGAGCGACTTATCACCACTACGCGAACTCCGGTATTCTTGGAGGCCAGGTAAAGGTTCCCGCCGATTTCACGGGCCAGGTCGCAGGCCGCCTGTTCGGTCTGCCACTCTGGCGGCAGGGTATCAAGATAGCTCATCGCAATAGTCGGTTCACTCATGGGGTCAGTTATCGTAAAGAGAAGATATTTTGTTCGATGAATTTCCAGGTCTCTATATAGTCACCTCGTGCCATCAGGGCCTCCAGTTCACCAACATCGATGCGCTCGAATAACTGCCAGATCTTGGTGGTGAGCCTGCTGTTGGCCTCGAAAGTACCTTTAATGTCCCAGCGGGTCGGCGAGGTATCGGAAGTCATATAATCGTTGTATTTGTATTTTTTCAGATAATAGAGAAACTCGACATAATCGAGGAAATGCTTGGTGCCGCAGAAGTAGTCCCAGTCCCATTTTCCGTCGTTGTCATTGATATGTATGTAGTATTTGAATGGGCTTGCCTCCAGCAGGGAAACCGCCTCGGCCGGATTCTCGTTGCCATACATGGAGTGGCCAAAATCAAGTGTCACTCCCATCTCTTCTATCTTGATATCGTTAAGCAGACAGAGCGCCTTGGCGGCGGTGTCGACAAAGCAGCGCCCCCTGGTTTCACTTGGCTTGTATTCGACGTACAACGGAATTTCCCTGCGATAGTCTCCCGCCTCGGAAAAGGTCTCGATCAGGTGTTTCCAGGCCAGTGCGTAGTCATTTTGAAAGGCGAATTCATAGCCGTCACCCAAGGGGCAGCAGGTCACCTTGTCGGCGCCGATTTCGGCGGCAAAATCCTTGGCATTTTTAATGAACTGTACGGCTTTCTCCCTGACCTGCTGTTCAAGAGAGGTCACTCCACCGTTGCGAAACTCCGGTTCGGCTTTGACGTTCACATTTACGGCTGAGACATTGAGGTTGTATTTTCCGAGCGCTGCTTTCGTTTCAGCAGCGTCATTCACCTCGTAAGGATGTACAATCTCGACTCCACTGTAGCCATCTATAGTGGTTAGCAGGGCAAATTTCTGGTCCAGATCAAGCGGTTTGTTGTATTCATGGAAACGGTCTTTAGTTTGTGAGAGAAAACTTGTGATTATTGCCAGTTTGAGCATGGTAAATCTCCGAAGTATGGGTTTTTTACTGTCAGCTTTTATGCGTTATTGTTGAAGAGTTTAGCTTTAATACCAGCCAACATTCGTTTGTACCAGCCAAACTGGCTGACTACCGTCAAGACGATGATCAGAAAAAGAATCAGTGCAACCGGCCGGGTGAATACCGGCATAAAGCTTCCCTGGGAGACCATCAGCGCCCGGCGTAGATTCTCGTCCGCCATCGGCCCGAGAATAACGCCGATAACCAGCGGTGCGATCGGGTAGCCCATATTGGTGAGGAAGTAGCAGATAATGCCGACCGGCAGCATCAGGTAAAGATTGAAAATGTTCAAACCGAGAGAGTACGAACCGATGATGCAGAGCACTCCGATAATTGGCATGAAGAGCGGGGTGGGGATATTGAGCACCTTGACTACCTGTTTGGCCAGAATCATCCCGGTAACCCACATCGCCACCGAAGCAAGCAGCAGAATGGCGGCGACCTCGAGTATAAAGGTCGGGTGTTCGAAGGTAATCATCGGACCCGGAGTAACCCCATGCAGCATCAGCGCTCCAAGCAGCATGGCTGCCGGCGGGCTGCCGGGAATACCGAGATTGAGCAGCGGGATCATTGCCCCGCCGACGCAGGCATTGTTGGCGGTTTCACTGGCAATCACGCCTTTGAGCTCGCCGGTGCCGAAGGTTTCGGGATGCTTTGAGGTATTCTTGGCGGTACCATAGGAAACCCAGCCGGCTATGTCTTCGCCGATGCCGGGAACAGCTCCGATGCCGACTCCGATTAGTGCACTGCGGATAATTGCCGGGATGTTGCGCAACACGGTGCCGATCTCAGGCATGATTTTAGTAAGCTTCTCGGCTTTGGGCATTTGCGAGCGGGCCCGGAGCACATCGATAATCTGGGGGATGCCGAAGGCGCCGATGAGCACCGGTACGACTTCGATGCCGCTTTCCAGTTCGGTAATGCCGAAGGTGAAGCGCGGGAAGAACTGGAGCTGGTCCCTGCCGATACAGGCAAGGAACAGTCCAAGAAAACCGGCGATCCAGCCTTTGATGACCAGGTCCGGAGCGGTCAAGGTACCGCTGATCAATATCCCGAAAAATGCGAGAAGGAAAAACTCGAAAGAAGTGAATTCGAGGGCGAAATTGGAAATGATCGGCGAGATACTCACCACAAAAAGCATACTTACAATAGTGCCGATCGCCGAGGCGGTGGTGGTCAGGCCTATGGCTCTGCCGCCTTGGCCCTTGCAGGCCAGTGGATACCCGTCCATGGCGGTAGCGGCGGCGGCGGCCGTTCCGGGAATGTTGATTAAAATTGATGCGTATGAGCCGCCGTAGGTGCCGCCGACATAGATGGCCAGCAGGCAGATCATTGCCATTTCCGTATCCATTGAATAGGTAAGGGCGGTCAGCAGGGCGACCCCGAGGGTCGAGGTAAGCCCGGGCATGGCGCCAAAGAGAATGCCAAGAAGAACGGAGCCGAACAAGATGGCAAGGGAAACAGGATCGCTCACCATGCCCACGGCAATTTCAAAAAAAGTCTGGATTCTTTCAAAAATAATCATAGCATGGTTCCTTTTACGACCAGACTTCAGCGTACCAGATCGCGTCCAGCAGGCTGACAACCAGTCCTTCGTGCGGCATCGGGACCAGCAGGAAGTATTTAAATATGATACCGATGGTAAAAGGAGCGAGGAAGCCAATTAACAGGCTAATCTTGAACTTGGACATCCCTTCTTTGTCGTCTTTTGAAAATTTGTAATACTGAACGATGAGAGCGCCTATTAGTAGAATGACAAAAATATCGGCTGAAAGGGTTGATGCGGTCATCCCATTTTCAGCAGATATTTTTGTCATTCTACTAATAGGCGCTCTCATCGTTC
>JARRLH010000389.1:0-3025 GCA_037387205.1 Desulfofustis sp.
TCGCAGGCCGCCCCGATCAGAAGCGCCGTTTTGCCTTTGATCACGGTAAAATAATCGCTCTCCGATTGAGCAGGATTCCCACTGTTGCGCAGTTGACGGTATTCGCCGTCCACCATGGCAGTGGTTGCCCGACAGAACACACTCAAGGCCTGGGGGCCGCCATAGCGGCTGACCAACTGCATTGCATGGGCGTGCAGAAAATCTCCAGCGAGAATCGCCTCGGCCAGACCGAAGTGTTCGACAACCGAGGCTGCGCCGCGCCGCTCGGAGGCCTTATCGATCACATCATCATGGATCAGGGTCGCCGCATGCAAGTATTCAAACGAGGTGGCCAGCTGGTAGATGCCCTCGTCGGAGCAGCCGCAGAGACGGCAGGCCGAGGTGGTCAGAAAGGGCCGAATCCGTTTACCGCCGCTAAACAGTCCGTACCTGAGGATGTCAATCAGCAGGGGATCGAGTTCCACGGCCAACTCATCTATGTCCTGCCGCATCACCTCGTCTATTGTGGCTGCCTGTTCAGCGATCAGCTTCTTCAGTTCCATCCTTTGACTTGCACCACCTCAATTCTGGTTTTCTTCCAACATACCAAAAAAGTTCTTAATCTCAACCATCTCCCTGACCACCGGAGAAGGCGGCAGACTTTTCAAAAAGACGCTGCCGTAGCGCTTGGAGAACAGCCGGGCATCAAGCACCGAAATGAGTCCCCCGTCGCTGGCCGAGCGCATCAGCCGGCCAACGCCCTGGCGCAGACTCAGGACCGCCCGCGGAATCTGAAAATCAAAAAAGGGATTGCCGCCATCCTCCCTGATCGCCTGCATACGGGCCTGGACGACGGGATCGGTGGGCACCTCAAAGGGCAGTTTGTCGATGATCACTCCGCTGAGCGACTCGCCCACGATGTCTACCCCTTCCCAGAAGCTGGCCACCGCCAGCAGTACCGAATCGGTCTGGGCCCGAAAGCGCTCCAGCAGTCTGGTCCGGGAGGCGGTCCCCTGCACCAGCACCGGGTAGTTGAGTTTTTCAGTCAGGTACTCAGCCACCAGATCCATACCCCGGAAGCTGGTGAACAGCACCAGAGCCCGCCCCCGGGTGATCTTCACCAGCCCTTCCACCTGCTCGCACAGGGCATCGTCATAACCCGGCGCGGAGGGTTCGGGAAACCCGTTTCCGGGAACATAGAAACGCGTTCTCGACTGATAGTCGAAGGGTGATTTCAACTGCAGGGCCTCAATGCCGTCTCCAAGCCCGAGCCGTCGCCGAATATAGTCGAAGCTGCCCGCCGTCGACAGGGTCGCCGAGGTCAGGATGATCTTGGGAACCGTCGAGTAGAGGCTCGCCTGCAAATCCTCGGAGACGTTGACCGGGGTGGCCGACAGGCTCACCGCCCGCTCGCGTTTTTCATACCAGTAGACATGGGAGCTCGAGCGCGTGTCCGGATCCAGCAGACCGACAAAACACAGGTTCTGATGGATTTCCCCGGCCCGGTCCGCCAACACCTGCCAGTTCTCATGACGGCGGCTGATCGCCTCCAGATCGTCTGCCAGCCGCTTGAGGCCGTCGACCACCAGCTGAATCTCCGCCGCCCAGTTGTCGTTGGCCCGGACAAACTCCAGCAGGCTGAAACGGCCGCGCTGCGGGGGGAAATGGGCCACAAAACTGTCCACCCGCTGCCTGATGCCCGAAGCCGTACCGATGATGCGGTCGCCTTCCTCGACCTCGAGATCGACTTCGGCCTGCTGGCTGATATCGCTGATCAGATCATACACCTGATACTGGCTGAAACTGGTACCAAAAAAAGTGGTGGCCACGCCCTCCAGGTGATGAGCCTCGTCGAAAATCACCGCCTCGTGGCGCGGGAGTATTTCCCCAAACCCTCTCTGGCGCAACGCCAGGTCGGAAAAATAGAGATGATGGTTGACCACCAGAATCCGGGCCGAGGCCGCTCTCTTTCTCAGTTTATTTACCAGGCAGTTGGACCATTCCGGACAGTCGCTGCCGAGACACTGATGGCTGTGGGCCGATATTTTCGGCCACAGCGGAGCTCTGTCGGCCAGCCAGTCCAACTCGGCCCGATCACCGAATTCGGTCTCTTCCAGCCAGCCCTCGATTTTATCGCACTCCTCATCGCCCACCAGAGAAATCTGGGGAGAGTAGCGATGCTGATACCAACGGTGCAGGCAGAGATAGTTCTGACGCCCTTTTACGCAGACGGCGGCCACCTCCCGCCCGAGCACCTTTTCCAGCAGCGGGATCTCTTTTTCTATCAACTGATCCTGCAGATTTATGGTGGCGGTGGAAACCACCACCCGCATTCCCGAAGCGATAGCCGGCACCAAATAGGCGAGACTTTTACCGATGCCGGTCTCGGCCTCGACCACCAGCACATCGCTGTACTCCGGCGTGCCCGCCAGGCCGCCCTCCGGGGCTGCCAGAAAGGAGGCAATCTTCCGGGCCATCAACAACTGGTCTGGTCGGGACTCGTAGTGAGATATGTGGTGTGAGAGGGGGCCGCCGGTGGCAAAGAAATTATTCACAAAACATCCTTCATCCCTGCTGGCCGGGACGATAAAAGGTGACGCATCGGGTGACCTGTATGTATGTTCAAGTCTTTCAGGTTATACGATTTTTATTTTTATTTTTCAACCAAACCAGTAAACTAATAGAAAAGTCACTGATATTAGGGCACTAGGTTATTTTCAAGGGCCCGATGTCTTTTCCGCCCTGAGCCACTTTTACGGTCGGGCCGGCAACAGCCGGACAGTTTTATGATAGAGCCTTTCCCTGCTGTGAGCTATCTACTTGAAAATAATGGAGATAAACTCCTCGACGACGATGAGCAGATCGTCGTCGCCAGTACCTCCGCACCATCTTCTGCAAAACTCCAGGGCCTCTTCACCAACAACCTTGAAATGGTCTGTGCCGCCGCCACTTCCGCTGAGGAATTATTTTTCCATCTCAACAGCCGACAGACGGCCCTGGCGGTGCTCGACCTGGCCCTTGTTGAACAGAGCAAAACCTCCATCCT
>JARRLH010000390.1:0-3013 GCA_037387205.1 Desulfofustis sp.
ATATCAATTTTATAGTAGAATTAAGAAGATAGAAATAAAACTAATATATAGAACCACATTAGTAAATGGAACAAAGTGGTAGTTAGGCTATGGAATATTTGTCATAGCAACATTATAGAAACTTTGACCTAGCCCATATAGACATTATTCCTGAGCACCCTCGCGATCCAAATTTACTAAAAATCTGACCTTGCCAGGGGAACTCTCTCGATAGACGCATATATCTCTATTCGCATATGCTCAGGAACTCCGCGTAGCATATTCTGTTTTTTCTATTTATATTAATATGTTAATTAGTGTTATTTTGGTCTTTGTTTGCCCTGGAGTCAAGGTTTTTCTCTGCACAGCGCCCACCAGGAACTAGTTCCTGGTGGGCGGCACGTCTGCAATTGGATCCCACTCCCCGATTCCTGTAATCTTCTCCATCGCCTGGTAATAGTCTGTTTGGGCCTTCACACCGGACAGCTTGCTATAGCGCATGGTGAGCTCGATCTTGGAATGGCCAAGCAACTCTTGGATAGCAACGATATCGGCACCATTATTGAGCAGCTGGGTTGCCATCGTATGCCGAAGTTGATGACAGGTGATTGCAACGCCGCTTTTTGTCGCGTAATACTCCATCCGTTTCTGGATGCCTCGAACAGAAAGCGGCTTACCCCTGTAAGCGCCCTTTTCAACCAGAAAGATTTGCTGCTCTCGGGTCGGTGGTCGTATTCGCAGATAACCAGCTAACGCAGATCCCGCATCGGTGTTGAAATAGGTTGTCCGATCCTTACGCCCTTTACCGCCTCGAACCACGATCTTGCTGTATTGGTAATCAATGTCGTCAAGACTCAGGTTGGCAACCTCCTCAACCCTGAGACCGCAGCGCAGCATGAGCATAAACATGGCCCGGTCCCGTTTTTTGGTGACGGCGGCGAAGAACAATTCAAGATCGCTCTGCCTGATGTTTTTCGGCAGCGGCTTGGCCATTCGCAAAGCCATGCCGCTGCGCGCAGGATTGTCGATATCGAGGCCCTCTTCTTCATGCAGATAACGATAGAAGCTGCGTATGGCCACCAACCGTTCATTTATGGTCTTGGCAGCCAGCTTCTGTTCGAGAAGCAGATCCAGATACCGTTTGAGGTAGGCAGGAGTTGCCTCTTCAACCGGAACGGGGAGCCAAAGAAGAAAGTATTTCAACCGATATAGGTAGCTACTTACGCTTTGAGCGGTGTAGTTTTTTCTCTTCAAATACCTTCTGTAGTTCAGTATGGACTCGGCGAGGTTCATGGCGCTCTCCTTGTTCTATCCGATCCATTGCTTTGAAGTACTCGTTCTCTCTGGTCAGATCGGTCATTTTGGCATAGCGCAGGGTCATTTCGATCTCCTGATGCCCCATGATCTGCTGCAGTACTTCCAAGCGCATGCCGGCATTAAGCATATCGGTGGCAAAGGTATGACGAAGATTGTGCAGACTGTAGCCTTTATCGGAGAGCCCGGCACGCTGCAAAGCCCTTCTCATTGCACTCCAAGCCGTGACGTAGCCGAGAGTGCCTGGCCCCGATCTGCCGGGGAAGAGATAATCAGATTGCGTATCTCTTTCTGTGAGCCAGTGCTGCAGGGCTTGTTCGGCATCCTTGTTGTAATACACAGATCGGCCCTGGTAGTTCTTTTCTCCCACGTAAATCAGGATCTTTCGCTCAGCGAGGTTGATGTCGGATAGTTTTACCTCCAGCAACTCACCGATGCGCATTCCCGTTCGCAACAAGAGCAAGATCAGCGCTCTGTCCCGAACGGCGGTGATCGCTGAAAGAAGCCTTTGTACATCCTCAGCAGGGATCGCCCGGGGCAGTGCTTCTGGCAGTTTTACTTTAATCTTTGGCTGCATAATCGTGTTGGGCAGTACACCGTGGCCGACCAGGAAGACAATGAAGGCATAGACTGCCCGTAAATAGTTGACCACTGATGCCGGTTTTTGTTCACGGTCCTGTTCATATTGTACAAAAGCACTGATGTCTTGGCGAGTGAGGGTATAGATGGTTGTTCCCTGTCGTTCAAGAAAGCCTAGAAAGTACAATATGATACGTCCTGATTGATTAATGATACTTACCGACAGGTTTTTGATGTATTTACCGTAGAGGTACTCTACCGCCAGCTCTGAACCGGGAAGTCCGCGTGAAGCCAGACGTGAGCACCAGCGATGGGTAATATGGCGCTTATAGCTGGTAAAATAACGGTCTGGAGGTGTGTTTTTAGCCTTGAAATGACGATCAGGGGCAAATGGGGGGTCAAAAACGGGTTTTTCGGGTACCGCGAATTCTTCGGTCATTTTCGTCTCCTTTTTCTTTTGTAGAAAAAACAGAACGTTAATGACCTTAGTATACCATTTATACGGGCATCATTTTGTTACGCGGAGTTCCTGATAAGTTGCCGAGTCCCCAATCACTCCAATTGAAGAGATTCGTTTTGGCAGTGTCAATCGTTTAAGAAAATCTGCAAATTCAAATTCTTCCTGTGAAGTTGATAACAACAACCGGTGATTAAAATTAAAATTGCCATCACGAAGCCACTCAACACTATCTCCACCATTGCAGAAAACCGAGTCTTGTGGTTTGCGTCACGGAGAGGAACAGGTTGTTCAGCACAGCTTGACCGACGAGCAGGCAATTTTCTGGCTGGAGCAGGCTTATTCGGGTAGGTCGGGGGACTGGGATCAAAGAAAATTTTCCCCGACAAACGGAGCCAGAGCTAGTTTTTCTTCACTCTCAATCACAATCTGTTTGTTTGCAAAAAATCTGCAAAAACACAAAAAGGGCTTCCGGCCGAAAACGAAAACCCTTTTAATTACTGGTCGGGGCGGCAGGATTCGAACCTGCGACCTCCTGCTCCCAAGGCAGGCGCGCTAACCAGGCTGCGCTACGCCCCGATACTCGGAGATGAGCCGGCCCAGGCATGCGGATCAGGATGCATCAGCCTGCGCGTCCCCGCAGGCTGATGCTCGAACCCGGGCTGTTGGCCCTTCAAGGGACAT
>JARRLH010000391.1:0-2995 GCA_037387205.1 Desulfofustis sp.
TTTTAGCACCGATATGATATTTGTGAATATGAGCAGATATCTGCAGTTTGGTTATTCAGGCAATCCTGCCTTACGAAGACCCTCAATTTCCGATTCAAGACCAACCTGAAAAGACATAAATTCAGAATATTTCTTAATCGAGAAATTCGGCTCTATCCCGAGGATTTCCGAAACTTCAGTGCGAGCTTCTTTCTCTCGGCCTAACAATGCATAGGCGGCAGCCAAGCCAACATGAGCATCCCGGTAATCTGGATTGAGCTTTATCGCCTTATTGTATTCTGCGATTGCTTCCTCATACCTTCCTGCAAGGAAAAATGCTCGCCCCAGAGAGTCAAACACCGCAAATTGAGATAGGTAGAGAGGATTGAGACGTATCGACTTTTGCATCCATAGAATACCTTCCTCGGGTTTGCCCGCACATCTAAGAACCCACCCTAGATTATAAACACCCCAAGCACCGTTTGGATTTAATTCAACAGTCTTCTGTGCCTCGGCGATTGCCAGCTCATATTTCTTTTGCCAAACATATATTTTACTTATCATCTCATGAGGTTGGGCCAGAGAGTCATCGATAGACAAAGCCTTTTGCGCTAATTTATAAGCCCTTCCAATGGACTTTCTCGGTGACTTACTCCAACCAAAGACGGCATCCCAATAATGACAAAAACCCAAAAAGCTATAAGCCTCACTATATTCAGGGTCCAGGGCAATAGCTTCCTCAAGTAATTGCTTGGCTCGTGCATTAGCCTCTTTTTTAAAAAGAAAGAATGGCTCAGCGGCTTCCAAAGATTTTAGATAGGCTTTGAGGTTTTTCGTACCTTTCCTATGCACGCGAGCCTGCTCTTGAGAACTCAACTTGACTGCCATGGCTCGCACTACTTTCCTCGTGATCTCATCTTGTATAGCGAATATATCTTTCAAATCACGATCAAAACTCTCAGACCACAGATGGTGTCCTTTCTGGGCATCTATAAGCTGAGCAGTAATACGCAGCCTGTCTTGCGCTTTCTGCACACTTCCCTCCAACACATAGCCAACACCCAGCTCTCTTGCTACTTGCTGTACCTTCACCGGCTTTCCTTTATAAGTGAACGTGGAAGTGCGGGCGATTACAAAAAGTTGTGGTAGCTTGGAGAGTGCAGATATTAATTGATCGGTTAATCCATCACTGAAATATTCCTGCTCAGAATCGCCGCTCATATTTACAAAGGGAAGCACGGCTATGGAAGGTTTATCAGGCAGTTTAAGGGGTGGATGTTCGGGTATCCCCGCCTTGCGCAAATCGATTTGCTGTTTCTCGAGATGAGCAGGATTCTTAAAGAAACTTGATTTTCGATTATCCTCAAGATTCCACGCCGGATACATTTCAAGTAATCTTTGAGCGTGAGCTTCCGCTTGCTGCTCCTTGCCGAGCCGAATATAGTTAATTGCCAAAGCAATGTTCAACGTAAATCCGCCCTTTTTTTCATTCTTTCGTAGGTATTGATTGAGCGCTGCCACAGCATCTTCATAGCGGCCAACGTAATAGTAGGAGAGACACAGATGTGCTAAGTACCACTCTGGATAATATGGTTGTAGTCGCATTGCCTTTTCGAAATGCTGAATCGATTCTTCAAATTTTCCAGCAAATCGTTCGGCATCGGCCAAAACTGCATATGCTAACGGATCATTGGGTGCAAGAGAGATTGCTTTCTTGCCCTCTGAAATGGCCTTTTCATGCTGTTTTTGAACCATATAGATTGAAGACAAAAGACTATGGGCGCCACCAGCTGTCTTATCAATATCTAAGGCTTCTTGTGCGAGATTAGACGCCAGCGTTAAAGAGTCAGCCGTAGATTTACTAACTCCATATCTCGCTTCGTTGGCGTGAGTCCATCCCAACATAATTAATGGGAACGCATATTTAGGGTCCAGCTCCATGGCCTGTTTAAAAAGCTCTTTTGCTGTGGTGTAATTCTCTTTTCCACCTTTAAGAAAAAGATTTAGGCCCTTAATAGTGTACTCCCATGCCTTTAAGTTATCAGTTTCAACAAATATTTTGGCTGTCTCACCCCAAGTTAATTTTATCTGTAATTCCTTCAGGATTTTCTTAGTTATCTCATCCTGGAGAGCGAATAGATCTTCGAAATTCCGGTCATACCTCTCAGCCCATATGTGATGTCCCTTGATGGCATCGATCAATTGCGCATTGATGCGCACTTGCTTGCCGGATTTTTGCACACTTCCTTCTAACACATATCGTACTCCCAGATCTTCGCTCACTTGCTGAACTTTAACCGGCTTCTTTTTATATGTGAAAACTGAATTGCGATCGATAATAAACAGTTCTGGAATCTTAGAAAGAATGGTGATGATGTTTTCGGTGATACCATCAGCGATGTATTCTTGGTCTGGATCGCCACTCAAATTGTCAAAGGGCAGTACTGCAATAGAGGGTTTTTCAGGTAATGGAAAGGTCATATTTTCTACAGAGGCAGGTTCAAACGAAGGACGGAAATAATAATTCCAAATTGCAAAAACACCAATCACTACGATGATTATGGCAAGAGCACCAGAAGCTGCCCAAATCCATTTCCTTGATTTTGGTTTCTTCTCACCGATAACTTTACCAGCAGCTTCAGGTTCCAACAAAATCCGATATACTCTCACAGGCTCTGATATGTTTTTTACCCTGTGTTCGCCCAAATATTCATACCCAATCGTTAATTTGTTTTTTACATGATCAAAGGCGGTTCTTGATATACAAATACCTCCTGGCTCTGCAAGTCCTTCGATTCGAGCGGCAATGTTAACCCCATCTCCGTATATGCGGTCGGCTTCTTCAACCACATCTCCCAGATTAATTCCAATGCGAAAGTTCATTTTTTGATTATCCGGCAGGCCTTCATTTTTAGTTTTTAGCTCCTGTTGAATCTTAACGGCACATTCGGTAGCATCCACAACGCTGCTAAATTCAGCCAGTAAATTATCACCAGGAGCATCAACTACCCTTCCT